>CAXNDZ010000048.1:0-13102 GCA_964201225.1 Chitinophagales bacterium | reverse complement strand
ATCACTTTACAAATTGAAGCAGCATCTGAAGGCGAGGCGAAAGCGGTTGCTGAGGAAGCAAGTAAAAAATTATTGGCAAACGCAGTGATGGAATATTTTGAGATTGAAGTTATTCAATAGTTCAGGTCTTGGATTTACTTTTTTAATATTTAATTGTTTCCATGTTATATTTAGTTCCTACACCTATTGGAAATTTAAAGGATTTTACATTTCGAGCAATTGAGGTTTTACAATCAGTTGATTTTATTTTGTGTGAGGATACGCGTACTTCTTCTAAATTACTACAGCATTACAAAATACATAAGCCTTTAACGCCTTATCATCAACATAATGAACACAAAGTGTTGGATCATTTGGTACAACAATTACAGGCTGGAAAAAATATTGCATTAATCACCGATGCAGGAACACCTGGTATTTCGGATCCTGCTTTTTTATTAGTACGCGCATGCAAGGCAGCAGGTGTCGCCATCACAAGTTTACCTGGTGCTACCGCATTTGTACCAGCATTAGTAAATAGTGGTTTACCAGCTACCCGATTTATATTTGAAGGCTTTATTCCACTGAAAAAAGGACGTAAAACATTAATGGAATCCTTGGCAAACGAGGAGCGCACCATGATATTTTATGAAAGCCCAATGCGACTTGTCAAAACCTTGGAATTATTCGCTACCCATTTTGGAATTGATCGAAAGGCTTCTGTAAGTAGGGAGTTGACAAAGATATACGAGGAAAACATTGCTGACACTTTGGGTAATCTGGTTAAATACTTTTCCGAAAAGCAGGTAAAAGGGGAGATAGTGATCGTGGTGGAAGGGAAAAATGATTAAATTAGCTTCTTAATTTAATCCTATGAATAAGAACTTAGCTTTCATTTTTATTGCCATTATTGCTTTTGTAAGCGGGGTATCCGCGCAAGCTGATCGTTGGCAGCAGCATATTAATTATAACATAAAAGCAGCATTGGATGTAAATACCAATATTATAAAAGGAACCGAGGATATTGTTTACACCAACAATTCCACAGACACATTACGTAAAGTTTATTTTCATTTATACTGGAATGCATTTCAACCTAATTCATCCATGGATGTTCGTAGCAGAGAATTAGGAAAAAATACTATGACCAATAGAAGGGGGGATGTTATGAAAGATTGGGACGCACGTGTTACCGATCGTATACAAAAATTAACTCCTACTGAAATAGGTTATCAAAGAGTAAGCGCCATTACTATTAATGGCAAAGCGCAAAAATTAATCGAGCACGAAACTATTTTGGAAGTACAACTAACGAATCCAATTGCACCAAAAACTTCTGCAAAATTATCCTTAGTTTTTGAATCACAAGTCCCAAAGCAAATTCGTCGAACAGGTAGAGACAATGCTGAAGGCATTCGGTATTCCATGAGCCAATGGTATCCTAAAATGGTGGAATATGACTACCAAGGATGGAACACCAATCCCTATATTGCGCGTGAATTTCATGGTGTATGGGGCAACTTTGATGTGAGTTTGCAATTAGATAAAAATTATACGGTTGCAGCAACTGGGGTGTTGCAAAATCCTAATGCAGTGGCTAATGCACAAGGATTAAAGACTTGGAATTTTAAAGGAAATAATATTCATGATTTTGTTTGGGCTGCAGATGATCAATTTAAACATTTATCAAAGTTGGTTCGCAAAGGCTTAACCATACATGTTTATTATAAACAGAAAGATGCTAAATCAGATAGTGCATGGGCCAACATTTTATATGCTGCTGAAAAAGTATTGCCTTATATCGAAAAAAACTTTGGTGCATATCCTTATCCCCAATATTCATTTATTCAAGGAGGTGACGGTGGTATGGAATACGCTATGGCAACATTAATTAAAGGTCCAAGTTTGGGCACGGTGTTTCATGAGTGGATGCACAATTGGTATCAGCAAGTGTTAGGAAGTAATGAAAGTTTGTTTGCATGGATGGATGAAGGCTTTGCAACTTTTGCTGAAAGTAAAGTATCAAGATGGTATGATGCAAATGCAGCTGCACAATCTCCTTTTATAAGTGAGCGGGCAAAGGCACAAGTACTTGCAAGTGTGGAAAAAGCAAAATTAGATTTACCGTTAACGCAAGCTGGAAGTTATGCAGGCTATATGGCTTTAGCTAAGAGTGGATTGGAGGAGCCTGCTAGCACACATGCCGATCATTTTAATACCAACTATGCCTATAGTAATGCAGCTTATTCAAAAGGAGCAACTTTATTAGGGGTATTAGGCTATGTCATTGGAGATTCATTAAGAGATATTGTTTTATTAAATTATTATAACACTTGGAAGTTCAAACATCCCAATGCGAATGATTTTTTTCGCGTAGCTGAAAAAACAAGTGGATTGCAATTACAATGGTTAAAAGAGTATTGGATGAACTCAACTAAAACGATTGATTATGGTTTGAATGATATTCAAGCAGGAAATAATACAGCAATCATTAGTATCCAAAGACTAGGTAAACTTCCTATGCCTATTGAAGTATTAATTACTTACAAAGATGGCACGAGTGAACTTCATTATATGCCACTTGATTTAATGTTAGGAGGGAAGGCGTCAGAAGGGGCTGTTAATCAAATCACGCATCCAGCATGGCAATGGGTTGCACCAACCTATACTTTTGAAACCAGCAAGCCCTTATCCGCTTTAAAATCAATTGAAATTGATCCAAGCTATCGTATGCCGGACTTGAACAGAAGTAATAATAAATTAGAGATACCTAATTAGTTTGAGAATTAAGGCTTCTTAACTTGAATGATAAATTTCTCTTGAAAATATTCCTCAGGGAAAATATCATAGATAGACATCATTTTTGGGCGAACACCGCTTTCAAATATTTCTTGGTGTAAATCACCACCTTTAAGGCAAATCAATCCATTGGGTTGGTTTGCTTTTTTTATTAGTAATGGCCCAGCCCATCTCCATAAATCTTTCAATGGAGCTACTGCGCGACTGATGGCGTAATCGAACTTTTTATTTTTAATTTCCTCCGCTCTGGTATGTTTCGTTGTAATATTTTTTATGCCTGCCATCTCGCATACGGCGTCCACTACTTTTAATTTTTTTGCAATACTGTCCACTGCTAAAAACTGTACATCAGGAAAAAAGATGGCTAAGGGTACACATGGAAATCCACCACCACAGCCAATATCAATCACCTGCGTTCCTTTTTCCCATTCCGCGATGGCTGCAATGGAAAGGCTATGTAATACATGGTGTAAATAAAGTTGGTCAATATCTTTACGGGAAACAACATTGATTTTTGCATTCCAGTCCTTGTAGGCTTCTTCCAATGTCGCAAACTGTTGCAGTTGATGCGGTGTGAAGTCAGCAAAATATTTGGTAATTAGTTCCAATTTTTCTGTGGGGCTTTCCATACGCTAGGCAAGGTAAATAAATAATAGAACATGGACCAAAAATCAAATAAAATAAACCAAGGCCAAAGGTCAAGCTCATTTAATTTTTTCATGGTACCTCTTAAAATACTTCCTTGTACAATTAAGCGAAGTGCCCATAAGCTAATTAAAATGATATATTGTTGTGTAAGTATTAATGCTGCAATAAAAATGGGGTACACTAAAAATTGGCTAAATGCAAATAAGCCAAGTAGGGCTGCATGTGATTTTTTATAATACTTGCTGGTCGTATAATGACGATACTTTTGATTCATCCAATCCTGAAAAGTTGTCTTGGGTTCACTGATGGTATGGGCGTCATGATCAATAACAATGGCAGTATTTTTTTTGTTGGCAACCTGATTGATGAATAAATCATCATCCCCGCTAGGCATTTGATTGATAGAGGAGAATCCCTTGTTACGTATAAACACTTCTTTCTTATATGATAAATTGCGTCCTACACCCATATAAGGTAGGCCAGCAAGGGCATAGGAAAAATATTGCAATGCCGTTTGGAATGTTTCAAAGCGAATCAGCTTATTTAAAATCCCTGGTTTTTTTCGATAGGCACCATATCCTAATACTATTTCAATATCATCATCATAGCCATCCTGCATTAATTGCATCCAATGTTCACTTGCGGGAACGCAATCCGCATCGGTTAATAATAAGGTTTCATTTTTGGCAGATTTAATACCTATGGACAAAGGAAATTTTTTCCCATTAATCATTTTTGCTTCCTGAGAAAGCAAAACAGGATTTAAATTTTTAAATGATTTTTTAAATTCCTCAATTAAATATTTTGTTTCATCTTCAGAATTATCATTTACTAAAACGACCTCATGTGTTGTGCTATATTGTTGCACCAATACCCCTGGCAAATTATTGGCTAAATTATGTGCTTCGTCGCGTGCGCATATGACTACAGAAATAGGATGCTCCACATTTACTTGCTTCGTTTTTTTCTTGTAGAAAGCGAGTCTGATGAAAAAAAACAAATAATAAAATAACTGAGTGGCTATAATAAATACAAAAGCGCCTATCAATATATTAGATAGTAATTGGTTAGTTAGCATGTTACAAAAGTAAAGCATGCCGGCACAGCTAATACACTTGAATATTGAATGTGGAAAACATCCTTTTTGACCTTACCTTTGCCCAATGGCGGCATTAACATTTGAATTACAAACCCAAAGTAAAACAGGCTCGGCGAGGGCAGGTAAAATTACCACTGATCATGGGGTCATTGAAACCCCCATATTTATGCCAGTGGGGACTATTGGTTCCATTAAAGCAGTGACACAACAGCAACTGAAAAAGGACATCAATGCCCAAATCATACTTGGAAATACTTATCATTTATACCTACGTCCGGGGTTGGAGGTACTTGAAGCTGCTGGTGGATTACATCAGTTTATGGGTTGGGATCGACCAATTTTAACCGATAGCGGTGGGTATCAGGTTTTCTCTTTAGCGAACAATCGTAAAATTAAGCCGGAGGGTGTTATATTTCAATCACATATTGATGGCAGCAAACATTTGTTTAGCCCCGAAAAAGTGATGGATATACAAAGGACTATTGGGGGAGATATTATTATGGCATTTGATGAATGCCCGCCATTCCCAAGTGAATATGATTATGTTAAAAAGAGCATGGACTTAACGCATGTTTGGTTGGATAAATGTGTGCATCAGTTTGATAACACGCCTGACAAATATGGCTATACGCAAAATTTATTTCCCATTGTGCAAGGAGGAATTTATGAAGATTTACGAAAAGCATCCTGCGAATATATCAGTTCAAAAAATGCAGTAGGTAATGCCATCGGAGGATTAAGTGTGGGTGAGCCGGAACAACAATTGTATGATTTTACAGCATTGTGTTGTGAAAATTTACCAGTACAAAAACCAAGGTATTTAATGGGGGTGGGAACACCTTGGAATATATTAGAAGCCATTGATTTGGGAGTGGATATGTTTGATTGCGTTATGCCAACACGCAATGGTCGTAATGGAATGATTTTCACATCACAGGGGGTAATTAATATTAAGAATCTGAAATGGGCTAAGGATTTCTCCCCCTTAGATCCCGGACTTCCCAATGAAATGAGTCAATATTATACCAAGGCCTACTGCAGACATTTATTTATGGCAGATGAAATATTAGGTTTGCAATTGGCAAGTATTCAAAATCTATCTTTTTATCTTTGGTTAGTAGGAGAGGCCCGAAAGCAAATTCAATTAGGAGATTATTCCAGTTGGAAAAAGAATATGGTAGCACAAATTAGTCAACGCTTATAACCAAAAATTAATTGAAAAAATTAGATTGGTACATATTGAAAAAGTTTTTGGCGGTTTTTTTCTTCGCCATATTTTTATTTGCAGTGATTGCCGTGGTGATTGATGCAAGTGAAAAAACAGATGACTTTGTAAAATCTGGATTATCAGCAGGCGAAGTCATTACGCATTATTACTATGGGTTTATTCCACATATCATTGCTTTATTATTTCCGTTGTTTGTTTTCATTGCTGTTATTTTTTTTACATCAAAAATGGCAGGACAAACTGAAATTGTTGCCATAATTGCAAGTGGTGTTTCTTATAATCGTTGGTTAAGGCCTTATGTTTTAGGTGGCGCTTTGTTGGGTTTATTTTTGTGGGTATCCAATCAATGGATTATTCCCAAAGCGGAAAAAATTAGGGGCGGATTTGAAGCTACTTATATTGATTCGCGTTCTAGTTATAATGCATTACTACAAAGTTCATCAGATATATATTTTAAAATTGACTCATTAACCTATGCAGGTATTTATGGGTATGACACTGCAACCAATAGAGGAAGTAATTATTTTTCCTATCAAGTAAAAAACGGAAAAGTTATTTCTAATATTAGAGCGGAAATGATTTTATATGATACCGCTACTAAAGACTGGCTTTTGTATGAAGTCATTGAACGCAAAGTTTTTGATAATAGGGAAGCTTTGACTTACACGCAGAGCATGCATAAAAAGCTTGCATTTAAACCGGTTGATTTGGAAAAAGACAGATACACAAAGGACAAACTCACCACACCGCAACTTATCCAACAAATTAAGTTAGAGGAGATGCGTGGTTCTGAAGGGGTGAGTGAATTAAAAATTGAAAGGTATCGTCGTGATGCAACCCCTGTTACCGTATTGTTACTGACATTAATTGGGGCCATCATTGCAGGTCGTAAAATTAGGGGTGGTAGCGGCTCGCATTTGGCCATGGGATTCACTATCGCTGCTTTATTCATTATAACTGATCGCTTCTCAACAATATTTTCTACCAAGGGGAATTTGCCTCCCATGTTAGCCGCTTGGATACCCAATATGCTATTTATTTGGGTGGTCTATTATTTGTACAAAAAAGCACCAAAATAAGCCGGTTTTTTAGTTAACTTTGTGTCCAAATTTAAAAGGTACAATTATAATATTTGGTATATGGAAGACATTAAAGACAGGTTTGAGAAAAAGGCAACTGCTGCAGGCATAGAAATCAAAGAATTATTAAAACAGCACGGCGATAAAAAAATCGGCGAAATAACTTTAGCACAGGTTTACCAAGGTATGCGTGGTATGACTGGTTTAGTTACAGAAACTAGTTTGTTAGATGCGCAGGAAGGAATACGTTTCAGGGGGTTTTCAATTCCTGAATTACAAGAAAAATTACCAAAAGCACCCAAAGGGGATGAGCCTTTACCAGAAGGATTATTTTATTTAATGATGATTGGAGAAATTCCAAATGATATAGATGTAAAAGAAATCACCAGCAATTGGCAACGTCGCAGTCATGTGCCTACACATGTGTTTGATGTAATTGATGCTTTGCCATTGTCAACACATCCAATGACTATGTTTGTGGCAGGTGTGATGGCGTTACAAACTGAAAGTAAATTTTCACAAGGGTACGCGAAGGGCATGAATAAAAAAGATTATTGGCAGTATACTTACGATGACTCCATGGATTTAATTGCACGTTTACCAAGAGTAGCGGCATATATCTACCGAAGAAAATATAAGAATAACGAACATATTCACCCCAATGGATTATTGGATTGGGCAGGTAACTTGGCATATATGATGGGATTTGAAGATGAGACTACAAAAGAATTAATGCGTTTGTACATGACCATTCATGCGGATCATGAAGGTGGAAACGTTTCAGCACATACCACACACTTAGTAGGTTCTGCATTAAGTGATCCTTATTTAAGTTATGCAGCTGGAATGAATGGATTAGCGGGTCCTTTACATGGATTAGCAAATCAAGAAGTTATTAAATGGATTTTTGAAATGCAAGAAAGCATCGGTACCGATGAACCAACCACAGATCAAATTTCAACATACGTGCAACAAACTTTAACTGCAGGAAAAGTAGTTCCTGGATATGGTCATGCAGTGTTAAGAAAAACAGATCCTCGTTTTACAGCACAAATGGCATTTGGTAAAAAACATTTACCAGATGATAAATTAGTGAATACCGTTTGGAAAATATACGAAACGGTACCTCCAATTTTAGAATCATTAGGGAAGGTGAAAAATCCTTGGCCAAATGTAGATGCACATAGCGGTGCTTTATTAGTTCATTATGGTATTGTTGAATATGAATTTTACACCGTATTGTTTGCAGTAAGTAGGGCATTAGGTGTATTAGCAAGCTTAACTTGGGACAGGGCATTAGGCTTCCCATTAGAGCGACCAAAATCAATTACAACAGATTCAGTAAAGCTTTGGATTGAAGGAAAAGGCGAACTTTAGTATTTATTATTCTAGAAATCATAAGCGTTATATTAAAGGGGGAATTAGCTCAGTTGGTAGAGCGCTTGCATGGCATGCAAGAGGTCAGCGGTTCGAACCCGCTATTCTCCACATGGTAAATAGTTATCAAAGCCTCACCTATTGGGGCTTTTACGTTTCTACTACTTTTTATACATGCAACCACATTTTGGGTCAGACTATCAATTTTGGGTCAGGAATGGGTCAGAAATTAAAATTTTGAACAAAGAGATAGCTCGGTCGTGCCAAATCAGATGCTATCAAATCTCTTTTTGAAATATGCCTACCGCTTCGATTTTAATTGCCCCCTAATTAGATACAAGATTAAAAAAGTATTATTTTTATATTAATTTAATTCTTTATAAATAAATAGCTTAAATATGTTTCAAACGCTCTTTGATTCTATGGAATACCTTATAACTTCATTATTATACCTAGTAGTAGCAGTATTAGTAGCACTAGGAGCTATTTCTTTATTAATAAAATCGATGAAAAGTAAGGCGGTAAGTAAAAAAGAAATTATTAAAAATAATAATATAAATATAAAGAAAAGGCCTAATTATGTCACAGGTAGTTATATTGATAATGATGGATGTTATACTGTTGGAGATGATGTCTATGAGGCTGAGACAATACGTAGCTTTTCAAATTTTGACGAATCAAATTACACTGTAAGTGTCATAGAGCAAAAGTGTCCAAAATGTAATGTTTGGCTGACACATCATTGTTATGGAAAATATCAGTGTTCAAATTGTGGCTTCATTGATATTTATAGAGAAGATCCCTTAAATAATTAATTTTTCCACTGTCATTATTTTGCTTCTGGTGTATTGTCCCATTCATCCTCTTCCATTTCAGGATAAAACTTATTTCTAATTTATTTAGATTATTTATTTCCCAATTTGTTCAATGAGTGCAAACACACTCATGGTGCCCATTACGCCAACCACTAACCAACCTGCAATTTCAATCCACAAAGGGTATTTGAATTGTTTGAGTATCGGTAATCTTCGCCCTGCGATTAACATAATAGATAATGCAAATGGTAAAATAAATCCGTTCACTAAACCTGCTAATAATAACAATTCTTTTGGTTTTCCGGTAATCACAAAAATGGATGTGGATATAATGATAAAACAACTAATCATTAATCTTTCATTTTGTAAATAACGCGCCTTTAAATTTTTAATAAAAGAATAGGAAGTATAGGAAGCGCCAATCACGGAGGATATGGCAGCACTCCATAAAACAATACCAAAAATAAACAAGCCCCATCTGCCACCTGCTGTTTCAAAAATGGTAGCTGCAGGATTATTTTTATCTAATTGTATTCCTTGAGAAACAACGCCCACAGCTGCTAAAAATAAAATATAGCGCATAAAAGAGGAAATGATAATCCCAGTGGTTGCACTCTTGGTTACAAATTTTATATGTTCACTTCCTGATATGCCAGCATCAATTAATCGGTGTGCGCCTGAAAAAGTAATGTATCCGCCAACCGTGCCACCCACAATAGTGACGATGGCAATGAGTGATATTTTTTCAGGAATAAAAGTATGATGCACTGCTTCTAAAATAGGAGGGTGTGCAGCGTAAACAATAAATAAAGTAAGTCCAATTTTTAGGATGCCTAAAAATTTGGTTAATTGGTCTAATGTTTTTCCAATTTCATTGATCCAAAAAATGAGGATGGCAACTATGCCACTAATTATTGCACCTTTTGCAAATGAAATACCTGTTAATATATTTAGTGCCAAGCCGCAGCCGGCTATATTACCAATATTAAAAGCAAATCCGCCCAGCACCACGAGTAATGAAAGAATATGTCCTAAACCTGGAAATAGTTCATTGGCAATTTCCTGCGCGCGCATACCACTTAAAGTTATGGCACGCCAAATATTTATTTGCGCACCAAAATCTAAGATAATGGAAATGATAATTACAAATCCAAAACTGGTAATTAATTGTTCTGTATAAAAGGAGGTTTGGGTTAAAAATCCTGGACCAATAGATGAATTGGCCATCAAAAATGCAGCGCCCAAACTCAAGCCTGTCATTGATTTTAAAACAGGATTGGAATTAGGTGTATTTGATTTCAATATTACTTTGTTTTAAAACTTCATGCAGTTTTGTGGCAATAGGAATAGCATTTAATCCATCCCCATGTATACAAATGGTATCTGCTATTATTGAAATATCCTCTTCGTGAATCGTGGACACTTTTTTTTCGAAAATTATTTTTAATGCTTGTGCACTCGCAATTTCAGGATCGTATATAAGTGCGTTGTCCAAATACCTTGGTGTGAGTTGTCCATTATTTTGATAAGTGCGATCCGCAAATACTTCGTTCGCAAAAGGTTGCCCAAAGTTTTTTGCTTGTTGTATGGTGTGGCTCCCACTTAATCCGTACACGATTAAATCCGGGTTGATGGCTTGAATGGTTTGAATAAAAATTTTACTTAATCCAGCATCCTTTGCACAATCATTATATAAAGCGCCATGTAATTTAATATGGTGTAAGGAAATTCCCATGGGGATTGAAACTTTTTCAAACAAGTATAATTGATCGGAAATCAATTCTGCTAATTCGAGTAAGGAAACAAAATGGGATTGTCTGCCAAAATTAATTCTGTCATCGTAACTCGGATGCACGCCAATGGCAACATTATGTTCCAACGCCAAATCGATGGTACGCTTAATACTATCTTCATCCCCTGCGTGAAAACCACATGCAATATTTGCACTGCTAATAAAAGGCATGAGCTCTGCTTCATTGTGAAACCCTTCGCCCATGTCGCAGTTAATATCAATATGCTTTTTTATTTCTTGCATGGAATCAGGCATTGTCTCATTGAATGTTAGCTAAACCATTGTTGCATTTGTTTGTATTCCGAATGTGCTGTTGCAACATTGGTTAAGTTCAAATGAAAAAGGGTGTCACTTTTGTGCTGTACTAATTTAGGTAAATCTACCAAAATTATTTGACCAATATTCGCATAGCCGCCAATGGTCTGGTGATTTGCCATCAGTACAATCAGTTCTCCATTGGGTAGCAATTGCATCGTACCTCTGGTGACAGCGCTCGATAGGTAAGTTTTTTCTTCCATTAATTGTAGGGATGGACCTTTTAATTGGTATCCCATGCGATTGGAATTCAAACTGGTATAAAAGGGTTGCTTTAAAATATTTGATATGGATTCCGTACTTAAATCATTCCACTGTGGCCCCGGAATAAATCGTATTTCATTTGAATTAAAAATATGTTTTTGAACTTTATCAATGATGCTTTGTTGATTTTGTTGTTCAGTAGGATTGTTACTATTTTTATTAATGTCCGCATCCCATGCGATTATATTAAATTGGTCATTGGTTTTTATTTGGGCAATAAAATCACTTTTGCTATTCAGCCATAAACTACTATCTATATTTCCTTTGATGGCTAAGTAACATGTTTTACCCAAAAGGGGTTGCATGAAATGTAGCGTATCGTTTTTGCAAACATGTATTGCCGTATTCATCGCAACGCTTTTATCATTTAATACTGGAACAAAGTTTGCTCCTGAAATACAAATGGTTTGATCCTCCTTAAAAATAAAACTGCTCGCAGGAAAATGTAATTCAAAAATGGGGGCATCTATTGGGTTGCCTACCATCACATTTGAAAGTTGCGCCGATAAATAATCCAAATAGCCACAAGGAGGGATACCGATATGCTGAAAGCCATATCTGCCCTTATCTTGAAGGGTATCCATGATACCTTTTTTTACAATTTGGACGGACATTTATGAATAATTATTTAAGTTCGTTTTGATTTAATGTTTCAAATTCAGCACGCGTGATTGTATAAAATTTTATTTGATCTCCCATCTTGAATTTGGATAATACTTCGGGATCCTTGTCAAAAATTTTAAGTGGGGTACGGCCAATAATTTGCCATCCACCTGGCGAATGCATTGGATAAATTCCTGTCTGTGCACCTGCTATACCTACACTTCCAGCGGATACATTTTGTCGCGGTTGTGGATGTCTTGCCATTTGTATTTTAGTATTCACATCACCCATATAAGCAAAGCCTGGCATGAATCCTAAACAATACACTTGATAAATATTTTGGGTGTGTATTTTTATTATTTCAGTAATTGATAAATTTAATTTTGATGACATACTTATTAAATCAATGCCAAAACTTTCATCATAACAAACAGGGACGTCGATAATTTTATTTAACTCCTTATTAGGCAAGTTGATTTCACGCTGATTTTTATATTTTTCAATTAAGTCATTTGCAAAATCTAAGGGCGTATTCATGAGTTCAATATCGTAAATCAAAGTAAGTGTATGATAGGAGGGGATGATGTCTTTTATTCCTTTTGCTGCTGCTGCGACAATAAAGTCATTGAAGTTTTTTATTTCGCCTATGACCCTTGGATCCATGATTGGGGGCAGGTAAAACTGAATAGCATGATCACCTAAGGTTTGTACATTCCAGTTAAAATTTGAAAAAATCTTAGTCATGATTTTGAAATAGTGAATCATTAAAAGTAGCTTTTTTAGCGGGTGCCTTGGCTTATATTAAGCTAGATTTTAACTTTTGGGCATAAAAATGTACCAATTTAACCTAGAACCTTTTCTCTACATTGTATTCAAAATAAAATATATATAATTGATAATCAATAAGATATGTATTTTTCCCACAAATATTTATTAAAAAAGGGGTAAAAAAAACCTCCCCTTTTTTTGTTAACATAATCATAATGCCGTAATATTATAATACGATTGAGACATTTTTAAACAAAATTTTTTAACCTTAATGAGGCGGTTCAATTGATTTTTGAGATTACGATTATTTCAATATCACTTTAACTTCTTTCTTAA
>CAXNDZ010000047.1:0-13214 GCA_964201225.1 Chitinophagales bacterium | reverse complement strand
GTATCGCATACCTTGAAACAATAAAATTACCCGACCAAATAAAGCTTGCTGTTATTGCTAGTAGCGCGCCTAATTGGTATTGTTTGTTAAATTGTTTTTTCAATTTTGTTGGTTTAGTGATGTGCGAAATTTTCGCTATAGTCACCTTTAATTCTTTCTATTGGAGGATTGAAATAACCAAATTTTAAATTTGGAAATTCTTCTTGAATTAATTCCATCATTTGTTTGATGCCCATAATTTCACCCATGTCTGTAAATCCAATTTTTCCCAAATACCAATCGGGGTCAATATTAAAATTACGCCATTGAATCATTTTTAAATCGGTATCAATAATCAATTGTCTGAGGGCCTCATACTCTGCAACACTATCCGTCATGCCAGGGAAAACAAAATAATTAATACTGGTCCATTTTCCTGCAGCGGACATCACACGAATACTTTCTTTAATATCTGCAAATGTGTAATTATTTGGACGATAGTAAGCATTGTACACTTCTTCACGCGCTGAATTCAAACTTACCCGTATACTATCTAATCCAACTGCAGCAAGTTCCGCAACTGCTTTTGGATCGGACCCGTTACTATTAATATTGATACTTCCTTTGTCGGTATGTTTTCTTATTTCAATGATGGATTCCTTAATGGTTTCCCACATTAATAAAGGTTCCCCTTCACAACCTTGTCCAAAGCTCACAATGGGGAAAGGGGCTGACATTAAATGCGGCACGGTGTATTCAACTACTTCAGCAGCTGTTGGCTTAAAGGTTAATCGGTCTTGGGTGGAAACAATTGTTTCATCTAAAGGTTGGAAGGAAATACATCCAATACAATTGGCGTTACATGCAGGTGAAATGGGTATGGGACATTCCCAACGGCCCATGGCTAAATTACGTGCAGCTGGACAGGTATAGGTTTGACAACAGTTTTCCATTAAGTGTTTCACCAATCGGTTTTGACTATATAAGGAAAGTAATTGTTGTGTCCCTGTTTCAATAGTAGCTTGATCATATCCTTCGCAATCCTGTCTAATGTCTTTTTCAATTCGTACTGCAGGCACGTAGTTTTTTCCATCTAACCAACCTACAGCAGTGTAACAAAATAAAGGTAATGTTGGGGCATCATCTTCCATAGTTTCATACGCTGCAACATATAATCCTGTATGTGCTGGTGGAATAAATGCAGCCACTGCCCAACCTAGTTCACAAAGGCGCATTTCGCCTGTTTCCACATCAATGCCAATACCACGACGACCTGGTAATTCGTATAAGTTTCCACCATTGGGTAATTCAATCCAATCTTCAACAGGAATAGGATAGGCATCCCATCCAGCCCTGCCTGCTACATACAAACTAGTATCTTCAAAAATTTGCCCTTCACCATCAGAGTATAATAAAAAGGGAGATGCTTTTATTGACATGGGGCAAAGGTATTAATAAGCGATTAGATAGGAGGCTTTTGTGCAAATAATATTGGGCAAGCAACAGGTGCTTCAATGGCTTATTGGGTATTTGCCTGAATTTGTTCCTTACAAAAGCTGTTAAACTCCAAAGTAATTGCTTCGGTAACCGGCTCATTTATTTGCTTTTGTATCAGGGAATTATTTTTAAAATCAATGGTGATATAATCGTCCTTGATCATTAAATTTTGGATGGCCGCCCAAGGAATATGCTTTTTTGGAAAGGTATTGATGACGATCCCGGCAGGGTCAACTGCTATTTCATAGGGAAATTTTACTTGGCGCTCAAAAAGGGCTGCAATTAAGAATATGCCAGCTATAATTAAGCCATTGGGTTGTAAAAACCAGCCCCAGGATGCAAATAACAATCCCAATCGGTAGTAGGGCATACTGCCTCTTTTACGCTGAAAAATGCAAAAAATCCACCAACTTATGCTGGAAGTCATGATGGCAAAAATCAATGCAGGCTTGGGAAATAAGCCTAAATAGATGGAATAGCTGAAGGAAATGACCGAAATGAAAAGCATAAATTGACTAATGCGATCCACATTTTTATAATCGGGGCTTTTGCAAACAATGATATAGTCAAATACGCGCATAATGGTTGGTTTCGAGATGTGTAAATTTTGGTGCAATTTAACGCAGTTTGGTTAACTTTGCAATATGAAGAAAATGCATGTTGTATTATTAGTCCTAATTGCTATTTCGATCGTTGTGTTAATTAGCTATACTGGGGATTTAAGTAGTTATGAGACCGTTGCGTCGGCGAAGCAAAAGGAAGGCAAGTTTGTGAATCTTATCGTGAAAATGGACAAGTCAATACCAGTAGATTACGATCCAGTAAAAGATCCTAATTTATTAAAATTTCATGTACAAGATAGCTTAGGTGGAAAAATTGCCGTGGTGTATCATAATACCATGCCCACCGATATGGAAAAGTCAGAGCGTTTGGTTTTAAAAGGAAAAGTACAAGGGGATGTTTTTGAATGTTCTTCCATTGTAATGAAATGCCCTTCCAAATACAAGGACAATCCAAATGCAATGCAGGAGCAACCTGTCACTATTAGTAATTAATCATTTTATATATTTTAATGAATACAACCACATTTATTGGGGAACATTTACTTCCTGGCCAAATCGGTTATTTTTTAGCCATACTTTCATTTGTAGCTGCCTTGTTAGCTACATTCGCTTTTGCAAAAGCATTTTATTCACAGACTATTGAATCTGAAATTCAGTGGAATAAATTAGCAAAAACTGCATTTATCATTGAATCGGTTTCGATTGTTTCTTGTTTCCTTGTTTTATTTTATCTTATTTACAATCATCTTTTTGAATATAAATATGCCTACTCGCATAGTGATATAAGCTTACCATTTCAATATTTATTGAGTTGTTTTTGGGAAGGACAGGAAGGCAGTTTTTTATTGTGGAGTTTTTGGCATTCGGTATTAGGGTTAATTGTAATGACCAAGGCAAAAAAATGGGGTAAGAATATCAATGGGGTAATGATGGTGGTCAATTTTGTGCAGGTATGCTTGGCAACAATGATTGTTGGCTTGTATATTTTTGATTTCAAATTAGGCAGTAGTCCATTCATACTATTAAGACATGAAATGACTTGGCCAATTTTATCACGCCCTGATTATTTACAATTTGTAAAAGATGGTACAGGTTTAAATACCACTTTACAAAATTATTGGATGGTGATACATCCACCCGTATTATTTTTAGGTTTTGCATCCACCACTATACCATTTGCATTTGCAGTAGCAGGGCTATTGAAAAAAGATAACAATTGGATGGATTCTGCATTGCCATGGGCTACTTTTTCGGCGGGTATACTTGGATTAGGTATTATGATGGGTGCTGCATGGGCTTATGAGAGTTTAAACTTTGGCGGCTATTGGGCTTGGGATCCGGTGGAAAATGCTTCCCTTGTTCCTTGGCTCGTATTAGTTGCGGGTATTCATACTTGTTTAATTTATCGGAAAAAAGGAACCAGTTTAAAAGCAACCTATTTGTTTTTAGGATTAAGTTTTTTGTTGGTGTTATATTCTACCTTTTTAACACGCAGTGGTATTTTAGGAGATACTTCAGTGCATGCCTTTACTGATTTGGGTATGAATGCACAACTACTTGGTTATTTATTAATTTTTGTCATTCCCTATTTTGCCTTACTCATTTATAGATTAAAGGATTTGAAAGAGCCACAGGAGGAAGATGAAATAAGTAGTCGTGAATTTTGGATGTTGGTGGGTTCCTTAGTTTTATTTTTATCTGCAGTGGTGATTATTGCCATTACTTCCATTCCTGTATTTAATAAAATATTTGGCACTAAGATTGCGCCACCGGAGGATCCAGCTTTCGCGCATAATCAAGTACAAATTTTTGTTGCTATTATCATTGGAATTTTAACTGCTATTGGACAATATTTAAAATTCAAAGCCACGAGTGCGGAAAATTTTATTAAAAATATTAAATGGCCATTAATCGTAACTGCTTTGTTGAGCGCCATTATTTTTTATTTTATAGGTATCGCTTATGAAGAAAAAGGCATTGGCTATTTGGGTGCTTTATATGTAGGTGTGGTGGCCGCCACATTCGGGATGGTTGCAAACGCTTTTTATTGGTTAAATATTTTAAAGGGTAAATTAAAATCAGCAGCTGCTAGTGTGGGACATATTGGATTCACAATGGTGTTGTTGGGTATATTAATCTCATCCTCCAATAAAACAGTATTAAGTTGGAATACCACAGGCATATCTCCTTTAAAGGAAGATAATGCTAAAAACAATCCTACTGGGAATCCACGAGAAAATATCACTTTATTTGAAGGGGTGGAAACGGATATGGGCAAGTATATGGTTACTTATCAAAGAGATACCTTAGATGACTTAGACAAACGTTTTTTTGAATTAAACTTTAAAGAGAAAAAGTCGGATCATAGCTTTTTATTGTATCCAGATGTATTGAAAAATAATAAGATGGAAGGTTTTTCGGCAAACCCATCTTCAAAACACTATTGGAATAAGGACATCTTTGTTTATGTTACTTCATTCCAAGATCACAGTGAAGAAGACACCACAAGTTTCAAGCCACATCAAATTGCCATTGGGGATTCCATATTTTATAGCAATGGTTATATTAAGTTGGATAATGTTTTAATTAATCCAAATCCAAAAGCTGCATCGAGCAGCAATGAGTTGGTCTTACAAATGACGGTTACGTCAAAGGAAGGCTTGAAGTATGAAGCAAAGCCAGGCATCTTATTAGAAGGGATGACTTTGAATCAAGAATTAGATACGGTAAAGGCGCAAAACTTAGTATTAAGCTTTAATAAAGTAGTAGATCAAAAGAAAGGTATTTTAGAAATTGGGGTGAAAGAATCTGCTTCTTTAACTAATTTAATTACCCTGAAAGTGTATGAGTTTCCTTTTATAAATATTTTATGGTTGGGGATTATCGTCATGACCATTGGCTTTATGATGTCCGCCTATGCCCGATTAAAAAAGTTAAAATCTAAATAAGAAAGGTTACCTCTTTACAAATAGCGTATTAATTAATAATAATGAAGCGTATCCAAAAATATATTGTCATCATCATCCTAGGATTAAGTCCTGTGGTGAGTCATGCGCAACAATTTTCGGATACCTTACGTGTAGAAGCTTACATTACGCCAGAAGGAGATACTATTCCACAATCCTGGTTACCAACAGTACAAGTGGATGCAAAGCAAACAAATTATTGGAGAAAATATTGGAAGGACTGGACAAGGCTTCGCAATGCGGTTTATGTAACTTATCCCTATGCAAAATCGGCAAGTAAAGTGATTAGTGAAGTGAATGCGGAGCTTGTAAACGTAAAAGATGAAAACAAACGCAAGCAAATTATCAAATCAAGGGAAAAGGAATTAAAAAAAGAATTTGCAGATAAAATCACCAATTTATCGGTGTATCAGGGAAAGGTATTAATGAAGCTTATCAATCGTGAAACGGGTAATAACTGTTATCATATAATTAAAGAATTTAAGGGGGGGTTAAATGCTGGAGTGTGGCAGGCCGTTGCCTATGTATTTGGGAGTAATTTGAAACAACAATATGATCCTGCAGGGGACGATCAAGAACTCGAAAAAATTGTCAAGGAAGTTCAAAAGCTCTATGGCTATCGGGGGTAGTTTGTTTCGTAATTAAGAGGTAGGTATTTGACGCCTATTTTGTACCTTTATCCGAATTGATTGTGACTCATGAGTGAAGAAAAAAGTTTAAATTTTATTGAAGAAATTGTCTCGAATGATTTAGCAGAAGGAAAATGCAAGTACATCTTGACTCGATTTCCGCCCGAACCCAATGGTTATTTGCATATTGGGCATGCCAAAAGTATATGTTTGAATTTTGGAGTGGCAACACGTTTTGGGGGTGCTACTAATTTACGTTTTGATGATACCAATCCGGCTACTGAGGAAACGGAATATGTGGATAGTATAAAAGCGGATGTGCAATGGCTGGGTTTTAATTGGGTGAAGGAATGTTATGCATCAGATTATTTTGATCAATTATATCAATACGCTATTCAGCTAATTGAAAAAGGGCAGGCTTATGTGGATGATAGTAGTCCGGAGGAAATTGCAGTTCAAAAAGGAACCCCAACTATGGCTGGCACTGGGAACGACTTCAGAAATCGAAGCATAGCCGAAAACCTAGCATTATTTACTGAAATGAAGGAAGGTAAGCATGCAGATGGGAGCAAGGTATTGCGCGCTAAAATTGATTTAGCAAGTCCGAATATGCATATGCGTGATCCTTTGTTATATAGAATCAAAAGGGCAACACATCATCGTACGGGTGATACTTGGTGTATTTATCCAATGTATGATTTTGCACATGGACAAAGTGATTCTATTGAAAATATTACACATTCCATTTGTACTTTGGAATTTATACCGCATCGCCCTTTGTATGAATGGGGCATTGAGCAATTAGGTATTTTCCCTTCCAAGCAATATGAGTTTGCGCGACTAAATATGACTTACGCAATTATGAGTAAGCGCAAATTATTACAATTGGTTACCGAAGGACATGTTTCAAGTTGGGATGATCCAAGGATGCCTACCATTAGTGGTATGCGTCGCAGAGGATATACGCCTGAAAGTATTCGTGATTTTTGTGAGCGTATAGGTATTGCAAAGCGTGAAAATATTATTGATTTCAGTTTATTAGAATTTTGTGTAAGAGAGCATTTGAATAAAATTGCACAACGTAGAATGGTAGTGACGGATCCTGTGAAATTAATTATTACTAATTACGAGCAAGCGGATGAAATGTTAAGCTCTGAAAATAATCCAGAGGATACGGAAGGTGGCGTAAGACAAGTCCCCTTTAGCAATGAGTTATGGATTGAGCGAGATGATTTCATGGAAGAGCCGACAAAAAAATATTTTAGATTGGGTCCTGATTTAATGGTGCGTTTAAAAAGTGCCTACATCATTAAGTGTGATCGTTTTGAAAAAGATGCAGCAGGCAAAGTGCAAACTATTTATGCAAGTTACTTTGCTAACAGTAAAAGTGGTGCAGATACATCAGGGCTTCATGTAAAAGGTACTTTACATTGGGTGAGTGCAAAACATGCTGTGCCTGTGGTATTAAATGAATATGATCGCTTATTTAGTGTGGAAGATGTAGCCAATGCGGAAGGTGATTTTAAGGATTATATTAACCCTAATTCATTAAATACAATAACCACCGCTTGGGGAGAGCCAGCTTTGTTAAACGATAGTCCTGAAATGCGTTTCCAATTTTTAAGAAAGGGATATTTTTATCAGGATACAACAAGTACAAAGGATAAGTTAGTATTTAACCGCACCGTTACACTGAAAGATGCTTGGGCTAAAGAGCAAAAAAAATAATTAAGCATGTTGACCCTGGAAAACTTTAAGGAACAATGGGAAAGAAAGTTTCCAGACATTAGTTTAAAGCATACTCATTTTTTATTAGCAGTGAGTGGTGGTTTGGATAGTGTTGGCTTAACCTATATGATGCATTTAATTGGTGCAAAATGCACCATTGCACATGTTAATTTTCAATTAAGGGGGGAGGAGAGTAATCGTGATGAGCAGTTTGTAACTGACTTTGCCAACCGATTGCAAATACCATTTAAAGTAAATCGATTTGAAACTGCATCTTATGCGGAAACCTATAAAATGGGCATTCAGCAAGCAGCAAGAGAAATCAGGTATGCTTGGTTTGATCAATTGATGAAGGAAATCAAAACCAATTTAGGAGATAGTAATGATAAAGTAGTGTTACTCACTGCGCATCATGCAGATGATCAGGTGGAAACAGTATTAATGCAATTATTCCGTGGTACTGGATTACATGGACTCATAGGCATTCCTGATTTTCGCAATGATAGCATTTTTGTTTGTAGACCATTATTGGGCTATACCAAAAACCAAATAAGGCAATTTGCCAAGGAGTATTCCTTGACTTTTGTGGAAGATAGTTCGAATGAAAAAAACGACTATACAAGAAATTTAATCCGAAATAAATTGCTGCCTGCAATTCAAGAAGTGTATGCGCAAGCAACAGAAAATGTTTTGGATACGGTGGCAAGATTAAAAGAAGCTGAAGCAATTGTCAATAATACCATTACTGCCTTTTGGAAAAAAGGGAAAAAGACACGCCATGGTATTGAAACAATTTCAATACAACATTGGAAAAAAGTAAAAGACAATCACACTTATACTTGGGGATTTATTCAGTCCTATGGATTTAAGCCACAACAAATTGTGGAAGTGCATAAGCTATTAGATGCAAGTAATGGTGCGTATATAGCCACAACCACACACCGTTTTATAAAATTCAATGATACGATTCAGGTCGTACCCAATAATTCAAATACCGAACATATGATGGTGTATGTAGGTGAAGGTGATTTACAAACTAATAATGGGTTATTGCATTTCGAAACGGTGGATGTTGCTCATATGGGGGAGATGAATAAAGAACCTCATTTTGCTTATTTAGATGCCGACAAAATAGAATGGCCTCTTTTATATAGAACTTGGCAGTCCACTGATTACTTTTATCCTTTAGGGCTTCGTAAAAAAAAGAAACTAAATCACTTTTTAGGAAGTTTGAAATTAAGTCCAGCATTAAAGCAACGCATGGGTGTTTTGACCATGGGTGATAAGCTTTTGTGGGTAGTAGGGAAACGTATTGATGATCGTTATAAAATGACCCCACAAACTAAATCTGTTTTGAAAATTACCTTGCTAGATAGATTCTGATCTGTTCCATAAAAGCAGCAAGTACATTATAGTTCCCCATAAAATAACTGGTGATGATTAAAAATACTACACCATAAATGGAGCCCCATAAATGTGCACTATGGTTAATACCGCTTTGTTTATTTTTAGATAGGTAAGCCGTGAGGCCAAGATAGATGGGGCCAAAAATAAAACCAGGAATAATGGGAGGGATGATGAAAAAGCCAATTTGCATAGTAGGCTGTAAAAATATCCCTGCGAATACAATAGCCGATACGGCGCCGGAGGCGCCTAGACTATTGTAATTATATTGTTTGAAATGGTTCAAGTAGGTGGGGATCAAACAAACAATTAAGGAACTAACGTAAAGTATGATATATAAAGTGCTTCCCAAGGATCCGAATATCATGTTAAAATATTGTTCCACATAATCACCAAACATGTAAAAGGAAAACATATTAAAAGCAAGGTGCATAAAATCGGCATGTATAAAACCAGAACTTATAAAGCGATACCATTCATTGTGATTATGAATCGTATAAGGATTAAATATTAATTTATCCATTAATGCTTCATTGTACATTGCAATTAATGATATTGCTACAGTAATGACTGTGATATATAAAGTTAAACTTATGGTCATAATTAGTAATTATTCGTGATGGTATTTTTCATTGGCTAAGATACTGCAAGCTCTGTAAATTTGTTCCGCTAATATAAGTCGCGCAAGCATATGGGGAAAAACGAGTTCAGATAATGACCAAGTAAATTGCGCTTTGGCTTTAATCTCTTCTGCAACTCCGTAAGCGCCACCAATTAAAAACACAATACGATGCGCACTTTGATTGGCCTTTTGTTGGATCAATTTTGCTAGGCCAGGGGATGATAACATTTTACCTTTCTCATCCAATAATATTAACACATCGTTTTGTGATATTGTTTTTAAAATTAAGATGGCTTCTTCTTTTTTTATTTGAGTCGGATCGCTTGCTTTTGAGGGTGTGATTAAATGCCATTCAATAGGATAGTAGTGTCCAATGCGTTTAGTGAAAGTTGCAACCCCTTCTTTAATATAGGATTCATCGTTTTTACCTACTGACCATATCGCAATTTTCATATATCATTTTTTTCTTATCAAAATTACATCTAATATATTAAATATTATAGAAGTAACTCTAATATGTATAACTATTACAAATATAGTTGTGTGTTGTTAAAACATTGATTTACTTTTGTAATTAATTTATAACCCCCCATCATAAATGATCAAGCTATACCCCCTAGCCATTCTTTTTCTGTCTTTTTTTTACAATAATAGCGCAGATGCACAGTTAAAGAAAAGTATCATCAACACTGTAGAAATTGGTACCTTAAAATGTTTCTATATCAAACAGGAAACTGCGAATAAGGTTTCTGAATATGCTGTTCAGGTTATATATAAAAATCAACAATTTATTTATAAACAAGAAGAAGATACTATTCATTTAAAATCTAAGGAACAAATTACTACATTAATTGGGGATTTAAAATCAGGACTATTGGTTATTAATGATGAGAATAAGGAGCTTAATATGTCGAATAACAATTACACCATTTTTAAGAACAAAGGATACAGTGACAACAATTTCATTGTTATCGCCAATAAGAATTTATCCATTAAATCGCCGATCAACAAATTCTTTGCCAATCAATTAATTACCTGGCTCAATTCGATTGATTTTGGTAAGGGTTAAAATTGCCCCTTTTAGCTCATATTTTACCTTTTTTCAGTACATTTATACTTGTTAAACAACTAGTATAAGTATATTTTAATGCGTGCCGAATCTTCATATATAAAATCATTTATATTCATTTTTGGGTTCTTATTTGCTAGTGCAGCAATAGGGCAGGATTTCTCAAACAAAGGAAGAGAGTTTTGGGTCGGGTATGGCAGTCATGTGAATATGTATAATAATGATGGGAGTATTAATAATGCAAATGGGGGTTCCCAAAATATGGTTCTGTATTTCACTTCAGATCAAGATGCTGATGTCACTGTTGAAATTCCAAATACAAGTTGGACTAGGACGTATAAAGTAATTGCTAATCAGGTCACTACTTCAGAAGTTATCCCGAAAACTGGTCTTGAAGATGCTCGAATAACAGGGGAAGGGAAATTTGACAAGAGTATACATATTACATCTAATGTAGGAATTATTGCATATACCCATATTTATAATGCAAGTGTATCAGGTGCGAGTTTATTATTTCCAGTGAGTACTTTAGGTCGTGATTATTATTCCGTCAATTATACACAAGTTTCTAATGCAAGGTATTCCTATGGTTATACCTATGTTATTGCTACAGAGGATAATACTAATATTGAAATTATTCCTAGTGTCAATACATTCAATATTCCTAAAGGGGATACACTCAGAGTTACATTAAATAAAGGGGAGATATATAATATCTTTGGAAGAGTAGTTGTTCCGGGTACAAATGCAAGTCAAAGATCAACAGGAGAAGATTTAACTGGAACTAGAATAAGGTCAATTGCAACTGCAACAAGTCCTTGTAAAAGAATTGCAGTTTTTTCGGGTTCAGGTAAACTAAGTATCAATTGTACGACCAATGGCGCTGGAAGTGCCGACAATTATATTCAACAAGCATTTCCTTCAAGCGCCTGGGGACGAAAGTATCTAACTGTTCCCACCAATAAAATGCCTACTAATTTTTATCGTGTTATTGTGAGTGATACTTCAACAATAGTTAAATTAAATGGAGCAGTTTTGAATAAAGCAAGTTTAATAAACAATTTTTATTATGAATTTTCCAGCAATACTGCAAATTCAATTGAATCCAATTTACCTGTTATGGTCTCTCAATATATTACCACAGCCAATTCATGTGGTAACAATATAATTGGAGGAAATGGAGATCCGGAAATGATTTATCTAAGTCCAATTGAACAAACAATTAATAAGGTTACGATTAATTCAACAAATAATTTTAATATTGGGTCAGCTTACCATTTTGCAAATATTGTGATTCCTAAAAAAGGCGCTACATCTTTGAAAATAGATGGCGTCGCGATTACTGGATCAACAGTTCATCCAGGGGATACAAATTATTTATATTACCAACCTCAACTAACTGCAGGATCCCATACCATATCTTCCGATTCAGGATTTAATGCTATTGCATACGGATATGGGGGAGCTGAATCATATGGTTATAACGCAGGTACCAATGTTACAGATTTATACCAACGATTAGAAGTTAATAATAATTATAATACTGTTTATTTACCTATTACCTGTAGAGGAGTTAATTCCAAGGCATCCATTACTTTGCCGTATAAGCCTGTTTCCTTAAAATGGAATATACCTAACTATCCCAAAGACACGGTGTACAATCCTATTCCAGAAGACTCCACTAAAATCAATGGAAAATCCGTTTATAAGTATAGTTATAAAAATTCTTTTTTGTTTAATACCTCTGGGCAATATTTAATTCAAGTAATTGCAAATAATCCCACGTTTGACGGATGTAGTGGAGAACAAGATTTGTCATTTATTTTAACAGTTTCAGAACCTCCTAAAACAAAGGATAGTATTTTTACAACGCATTGTTTAAGCGATTCTGTCAGCTTGTCTGATAAAACCGTGGTGGCTTTAAATGAACGACGTATAATCAAATATATGTGGGATTTTGGAACGGGTGTTTTTAAGGATACGACTCCAAACATTAAATTTAAACCAGATACAGCTGGCAAATATAATATTCGACATTTTGTGATTAGTGACATTGGTTGTATAAGTGACACGCTTACAGCAGATAGTTCTATATTACAATTAGTGTTAATTGATAGTGTACCTAAATTTAAATTTTCAATTTCTGATACTACTTGCTTAAATACAACTTTAACATTAAGGGATTCGACTATATCATCACCTAAATCAACATTAGTCAATTGGGTATGGAATTATGGGGATGGTTCTCCGTTAGATTCTAGTACCACAAATCAACCGAAGACGCATATTTATACTAATTTACAAAGCTATCGACCTATTTTAAATTTAACCACACTGAATGGATGTAATGTATCCGATTCAATAAGTTTTACAAATAGGCCCTTCCCTGTAGTAGGATTTTCATTGCCCGACGCTTGTTTGTATAATGCCTTGGCAACTTTCTCAGATACTTCAAGTATTGTCGATAATAATTTAAATTTTAAATATCTCTGGAATTTTGGTGATGTTAGTGCAACCACTGCTAACCCAAATATTTCCACTTTGAAAACGCCTACGCATAGATATAGTAGTGGGGGTGATTATAATATAATACTTCAAGTAGCAAGTTCATATGGTTGTGTTTCACTTGATACCACTATTTTTAAAGTAAGTGGTGCAATTCCACATCCCAAATTTAATATTTTAAAAAGTACACCATTCTGTACAAATGAAGATGTAACTATTGAAAACATATCCACCATTGATTTTGGTACGATT
>CAXNDZ010000046.1:0-13312 GCA_964201225.1 Chitinophagales bacterium | reverse complement strand
AAAGGATATAGAGGCATGGGAAGTATCGGTGCCATGAGTCAAGGAAGTGGGGATCGTTATTTTCAAGAAAACGAATCCGATAGTACAAAGTTTGTCCCAGAAGGAATTGAAGGCCGCGTTGCTTACAAAGGAAACTTACATGAAATAGTATACCAATTTGTAGGTGGTCTCAAAGCGGGCATGGGATACTGTGGTGCTAAAACAGTGAAGGATTTACAAAATGCCACTTTTGTTCAAATCACCAATGCAGGCATGAGAGAAAGTCATGCACATGATGTTGAAGTAACAAGAGAAGCGCCTAATTATAGCCGCAAATAAGTATTGAAAATGATCTTTGCGTAAACGCTGCAAGCGAATACGCGAATACCTTTTAAAAGCAAAATTCAATGTTGAAAAAATATTTATTTATTTGTTTTTTTATTGGATTAAGTTTTTTATTCGCCAATAATTCAAAAGCGCAAATAAGCGACACGCCACGTTTACAAATTAGCGTGCTTACTTGTGATGCTGGTGAGGATATTTATACCGCATGGGGGCATACCGCCATTCGTGTGATTGACAGTATTCAAGGAAGTGACTATGTTTTCAATTACGGCACATTTGATTTTGAAACGCCCTTCTTTATATCAAAATTTGTAAAAGGTAGTTTAGAATATTTTATTTCCGCAAATTATTATGCTGATTTTTATGCACAGTACGAATATGAAAAAAGAAATATAAAAGAGCAGGTCCTTAATTTATCTGCTACCGAAAAAATAAGATGGTATCAGGCGTTGAAAAAAAATATGATGGGAAAAAATAAATACTATTTATATAATTTCATCACAGACAATTGTACCACACGTGTAAAAGATGGGCTTTTTAATAATACACATTACGTTCCCACTCAAAGCCAAGAAAAATCATTTAGAGATAAGGTTGTCCTAGCTCCTTATCAAAAAGGCATTCCCTGGATTGGCTTAGGTATTGACTTATTACTCGGTTCTTTTTCAGATCAAAAACCAACCGATCAACAAGCTGCTTTTTTACCTGAATTACTTTTTGATCAATTAGCCAGTATAAAAAAATTAGTACGATCAACCAGTGTCACTAATTTCAACAATGAAACCTTGGCAGCTAAACCAAATACAAAAGATAATAGCCCACTATATGTTTTAATCGGGCTTTTAGTTTTGTATGCACTTAGCCTGTTCTTTAAAACCAAGTCAGTGCGAGTGATTGCTAGTATTACAGATGTTATTTTATTACTTGCATTTACACTGGGCGGTAGTTTAATTTTTTACATGAGTTTTGTGTCCAATCATACAGCCTGCTTTAATAACTTTAATATCATGTGGATGCACCCATTGTATATAATAGCTTTACTAGCCTATTTTATAAAAAACGAATGGATTAGTCATATAGGTAAGGTATTTTTAGCGGCCATTGTAGGATTAGTCATTACTAGCTACTGGCTACCACAATATTTTTCAATTGAAGTTTTTACATTAATTGCCATAGCATTAATTTTAAACTACCGCCTTATTAAACGAGGGCAAAATAACATACAAAATAAAAAATAACAATCTCAACCGTATACCATGTCAAAAATTATATTAATCACAGGCGCTAGTTCAGGATTTGGCAAAGCAATTGCTGAAAAATTTGCAGCTGGTGGTTGGAATTTAATTTTAACTGCACGTCGCAAGGAAAAATTAGCGGAAGTGGCTTCTGCGATAGAAAGTAAATACGGTGTGAAAACTTTAAGCTTAATATTTGATGTACAGGATAAAGCAGCGGTGTTTACTCATTTAAATAATTTGCCTAATGAGTGGCAAGCGGTTGACCTTTTAGTCAATAATGCAGGTCTTGCTTTAGGACGTGACTCCTTCCTAGATGCGAATTTAGAAGATTGGGAAACCATGATTGACACCAATGTAAAAGGTTTATTATATACTTCAAAAGCAGTATTGCCTTATTTAATAAAACAACAAGGGCATATTATAAATATTGGAAGTACAGCGGGTAAGGAAGTTTACAAAGATGGTAATGTTTATTGCGCATCCAAGCATGCAGTGGATGCAATTAGTAAAGCACAAAGAATTGATTTGCTGCCATATAAAATTAAAATTTCAGTGATTCATCCTGGTGCAGTTGAAACCGATTTTTCATTGGTACGCTTTAAAGGAGATGCATCAAAAGCTGCTGCAGTATATGCTGGTTACGAACCATTAAAAGCCGAAGATGTTGCTGATACCGCATGGTATGTGGCCAATGTTCCCAAACATGTTTGCATTAATGATGTTGTAATGACCTGTGTAGCGCAAGCTAACTCCATGCATTTGCATAAGGACGCATAATTATCTAGAAAACTTTTTAAGTAACCCGCTATAAAGCGACCGGAATAAAGCAGCGATTAGAAATTATTACCCAAAATCAATTTCAGTATTATCTCCAATATTCAAGCTTCGGCTTAACCCTTTCACTGCTGCATCACTTCCAATCAAAGAATTATCTAATACCACTTCATCTAGTGTAGTGTAGGAGCCAATAATACTATCTCTCACAATGGAACTTTTGATATTGGTATTATTACCAATTGTGACATGCGGCCCGATGATGGAATTTTCAATCACGCAATCATCCGCAATACTTACAGGCGGGATAATGATGCTATTGGTATATAAGTTTGGGTTCACTGAAATCCCTCCCGATTTTTTTAGCAAAACTGCATTGGTCTCCAATAAGGATTCTTTTTTACCACAATCATACCAATGTTTTACTTTAAAGGATTTGAATTGTACTCCTTTTTTAATCATACACTCCAATGCATCCGTTAAATTATATTCCCCTTGTGATTTAATATTATCATTAAATAATTGTTGAAAACATTCAAATAAAATTTCTGATTCCTTAATCTTATACAAGCCTACTAGTGCATTATTACTTTTTGGAATGGCAGGTTTTTCAATTGCGTGTTCAATAAAACCTTCTTCATTAATTTCAGCAACACCAAATTGACGAGGGTCATCTACCTTTTTTACCCCCAACATGCTTATTGGACTTTCCATCACTTCCTTAATTTCAAATTCACAAATGGTATCTCCTAAAGCAATAAACACTTCGTCATTATTGACAATTGCCTTGGTCAATTCAATGGCATGAGCAGTTCCTTGTCGATCATTTTGATAAACAAAATGCGTATTTAAATTTGGATAGGTAGCTTGAACATAATCCTGAATTTTCTCCCCCAAGTAACCAACGATAAAAATAAATTCTTTAATACCCGCCTCCCTTAATTGATCAACAATAAAGCTAAGTATGGTTTTACCTGCAATCGGAATAAGCGCCTTAGGTTGCGTATAAGTATGTGGTCGTAATTTTGCACCTGCACCTGCCACTGGAATAATCGCCTTCATTGTTTGGGTTTTAGGGGGTGATAAAAGTAGCAAATAACTGTTAGTAAAAGTGCAATTTGGGCAGTGAAATGGCCAAATGCAATAAAACTGCTTGAAAATGTGAATATTAGGATGCCAACTGTTGAAAAAAAGCTTTGCACAGGGGTAATAATGAATTAATTTTGCAAAATAGTACACTATAAATCAAGTAACATGCAAAGAGATACTCTAGTTTTTGACATCATTCGTGAGGAATTAATACGCCAAAGAAGAGGCATTGAATTAATCGCATCTGAAAATTTTACCAGCTTACACGTAATGCAAGCAACGGGTGGTGTAATGGCCAATAAATATGCTGAAGGATATCCTGGTCGTCGTTACTATGGCGGTTGTGAAATTGTAGATAAAACAGAAACTTTAGCCATAGATCGCTTAAAGGAAATATTTGGATTGGAATATGCCAATGTACAACCACATAGTGGTGCACAAGCAAACGCTGCACTAATGTTAGCCATATTACAACCTGGTGATGCTATACTAGGTTTGGACTTAAGCATGGGCGGTCACTTAACGCATGGTAGTGCGGTAAACTTTTCAGGTAAAATCTATTCCCCCCATTTTTATGGTGTGGTGAAAGAAACAGGATTGATTGACTATGAAATGTTAGAAAGTCAAGCAAGAGCGCATAAACCTAAATTAATATTTTGTGGTGCAAGTGCTTATAGTCGTGATATTGATTATGCAAGGATCAGAAAAGTAGCTGACGAAGTAGGTGCATTTGTATTAGCAGATATTGCACATCCTGCAGGATTAATTGCAAAAGGATTATTAAGTTCTCCGTTTAATCATTGTCATTTTGTAACATCTACTACCCACAAAACTTTACGTGGCCCTCGTGGCGGTGTAATTATGATGGCGAAAGATGGCGAGAATACTTTAGGATTGAAAGATATGAAAGGTAATTTAAGATTGTGGTCTAATGTCATTGATATGGCGGTGTTCCCGGGAACACAAGGTGGCCCATTGGAGCATGTGATTGCAGCAAAAGCAGTTGCATTTGGAGAAATCTTAACGGATGAATTTACAGTTTATGCAAAGCAAGTTCAATCAAATGCTCAAGTTATGGCTGCAGCATTTGTTGCAAAAGGATATGAGATTATCAGTGGTGGTACTGACAACCATTTAATGTTAATTGACTTACGTAATAAAAATATTAGTGGTAAAAAAGCGGAGCAGGTTTTAGGACATGCGGATATTACTGCGAATAAAAATATGGTGCCTTACGATGACAAGTCAGCATTTGTAACTTCAGGTATCCGTTTTGGTGTAGCTGCAATTACAACACGTGGCATGACCGAAGGCCATATACCATTTATTGTTGAAGCAATTGATACTGCTTTAATGAATGCTGATAACGAAACCGTTTTAGCAAATACTAAGAAAGAGGTGAATAAGTTCATGGAGCAGTTTGTTTTGTATCCTGAATTAGGATAATAGTTTAACTTTATGCTATGATACAAAGAATACAATCCATTTGGTTATTGCTAGCAAGCGCAGCCGCATTTTCAGTATTGCGTTTCCCTTTTTATTATACACCTACGCCATTTGCATTAGAAATCAATGGAAGTTCGCAGTATAGCACTTTAATCTCATTGGCCTTTAGTGCTTGCTTATCAGTCATCACTATCTTTTTATATGGCAACCGCATGTTACAATTAAAAGTGGTACTTGTAAATTTTTTACTATCTATTTTAATCGGATACTTTATTTATACCATAGTGATCGCTAATCCTGGCGGTGGTTTCACCCTGACATCACTAGCTTTATTTTTCATCCCAGTATTTCAAATACTAGCGATGATCAAAATTTACCAAGACGACAAGTTGGTAAAAAGCACGGACAGATTGAGGTAGCATTAGACTAAGTACGTCCCTGTTTGGGAGGCCTTGCATTTGGATAGTCCTTTGGGGATTCCGGCATAAACAACGGTGCCGCCATCCACGCCTGCTTCTGGCCCCATATCAATTACCCAGTCCGCCACTTTAATTACATCGGTATTATGTTCCACTACAATGAGCGAATGCCCTTGTTCAATTAAAGCATTAAATGCTTTTAATAATTTATGGATATCATGAAAATGTAAACCTGTGGTTGGTTCATCAAAAATGAATAACATTTTATTGCTTGCTTTCCCTTTGCCTAAAAAGCTGGCTAGTTTTACGCGTTGCGCTTCACCACCACTTAAGGTGCTGCTACTTTGTCCCAATTTCACATAGCCCAATCCCACTTCTTGTAATGGACTTATGGCAAATACGATATTTTTTTCCTCGCTAAAAAATGCAATGGCTTCGTCCACACTCATCTCCAATACTTCATAAATATTTTTTCCTTTATACTGCACTTCTAACACTGCTTCCTTAAATCTTTTTCCATTACAATCCTCACAGGTTAAATGCACGTCTGCTAAAAATTGCATTTCAACCAATTGCTCCCCTTCACCCTTACAAGTATCACATCTGCCGCCATCCACATTGAATGAAAAGTGTTTGGGCAAGAATCCCCTGATTTTTGATAAGGCTTGTTTTGAATATAAATCTCGTATGGCATCATACGCTTTGATATAAGTCACCGGATTACTTCGAGATGATTTGCCTATAGGATTTTGATCCACCATTTCAATCTGATCTATCAAATGCAAATCGCCACTGATGGCATTATATCCACCCACAATTTCAGTGGGTAATTGTTTTGCTTTTAATAAAGCATTGTACAAAACTTGTTTGACCAATGTTGTTTTTCCGCTACCACTCACCCCACTTACCACACATAAACTATGCAATGGAAATTGTACATCAATGGTTTTTAAATTATGTAAATAGGCACCTTCTAATTTTATAAAATGTTTTGAAACTCTTGTTTTTTCTGGAACAGGTATGGATAATGCACCACTTAAATACTTACCCGTCAAACTATTTTTATCCTTTATCAAAGCTGCTGCATTTCCTGCTGCAACTATCTCTCCCCCTTGATGCGCAGCGAGTGGCCCCATGTCAATAATATGATCCGCATGTCGCATTATTTGCTCATCATGCTCCACCACCACCACAGTATTGCCTAAATCCCTCAGGTTTTGTAAAACTTTAATTAACCTTTCCGTATCCCTTGAATGTAATCCAATACTTGGCTCATCTAAAATATACAAGGAGTTGGTTAAGTTACTTCCCAAACAACGCGTTAATTGAATTCTTTGACTTTCGCCACCACTCAAACTATTGGCCAAACGTGATAAGGTTAAATAACCTAAGCCAACATCCATTAATGTTTGTATGCGTTGTTCCAATTCTATTAATAATCTTTTAGCTACCTGTGTATCATGCGCAGATAATTTTAAATCCGTAAACCAAATTTGTAAATCTCTTACTGGCATCGCACACAATTCGCCAATATGTTTGCCTGCTATTTTTACATACAACGCTTCCTTACGTACACGGTATCCTTCGCAATCGGAACAATTGGTTCTGCCTCGATACCTACTTAACATCACCCTAAATTGCACTTTATACAAATGCGCTTTTACATCTTCAAAAAAAGCATCAATGCCTAAGGCCTTACCAATACCTTTCCACAATTGGGTTTCCTGAGTTTTGGTTAATTTATTAATGGGTTGATGGATGGGGAATCCAACCTTTCCTGCTTCCTTCACAAACTGATCCTTCCACCAAACTAATTTTTCTCCTTTCCATGGTGCTACCCCACCATCATACACTGATAAGTTTGGATTGGGGATGACTAAGTTTTCATCAATCCCTAATACCTGACTATACCCTTCACAAGTCGGACAAGCCCCATAAGGATTGTTGAATGAAAATAAATTGGGACTTGGTTCATCAAATTCAATACCATCTAGCGTGAACTTATTATTAAATGTTTTTAGGATAGTATCATTTTGTTCCACCCATAACAAGCCCTCTCCTTCATAAAATGCGGTTCCAATGGAATCACTTATTCGGTGAATGTCATCCTCATCAAAATCTTTAACAATAACCCTGTCAATTAAAACATATACATCATGTGCCTTTACCAATTTGGTGATTTCCGCTTTGGTCATGGCTAATGCATCTTCAATTCTTAAAATGGTTGATGAGGATTCCGCTGATTTCGCTTTTTTATCATTGACAGATGCCCCACCTGCTCTTAAATAAATACGGGCGAATCCTTTTTGTAATAATATATTTAACTCCTCCTGAATATCTCTTTTGGCTTGCTGCTTAAATGGAACAATAATAACCATCTTGTCCCCGGCCTTGCCTTCTTGTATAAATTCCAAAACATCCTGTACATCCTGCTTTTTTACTTCCTGTCCACTAATGGGCGAGATGGTTTTACCAACGCGCGCATAAAACACACGGAGGTAATCATAAATTTCAGTCATACTCCCCACCGTGCTTCGCGGGGTTCGGGTAACCACTTTTTGTTCAATGGCAATGGCAGGACACAATCCCTTAATATAGTCCACATCTGGCTTGCCCATGCGAGACATAAACTGCCTTGCATAGGAGGAAAGACTCTCCGCATAGCGTCTTTGACCTTCTGCAAATAAAGTATCAATGGTTAAAGATGATTTTCCGCTGCCCGACACCCCAGTAACCACAATAAATTGATTACGCGGGAATAAAGCGTTTACATTTTTTAAATTATGCACCCTTGCGCCCACTACTTGTATGTCATTGCTTGCCGATGGGGCTTTTTTCACTTTTTTAGTCTCCAGCATATAGCAAATTAACACAATCCTAGGCATTTGGTTCAAGGATTTGGTAGTTTCTTTTCCCACTAAAAATGTGGATAGCTTTTGAACCCATTTCTTGTTTTCCACAAATGGATTTACAACCCTTTTTGCGAGTAATTTTCCAATACTAACCTATCGAACTACTATAAAAAACAAGGCATGAACAAAACTGTACTCCTAAGCGACTATGAATTAATTGAGTCCTTTCAACAAGGAAATACCCGCGCTTTTGACACCCTAATTGACCGTTACCAAGAAAAAATTTACAACACCATTTTATTTATGGTGAAGGACAGCTATTTAGCGGAAGATTTAATCCAAGAAATCTTTATCAAGATCATTGATAATATCAAACAAAAAAAATATGCGGAGGAAGGTAAATTTTTGCCTTGGGCTTTGCGTATTTCCCACAATTTTTGCATTGATCATTTTAGAAAAGTAAAACGTACACCTACGATTAAAACAAGTGACGATCAAGATATATTTGAAGTGCTTAAGTTTTCAGATCACGCTGCCGATTATAAAATGACGCGTAGTCAAACACATAAAAATATTCAAGAGTTGGTGGACTTACTTCCTGAAGAACAAAGAGAAATTATTGTTTTAAGACACTATGCCAATTTGAGCTTTAAGGAAATTGCACAAATGACTAACTGTAGTATTAATACCGCTTTAGGAAGAATGCGTTACGGTTTAATTAATCTTAGAAAGATGATGAACGAACGTGGCATGAGCTTGTAGGCGCATGTAATTCACTCTTATGATTTTATTAAAAAAGCGCCTATTGGCGCTTTTTTAAATTCTTTCCAATTATTAATTCTTAATCCTTTTATTATTTGCTCTTATTCACACTGCATTGTAGCCAAGCTAAATACTCGCTTGCGTTGGGCGTATATCCTACTGGATTGGATAATAATTTTTGATCCGGGCTCATTACCACATACAAAGGTTGTGTTACCTGGCTAAAGTTTTCTGCTTGAAACGTCGCCCATAAATCACCTACACTATTAATATCCTTTGCTTGCCCTGACTTGCTGGTATAAGTAAATCTTTTATCTATAGGCAACATCGATTTATCGTCCACATATAAGGAAACCAAAATAAAATTATTTTGGATAAACGACAATACCGCTGGATCTGTCCAAACATTTTCTTCCATCTTACGGCAGTTTACGCAAGCCCACCCCGTAAAGTCAATCAGTATTGGTTTATTTTGCTGCTTGGATAATTGTACTGCTTGCGCATAATCATTCATCACATTGGCTTGTAAACCATGTTGGTCCTTTTTATCCTTAAATAAACTATAGTGTGTTGGTGGCGGGAAACCACTTAAAAAATTAATATACTTCGCATTTTGTGGCGCAATACCTACCAATAAAAAGCCCGCAAAAACAAATGCCCCCAATGCTAACACTTTTCTGGTCACTGCAATTTTTGCACCCTTAACATCATGTGGTAATAATAGTATGCCCAACAAATAAAGGGCCAATCCAATACTTATCAACGCCCAAATTCCTAAAAACACTTCGCGTTTTAATAGTCCCCAATGTTCCACCAAATCCGCATTGGATAAAAATTTAAAAGCCAATGCTAATTCCAAAAAGGCCAATATCTTTTTTACGGTATCTAACCAACCACCTGATTTTGGTAAGCTTTGTAGCCATTGTGGGAAAATGGCAAATAATGTAAAAGGTAATGCTAAGGCTACTCCAAACCCTGCCATGCCTTGCGTCAAGGCCCATGCGCCGCCTTGTAGTGACCCCACTAATAAAGTACCTAAAATAGGACCTGTGCAGGAAAAAGAAACAATAGCCAAAGTAATGGCCATAAAAAATATGCCCCCAATACTTCCAAGTCCACTTTTTGAATCGGCTTTATTGGCGATGCCACTAGGTAAGGATATTTCAAAAAATCCGAAAAATGAAATACTAAAAACGATGAATATAATAAAGAAGATAATATTCAACCAAGGATTGGTTGAAATACTATTAAAAATTTCAGGTTGTACATTGCCTACAACGTGGAATGGCACACTTGCTAAAACATACACTAAGAAAATGCTTAACCCATACAAAAGCCCATTGACGATTCCTTGTTTTTTTGTTTTAGATCGTTTTGTAAAAAAAGAAACCGTCACAGGAATCATAGGGAACACACAGGGTGTAATGAGCGCAATGAGTCCACCCAAAAATCCAAGGAGGAATACTTCCCACCCAGATGAACTACTTGTAGTAACAGCCCCGCTACCACAAGCATCATCGGGTGCAGTGGTTGCCGTTGTTGGTAATAATATATTAAACCCGGCAACTTTACTTCCTTTAGATAAAGCAACAGTCAATGGGAGTTCCAATGCATAAAACTGATCTGCCTTAGCTGCATTTAATAATAAAGTCAATTTTAAACTATCGGGCTGAAAACCTGTTATCTGAATATTTTGACTGACCTCAAAATCATTGGTAAAAACCAAAGCCTGTTTAAATAAAACATCTGATTGATTTATAGGTGCAATAGAATACTTTGGCGTTTGTAATAATTTAGTAGATTCTAAATTAGCATTTATCATTGGGGCATGAATACCATCTGGATTTTCACCATACACATGCCATCCTTTATCAATTTGAATACTAATTTTTAAAGCATAACTACTATCATTGATCAATGTAGCAATTGCTTTGGCTTGTACAACATTTTCCGATTGGGATTGAACACCCAAGGAAACCAACAAAAAGCTGATCGTTATAAAAAAAGAAGAAATCTTATGCAATTCTATAAAATTAAAATTTGAAATCCCTATTGTAACACGACCTCAAATGGAATAGATATAGGGGGTAAACATTTTTCATCATTACAAACCGTATAGTCTATCGTCCCCGACAATTTTGTTTTGGAAGCCACTTTTAGTGTTACCGATTGTACAAATTGCACCTTACCACTAAAATAGCTTATTTCAGCATCAAAATTTTTATCAAAATTTTTCTCCAACTTGCCTATCTCTTTTGCGGCACCTTTAATTTGTACCAAAGGATTTGTTTTAAATTCAATGGTAGTAGGAATAGGCCCTTTCTTTACAAACTGAGAGTATATATGCCAAGGTGCTTCCACATTCGCGGTCAATACTACATCATACTGCTTATCTGCTTTTTTTACTGCTTGAAAACTCCAGTTAACTGGATTCATTTTTTGCGCCTGTGTTAAAAAAGCAGTCAAAATAAATAAGCTTGCTAATATAAATTTTTTCATGATGTTGTAGTATTATTCAGGATTAATTTAATAACCCTAATATTTTAAATATTTCTTTTCCATCCACATTACTTAATGCCTCCGATGTTGCTCGCTCAGGATGTGGCATCATACCAAATACATTGCGTGCGTCATTACAAATACCTGCGATATCTAAAGTAGATCCATTGGGATTAGCTGCACCACCCACATTCCCATTCGCATCACAATACTTGAATAAAATTTGGTTATTTTTTTGCAAATGATCCAAAGTAGCCGCGTCAGCAAAATATCTTCCCTCACCATGTGCAATAGGAATTTGTAGAGCGACGCTATTATCGGTTTTTATAAATACATTTTTACAAATAAATTGTTGGTTGGCATTTTGCAATAAAGCGCCAGGCAATAAACCACTTTCACATAAAATTTGAAACCCATTACATACGCCTAAAACTTTGCCCCCTTTATTTGCAAATTCAATAACTGATTGCATCATTGGACTAAATTTTGCAATGGCGCCACAACGCAAATAATCTCCATAGGAAAAACCACCTGGAAGTACAATACAATCCTCTGTATTAAAATGGGACAAGTCACTGTCCTTATGCCATAACATTTCAACAGGGGCTCCAAGGTCCTTTTCAAGAGCATCTTGCATGTCTCTATCACAATTCGATCCCGGGAATACTAAAACACCAAATTTCATAAACTAAAGATTAATATTTTAAGGTACTTATTGAAGGAACAAAGTTAACAAATTATGCCCGCTAATTTGGGGTAAATTCTTCACTTAAGCAAGATGGTTATACACAATAACCAAGAGGGCTGACCAAAATAAAAGGTTGGGAATCAATAACCTTTTGGGGGTAGCATAAGCAAAACTTATAAAACAGGCCAAAGGGGTTAATATGATTACAGAAGCATACAAGGCTTGGGATGAAAAAACGATGGGTTGGAAAAAACAAACCAAAAGTGTCAAAAATAGAACTCCCCAGTATTTTCGTACCTGTATGATAAAACGGGACTGCTGTTGTTGCCAGAAATAAAAACCTGCTAACAATTGCACCCCCATGGTGCCTAAAGCTAAGATGATATTAAGTTCAGGCTTTACCAATGGATTTTTCCAATCCAATCTTGGTAAAAATTGGATGAAATAAGGCGCTTGATTGGTTAAAAAAACAAAAGCAAATACGAAATAAAAAGGAAGTATGATACCCATCAATAATACCAACCACTCGGGCAACCTGAAAGGTCGAATAATGGCAAGCGCAAATAATACGACCGGAATTAAAATAGCAATAGGCTCATATAATAAAATAGAAGTCCCCACTATTAAACCTATATTAAATTCAAGGGTTTTGGGTTGTGTTTGATCATACAATCTTAATATTTTAACAAGTATCCAAATCACTAATGAGTTTGCAATTAACCCTGCACTAATTTCATCCCAATAAGGAAATAAGGCGGTTAAAATGATATAGGTAAATGCTGGCAAATAACTAATGTTTTGAAACATTTTAAATTGACTCAACATAGCGTTTAAACGTATTGCTTGACTAACGATGAGTAATTGAAAAATTAGCACTAACCCAATGGATGGAAGGGGCCTTATATAATGTATTAATAAATATGCCAATAAACCATCCGACTCATTAGCGATAACAATTGGCGGCGTGATCCAATGATGAAAATGTAGGATTACACTTAATAGAAGTATAAAAATTAAATTAATATCCGCTTTATCTCTGAATAAAAAAACCACTTTATGTTATTTAAATTTAACTTTCGCGAAACCAATTCTGTTTTTAAATTGATACGGCAAAATAGCTTCGTTATCGCTCACTTGCTTCAACATACGCGGCATCCATTCATAGTTTTTTTCATTAGCCACGACCACTGCTCCTTTTTCTAATTGCCCTTGTTTTGTTAA
>CAXNDZ010000045.1:0-13412 GCA_964201225.1 Chitinophagales bacterium | reverse complement strand
ATTACCCTTGAAACCCTTAAATAGCAAGGTTTTCATCCAAAATCGTCTTTAATTAACTGTTTTTACAAAACAAATCCAAACACCTAAAACCTTGCTGTCATTGAGTTTCAAACATGTATTTGCTGTAATATAGGCCTGTAGCGGTTTTCGGCCATTTAATATATCCACATTCAATTCACAATTTGCATATTTGTGCTAAAATACAAGCATTGCTCACCCCATTTGTTGTTTAGTTGAAGTATAAGGGTGTCCGCAAACTGTGTATGATACCTATTTAACTGCGCTTTATTGTCTGCATATAGTTGTAAAGTGAAGGTAGGGTTTTGATCCTCCGGCACTTCTAACTGATAAAATTTATGGTCATTAAAACAACCCGTAGCCATGAGTTCCCCTATGAAAGTTGTTTTCATCCATAGGAGCCATGAGGATTGAATAGTGGGGTTTAATTGAAAGCTAATATTACAAACATGCATGTTAATCTTATTTTAGGTCAAGTACAATTGGACAGTGATCGCTGTGTTTTACTAAAGGCAAGATGCTTGCGTCACTGATGCGATCTGCTATAGCATCAGTGGTACATAAATAATCAATACGCCAACCTTTGTTTTGCAGGCGTACAGTTGGAAAGCGTTGGCTCCACCAAGAATAAGCGCCAAGGGTCGTAGCATTTATTTTTCTGAAGCTATCTATCCAGCCCGCTGCTAAAAAGGATTCCATCCACTGTTTTTCTTCAGGCAAAAAACCAGATGATTTTTTATTTCCTTTGGGATCATGAATATCAATATCGCGATAGGCGATATTATAATCGCCTGCTAAAATAATATGGGGTCTTTCTTTTCTTAATTGCTTTAACCAAAGATACATTTCATCCAACCATTGGTATTTGTAGGTTTGTCTTTCATCTCCACTAGTGCCTGATGGGAAATAAGCATTGATAATGGTTAGGTCACCCAAATCCACGCGAACCACCCTGCCTTCGAAATCGCTTAGGGTATAGCCATTTCCAAAAGTAACTTTATCTGGTTTTATTTTACTAAAAATAGCCACGCCGCTATAACCTTTTTTTTGTGCTGAGTACCATGACACATGATAGCCTAATGCAGTAAATAGGGATAAATCAACATCTTCTTGATTCGCTTTTGTTTCCTGTACGCAAAAAATATCAACAGGGTATTCAGTCAACCAATCTATGAGCCCCTTTTTAATTGCGGCACGAATACCATTTACATTATAACTTACTATTTTCATCATTGTATTTAAAGCCTAGGAGGTCATTTGAAAAATTTCACTAAACGACATCTGTAATAAAAAGTTTTTTATCTCTGTATCTATTTCTGAATTAGCCGTAACCATTTGAAAGGGTTTGTTTCGCCCTTCTGCCACCATGACCATTTTATCATTAATGAAAATAGTTTTTAAATTATTTGCGTAATTAATTAATATTTTAAACTTGTATGTTTTAAAATTTCCTTCGATTGATTTAGCGGAAATAATTTTCCTTTTTTCATACAACGTACCAATATTATATTTTTTAGTGCTATCGAAACCATTAAATATTTCATTCAAGTTGAAATATTTATCTTTTTCTACAACGGTTTCGGCTACACTAAAGGAACCGATGCTATCTTGTTCTAAAAATATGGTGTGCATATTGCCTGGTAAAAAAAGAATCGGTGACTGGCTTGCTTCGGATTCATTGGGGCTTAAATTTAATTCAAGATAAGCGACAATAGTATAATCCAAATCACGATTCACATCCCTTAAAGGTTGCAAAACATGGTAATACTCGTCTTTAGTACTACCTAGTCTTTTTTTAATAACCTGGATGATGTCGAAATATGGGTTAGTTATTGATTTATCTTTTTGGTTAATTTTATTTATCTGCGCAGGAGGCATTCTTAATAATTGAAGGCCATTGTCGTTGTTATAACTTATAAAAGGTTTACTGGTGTCAAATTGTATTCTATTTGCATTGTGTAAAAAAGGCATCCAAAAATTGTCGGTGGCATAGGCGGCAGGCACTTTTGCTTCGATGTATTCCATGTCATCAATATTCGGCTTAACAAGACTGACTCCTTTTTGAATCGCTTTGAAAATAAAGTTAGGCGTGCTCGCGGGTATACCAATGGCATAACCCATGCCAATACTTCTAGTGGGCATCATGCTCAGTAAAATAGTTTTCTTGAAAATACTTTCTCTTCGTTGGTTGTAAATGTTACAGGATATATACCAAACGGAACTAATACTATCAAATTTAGATTCAGGAATTTCTGCTAATTTATTTTGAACCACAAATTCTGGACTCATTTCATAAAGTTCAACATACGCATGAAAATTACTATTCGCACTGCGGGACCAATCAATAGTGATTTTGCCAACTTGGTTTTGTTTCGTTAATTGTAGTGCGTTGGTTTTGTAATTTTTATCTCTGATTAAATTAATTTCTTTGAACAATCCGGAATCAAGCGCCTCCAAAAGTGGGTTAATGTCATTAGGAAGTACCCAGTAATTTGCAGTGGGTGAAACCATTGAATAGGACTGTATCTGCTCCACCACCACCTTTGATTGGGCCTGTGATGTAATTACATTTAATTGTAATAAAAAGTAGACCGTATATTTTAAAACAGGTTTCATTTGATTGACTAACTAAGTATTCAAATTTAGTTATTTTTAAATAATAGCGGGTTCTTTATTTGCGTTACCTTTAAAGGGCATTAAATAAATTTTAATCATGGCTACTTTTTCACAATCACGTATCATTCCAGCGTCGAAATCATATGAGCTAGAAGGGCCTAAACCAAGGGTGAATGAGTTTTTATTTGCTTTTCAAATTTTTAAAGAGTTTATCAAAGGTTTTAGGGCATTGCATTTTGTTGGGCCCTGTATTACCGTTTTCGGTTCGGCTCGTTTCAAGGAAGACCATCCTTATTACATTCAAGCGAGGGAAATGGGGAAAAAGATTGCAGCATTAGGTTTTGTAACCATGACGGGGGGTGGTCCTGGAATTATGGAAGCAGCAAATAGAGGGGCTTTTGAAAATGGCGGAAAATCCATTGGTTGTAATATTAAGTTACCTTTTGAACAAGAACCCAATCCTTATGTACAAAAATCAATCACTTTTACGTACTTTTTTATTCGTAAAGTTTTGTTGGTTAAATATTCTTATGCCTTTGTCATTATGCCCGGTGGCTTTGGTACACAGGATGAATTTTTTGAAACATTAACCTTAGCGCAAACAAAAGTGATAAATGATTTTCCTATTGTAGTGATGGGGCGTCAGTTTTACCAACCGTTTCAGCAATGGATGGAACACATGATTCAGGAAGGGACGATTTCACCTGAGGATAAAAAGTTTGTACTATTTACGGACAGTTGTGAGGAAGCGATACATCATATTAGCACTTACGTTAACAAACATTATATTGTTAAGCCGCGTAAACGCTTGTGGTGGTTATTTGAGAAAGTATAAAATATTAATCAATCACAGGTTGCAACCATCTTGTGATATATTCTAATGGTTTATCTTTTCTTTTTGCATAATCAATCACTTGATCTTGTTGAATTTTACCCAATCCAAAATATTGACTTTGTGGATGCGCGAAATACCAACCACAAACACTCGAAGCTGGATACATCGCCAAACTTTCAGTTAATGTAATGCCTGTATGTTGCTCCGCGTTTAATAAATTAAATAAGGTGTATTTTTCAGTATGATCTGGACAAGCAGGATAACCCGGTGCTGGACGAATGCCTTGGTATTGTTCACTAATTAATGATTCATTCGTTAATGTTTCATCTGCAGCATATCCCCAATATTCTTTTCTGGTTTTAACGTGCAAGTACTCCGCAAATGCTTCTGCCAATCGATCTGCCAATGCTTGTAAAATAATTTTATTGTAGTCGTCTAAATTTTCTTCAAATGCTTTGATATGTTTTTCAATACCATGTATGGTTACAGCAAAAGCACCGATATAATCTTTTTTATTTTCAGTGGCTGGACAGATAAAATCGGCCAAAGAAAAATTAGTTTGTCCTTCCGCTTTTTTGGCCTGTTGCCTTAAAAAATGTAATGCAACATGTTCTGCACCATCTTCAAGTATTACATCATCTTCGATTGCCTTGGCTGGCCAAAATCCAACAGCGCCTTTTGCAGTTAACCATTTTTCGCTCACGATTTTATTTAATAAGGCCCTAGCATCTTCATATAATTTACTTGCAACCTCACCCACTTTTTCATCTGTTAAGATGGCAGGAAAATTACCATGTAATTCCCAAGCGATAAAAAATGGTTTCCAATCAATGTATTCAACAAGCACGGACAAGTCATCAATTGCAATGGCTTTGTTTCCAGTAAAGCTAGGAGCAGTTACTTGGAATGCGCTCCAATCAATCGGCGCTTTGTTTTTTAATGCATCTAGGTAGGCAAGTGATTGCTTCGTTGTTTTTTTATTATCAAAATCAAATTTTAAAGCAGTATAGGCTGTTTCTAATTCTTGTAAGAAGGGTGCTTTTTGATCCTTGTTTAATAAAGAACCTGCTACGGTTACACTTCTTGATGCATCGAGTACATGCACAACACCATCCTGATATTCAGGTGCAATTTTTACTGCGGTATGCATACGTGATGTAGTGGCACCGCCAATCATCAAAGGAATATTCATTCCTCTTCTTTTCATTTCTTTGGCGATATAAACCATCTCATCTAAGGAAGGGGTGATTAAGCCACTCAACCCAATAATATCCACTTCTTGCTTTTGTGCTTCTGTTAAAATTTTATCTGCAGACACCATGACCCCTAAGTCAATAATTTCATAACCATTACATCCCAGTACAACGCCCACAATATTTTTTCCAATATCATGTACATCTCCTTTTACAGTAGCTAATAATATTTTAGCAGGGCCTTTGCTAATACCATTTGGATTAATGGAGGCTAACTTTTTTCTTTCTTTTTCTGCTTCAATGTAGGGGGTTAATACTGCCACACTCTTTTTCATTACCCGCGCACTTTTTACTACCTGGGGTAAAAACATTTTTCCAGATCCAAATAAATCACCCACCTGGTTCATGCCCGCCATTAAAGGGCCTTCGATCACTTCCAATGGTTCGCTATATTGTAATCTTGCTTCCTCGGTATCCGAATCAATAAAATCGGTAATCCCATTAATTAAGGAATGCGCCAATCTTTCTTCAACAGTACCTTCGCGCCATGCGGCACTTTTAACTTCGACCTTTCCTTTTGCTTGAACCGTATCTGCATATTGAATTAAAGCTTCGGTTGCTTCATTGTTATCATTGTTCCTATTTAAAATAACATCTTCGCACAAGTTTCTTAATGTAGGTTCAATTTCATCATATACTTCCAACTGACCTGCATTCACAATACCCATATCCATACCCGCTTTAACGGCATGGAATAAAAATACGGCGTGTATTGCTTCACGTACTGTATCATTTCCTCTAAATGAAAATGACACATTGGATACACCACCACTTACTTTTGCTAATGGCATTAATTGTTTAATAACACGCGTCGCTTCAATAAAGTCAACGGCATAATTATTATGCTCTTCAATACCAGTGGCTACCGCGAAAATATTGGGATCGAAAATGATGTCCTGCGGATCAAAACCAACTTGTTCTACTAAAATTTTATAGGCGCGCGAACAAATTTCAATTTTTCTTTCCTTGGTATCCGCTTGTCCTTTTTCATCAAATGCCATTACAATTACAGCGGCACCATAGGCTTTACAAATGTATGCATGTTCAATAAACTTAGCTTCTCCTTCCTTCATGGAAATAGAGTTCACAATACATTTTCCTTGAACACATTTCAATCCTGCTTCAATAATTTCAAATTTTGAACTATCAATCATGATAGGGATTTTAGCAATATCTGGCTCACTTTGCACTAAGTTCAAAAAAGTGGTCATCGCTAATATGCCTTCTAATAAGGCATCATCCATGTTGATATCAATGATTTGCGCACCATTTTCTACCTGGCTTCTTGCCACCGATAGTGCCTCTTCATATTTGTTTTCCTTAATAAGGCGTGCAAATTTTTTAGAGCCAGTAACATTGGTACGTTCCCCAACATTCACAAAATTAGTTTCGGGACGAATCACTAATGGTTCTAATCCTGCTAATCTTAAATAAGGCTTAATATGTATTATTTCGTCGCTCATAAGTTAAATGGTTGGGTCTAAAATTGGAAGTGATCTTGGCGTAAGATTTTTTACATTATCCGCCATATGTTTAATATGTTCTGGGGTCGTACCACAACAGCCGCCCACAATATTTACAAATTTGTTTTTTGCCCACTCTTCAATGAAGTGCGCGGTTTGATGCGGGGCTTCGTCATATTCACCCATGGCATTAGGCAATCCAGCATTGGGATAAGCCGAAGTGTAACAGGTGGCAATTTGTGCAAGTTCTTCAATATGACTGCGCATTTCCTGTGCCCCTAATGCGCAATTAAGTCCAACGCTTAATGGTTTTGCATGTGCAACTGATGTATAAAATGCTGCTAATGTTTGTCCACTTAAAGTACGACCGGATGCATCGGTGATAGTACCACTAATCATGATGGGTAATTCTGGCTTGCCTAGTTTTCTAAAAAATTCTTTCACTGCAAATATCGCCGCCTTTGCATTTAAAGTATCAAAGATGGTTTCAATTAATATAACATCCACACCGCCATCTACAAGTCCACGAATTTGTTCTGTATAAGCAATCACCACTTCATCAAAAGTGACCGCACGAAATCCGGGATTATTTACATCGGGTGATAAGCTTAATGTTTTATTCAAAGGACCAATAGCTCCGGCAATATATTTTTCAGTTGCATTCGGATGCTTTGATTTGTATTGGGTGATTGCCTCTCTCGCACATTTAGCTGCAGCGACATTTAATTCATAAGCCAAATCCTGCATGTCATAATCAGCCATAGCGATCGACGTGCTGCTGAAGGTATTGGTTTCTACAATATCAGCACCCGCTTCTAAATATTGCAAATGAATGCCAGTGACAATGGCGGGTTGGGTAATACACAATAAGTCATTGTTCCCTTTTACATCGGATGGCCAATTGGCGAACCTAGTTCCACGGTAATCTGCTTCCGTTAATTTATGACGCTGAATCATGGTGCCCATGGCGCCATCAATAATTAATATTCTTTTTTTGAGGTTCTCTTGAATTGACATAAATAAATTTTTATGCATGTATCCAAAAGAAAAAGACAGCAACTAATTAATACTATAAAAATGGAGGAGGTATAATAGTATCGTTTATTAGTTCTATTTTTTTCCTTTCGGAAAGCAGGGTGAACAATAAACAAATCCGCCTGCAATGCGGGGCAAAGTTAATACACTATTGTATTGTAGCCAAATAATGACCTATTTAATAGAAATGGGATAAATCCCTTAGGAAAATAGGGCTGTTTCAATGCCCTTAAAGCAAGCGGCTAAAGCGCCTATATATGAAATATCTTTAAAAAGCAGCGACTATATCAATATTCATCTCATCGGCTACAAATTTTATTAAAATGCCTCCGATTTTAAAGTCCTTTAATCTTACTACAAATTGGGCAGTTGCTTTAGGTACACCGCCTTTTATTTCAATGGTACCGACTGTTTCCATCGTTTTATTGACCCCATGTACTTGCATTACGCCACTTACATTAACAGGATATTTGCCATCTTTTGAAAAATTCACCGTGTTGAAATTGGTTATTTTGCCATTGAAAAAGGCTCTTGGAAATTGATCTGTTTCCATATATTCCTTATTAAAGTGCTTCTGCATGTCGGCCATGTCAAATTTAAAATCCTTGATCAGCATAATAAAACTCAAATCTCCGTTACTTTGTAGCCTACAAACGGCTGCTTTATTCACTGCGTCAATATCACTATCATCCTGCGCAATAAAATGTACTTCTGCACTGGTGGTACTGTAATTTTTTTGTGCAAATGCACATTGGGTGAATACAAGCAATAATAGGGATGCGAAGATTCGAAGGGTCATATCTTGGTGTTTAAACATCAAAACTAAAGATTATTTTTAAATTGGCCTATTTTATATACTGTTGGATGGGCTGTCTATTGGAAATACTCTTACCTAAGGTCATTTCATCTGCATATTCTAGTTCCCCGCCAAAGGCAATACCTCGGGCAATGGTCGTGATCATACAATCCGACTTAGCGAGTTTTTTTTGGATATAATAAATGGTGGTGTCTCCTTGTATATTTGGATTTAGCGCAAAAACCAATTCAGTGACTTCTTCTTTTTTGACCCTTTCAATTAAGGGATCAATGGTTAGTTGTTCCGGCCCAATACCGTCCAAGGGGGAAATAATCCCCCCCAATACATGGTAAGTACCATTAAATTGTTGCGTGTTTTCGATCGCAATCACATCTCTTATATTTTCTACCACACAAATGGTATTTTTTTGTCGTCCGGAATTAGCGCAAATAGAACAGATGTTTCCATCACTAATATTGTAACAACGTTGACAAAATTTTATTTCCTTTCTCATTTTCTGTAATATCTCACTGAAATGAGTGGTGACTTCTGTTTCTTGTTTTAATAAATGCAATACAAGTCGGAGTGCTGTTTTTTTACCAATGCCTGGTAATTTTGAAAATTCAGCAACGGCATTTTCTAATAAAGTGGAAGGTAATTGCATAGGTGTTTAATCAAAGTAAAATTACTTATTAATAATTACATTAACCTCATTCTCCCAATTCGCTTTAATATTGAGTATATCGGTCAATTTTTTAACAATTTCTGGCTGCTGCTTAATTGCATTATTATATTTACCCGTATCCCAAATGCCATTATTGTTGGTATCGTCTAATACTTTTAAATCATAATCACCTGGCGGTAATGTTAGTATTTGTATCAGGGATTGTTTTATTGGATAACTATAGGCGACTTTGTTGTCCTTGGTTAAAAGTAAAATTGGATGAAGCATACTTTGATAACCGGAAACCCTTACTAAGGCACTGCCATAGGCTGCATCGCTTTTAGTGATAAATTTAATGGTATCCGATTTCGAGATGTAATTTTGGTTGGTATCTAGTAAACTTCTTATAGGAACAATTAAACGCATGGGCGTTGACTCGACCCAATCGTAATGAACGGTTACTAGCTTTTTTGTTGCCGTATCAATGGATACGGTGTAATTACTTAATGGTTTATTGAAGGTGTCACACAATACAATAGGGAAGCTGTCATTGAATTGCACAGGTGTTTCAAAAGTTAAAGTAAGATCCGTTAATAAATCCTGCTCGTTCCCTTCGATACTTTTCATATACTTTAATCCTGTAACTACTTTTTTTACATTTTTATTATTTGTCGTGGTATTTGCTTTTTTCTTTTCTACTTTTTGGTGGGCTTGAAAAACATACAATTGTTGCGAATCAGTTTGAGCACTTATTTGAATGGGGGTGTTTAAAAATCCAAATAACTTGGTACTATCGTCGTACCTTTTATTATAATCGTTAGGCAATACAAAAACCGAAAAAGTAGCAGCGGGTAAAAAAGTAAATTCAAATTTTCCTTTTGCATCTACTTTGGAATAATACAAAGGCTTGTCCTTGTAGATGGCGGAATCTTTATTGGTTGGATGTAAAACTACAATGAGGGTGCTATCAATAACGCCCGTTTCAGCAGTTCGCACTGTCCCTGACAATCTTCCCGAATCCAAATAATTCCCTGTACTAAAAACATAGGTAAATCCTTTTAAAATATTTCCTTCGTTCACATCTTTTATCGCGTTTCCAAATTTGACACTGTAGGTGGTATTTTTGTCTAAGGTATCATTGATCCGAATGCGCAACATGTTTAATCGAGCATCAATCAATGGGGTGGTTTTAATACCTGGAGAAATAATTAGGTTTTCCTGTATGGATTCAGCAGTAATATATTCATTGAATGCAATGACAATTTCCTTGGGTTGTATATTTAAACTGGAATCCTTTGGTTTTGCGACCACTAAATAAGGAGGTAAGCTATCCCTAGGTCCACCACTCGGCGGAACAATATTGGCACAACCTTGCATTTGCATGCTCGACACCACTGCAAAAAAGCCAATAAGCCAAGTTGATATTATTGCGTATTTCCTCATTTACTGCAAACTTAATTGATAATCGGGTAGGTTACACCCATCTCGTCCAATTTAGGTGGTATTTTATTTACCCTTCTGCTACTTCTTCCTCTGATTTCATTTCATGTAAAGCCACTGCCAACTCATTTGTTTTAACAAAATTACACCAGTGACAATCTTCTTTCCCGCAGCCGGTGTAAAAATCCTTTTGTTGAATTTTTTCCCAAACTTGTTTTACTTGTTGTGTTACGGTGGTGATATCTGCATCGGTAATGTTGATGGCTATTTTTTCGAACTCCTTTTTTTTGTTGGGTTCAACAAAATCAAATTCAGCCGATACTACTTCCCAATTTTTTGGATGGTGGTTCAATAATATTTTATAAAAAACAGCTTGTCGCCAATAATCACCCCCGTTTGGATTTTTATCATTGGGCCCTTTTAATTTTTCGCGTGCATTTTCAATATTGCCCGTTTTATAGTCCACCACGACTACCTGCTTACCATTGAATTCAACTTTATCAATGGCCCCTTTCAATGGAATATCATTTACGACTATATTGTTGATGCGGTATTCGGTGGCCACTACTTTATTCCATTCCTTAATATATCTTTCGTAATATTTGATCAACACGGTTTCGCCTAGTTCCATTTTATCTTTGAATTCCTGTGCAGTAAATGCTTCGCGATGGCGATGCATATAGTAATTAAAGTCCTGCACCATTGTTTTCATATCAGGAAATTCGCTTTGTGCCGAATCCTGCATTTTTTTAAAAAACTTATTTAATGCATCATGAATTGCTGAGCCAAAAGTAGTGGCTTCGGATTTTCCAGACGGCACCTTAATTAAACTATTGTAATAAAAGTGTAGCGGACATTTTAAATAATTATTTAATGCAGTAACGTTCATAGAAAACTTTTCCAATTTTGGTTGGATGAAATCTTCTTCCATTTGCTGAATTTCAGGCATCGGGGCTGATTGTAATCGCAGTAACTTGTAGTTTGTTTTTACTATGGGATCAAGTACTATTTTTTCAATGGCTGCCTCCTTACCTTCCAATAATTCAATGATAAATTGACTTGGTTCTGCTTCCTTTCCGTCCCCCTTATATTGACTATAGGAAATATTTAAAAATTGTTTTGCCCTGGTGATAGCGACATAAAATAATCTTCTTAATTCCTCTTTATCATCGGCATGCTCCAAACTATTAATCACCGTATCTGGTAAGGAATAACCTGCAGTAGCAGTACTCCGCTTTTTTTCCCAATAGTGGGCATTGGTGCCTGCTAAAAAAACATGTTTAAATTCCAATCCCTTACTACCATGGGTCGTTAATAAATTCACACCCGATTCGTTGCCCGTAGTAATCGGGAGTGGTAGGCGAATTGCTTCCCTTCGCATCAATTTTAGCATGTCCACTAGGTCCTTTAAATTTAGGCTGGGGTGTCGATGTGTTTCCTCTTTAATAAAATCAAAGAAATGACTGACCATATCTAACTCGAAGCCCTTATCTTTTCCAGTTAATACATTTTGGATAATACCCGTATTTTGCAAAATCTGCTCTACTAAGTTTAATAAAGTAACATTTGCAACCTTACCAATTAAATCTTCTAAAACCTGCATTGCCTTTGCTACTTGAGTAATACCCCCTTCCTTAAATAAGCTTGTTTGGGCGTCCTTGGTTTTATCCACCAATACTTTTCTGAAACTGTTATTTGAATTATTGTATTTTAATTGATTAGCCTCCACGGTTAAGGTAGCAATAGTCATTGGCGAGATACCCCACCATTTAAAATGTAAAATTTCAAATAATATATTAGCCCCTTCATTGGGTTGGTCCAACTCGCAAGCGATATAGTCTAATATTTTTATGATTTGTTGAATCAATACCTGGTCAAATAAATTAGCGGTTCGTTTACTGTATAATGGAATATTTTTTTGTTTTAAAAAATGGGTAATTTCTTCGCCATATTTATTTTCCTTATACAATACTGCAATATCCTTTGGTTCGGTACCTTGGATAACCAATTGATTGATTTGTTCCGCAATCGCAATCATTTCTTCTTGCGGATCATTGTAGCAATAAATGTGGGGTGGATTTTTTATTGCTTGATTAGCGGGATGAGCTGCTTTTAAATTTTTGGATAGCCCCTCCATTTTATTCACCAACCTTTCTTGGTTGTTATTGATGAGCAAAGTGGATGCGTCTAAAATAGGTTGGGTGCTTCGGTAGTTGTTTTCTAATACAATGGTCACGATGTCTTGCTCGAATTGCTTTTGCGCGTGCATCATATTTTCAACATTAGCCCCTTGGAATCTGAAAATACTTTGGTCGTCATCGCCCACCACAAATAAATTGGGTTGCTCCCAAAAATTAACCAACAATTCAATGAGTTGATTTTGTGTGCCGCTGGTATCCTGGTATTCATCCACTAAAATGTATAAATATTTCTCTTGGTACTGTACTAAGAAATTTTTATTTTCCTTAAATGCAGTAATGACCCAATTGATCATGTCGTCAAAGTCATACCTGCTATGATCTTTCATGAGTTCTTGGTAAACATCAAAAGCGCTAACGGCAGCTTTTAATTTTTCCATCTTCTCTATCGCAGCATCTACCAATCCTTGTTTCAAATCACCCGCCTCAAATTGCTTATACTTTTTCTTATATACAAATTCATCTCTTGTAGGAATATCAGTAATATATTGATCTATTTGTTGCACTAAATAAGTGCTGGTCCAGCCCTCTTTTTTGATGGTACTAAATAACCTGCTTAGATTACTCATTTCATAATAAACATCGCCGCGGTATCTTTTTAATGGATTGTTTTTATCAAATTTATCAATCAGCTTTTTAAGTAACTCAATTTTTTCTAATTCTGAAATCGGGTCCAAGCTGGGTTTGTCAAATAAGGAAAGATTATCCTGTATGATATCATTGCAAAAGGAATGGAAAGTAGAAATATTTACTTTATAAGCACTAGCACCAATAAATCCCACTAATCTTTTGCGCATGGCAATGGCGCCCGCATCTGTATAAGTCAAACACAAAATATTTTCAGGTGCGGTGTCGGTTTCAATTAAAATTTTTCCAATACGTGCGCCTAAAATTTGCGTTTTACCGGTGCCAGGTCCTGCAATGACCATCACAGGACCATCAATAGTATCCACCGCCAACTTTTGTTCGGCATTCAATGCGCCATAAACTTCTTCAAATGCTTTTTGTTGTTCGGCTTTACTAATCATAGGATAAAATTAATGGCTTTAAGGGGAATTATTGCAACAAAAACCTTTTTGCTTTGTTATACTTTT
>CAXNDZ010000044.1:0-13530 GCA_964201225.1 Chitinophagales bacterium | reverse complement strand
ACGTTGCCGTATACACGCTTTCCAAGCGTGCTCCTTAAACCACTCGGACACCTCTCTTTTTGGGAAGCGAAGTTACTGAAACCCTTTGTTATTATTGGTGTTTCCTAGATAAATTTAATGCTCCTTTTTTGTTTCATTCATGCGCTCATTATATTCTAATGGGCTGTTTTTCCAATCTTTGTTAAAGGAAACAAACCAACCCAACCAGATGGATCGGGATAAACGCATTAAAATTGGCTGTATAATGAATAGGGTTAAAATAGCGGATCCCATCCAGTAAAAAATCCGATTGTCATCTAAATCAAAAGTCATTCCAATCAGAACCTTCCAAGCAACAAAAGTGGATACAAAATAAGCTACGGTTAATGCATAGCTAACGTAACCAGTACCATAGTAAAATCCCACCTCAATTTCAGTGGCTTGCTTACAAACTGGGCAGTGTTCGTTCATGTGAATGACCTCGGAAAGTTGGTATGGATTTTTGGAAATAAACAATTCGCCTTGTCTACATCTTGGACATTTATTAGTGAGGGTACTCCAGAGGTAGCTGTTTTTCATGGCGCAAAGGTATCGTTTTATTGCGCATTGTTCAAATTTGTGCAATTAGTCAGCAATCAGTTGTTCCATCTGGATACCCCTGGAACCTTTAATTAGAATGGTGTGTTGTACAAAATTTTGTTCATTCAACCATTTTTTAGCAGCAGCTACGGATTCAAAAAACTGATAGGGATGCGTACAATTTTTAAATTCATTTCCTACCAAAACTACTTTTGTCCAAGTAGTTTGTTGTAGTTGTTCGACCAAAGCTTGATGTTCGATAAATGTTACTTCGCCCAATTCCTTCATACTGCCTAAGCAGATAATTTTATTTTCAGCGGCTAACTTTGCAAAATTATCAATCGCTACTTTCATACTGCTTGGATTCGCGTTATAAGCATCAAGTATTATTTGATTGTTATTCCAAGTGGTTAATTGGGAGCGACTATTGGATGGCGTGTAGTTTTCAATAGCAGTTTTTATTTTATCTATTGGTACTTTAAAATACTGTCCAATGCATACTGCAGCTAATACATTGGGTAGGTTGTAGTCGCCTACTAATTGTGTTTGTATATTTTCAAGCAAGGTTCCTTTGGTGAAAACTACTTGCAATAATCCATTGATTGTTTGTGGTTGTCCTTGTAATGCTCCAAGCGTATTTCCATAAGTAATAATGTTTTCAATATCAGCACTCATGTTATTTAAATAATCATAATCCTTCATTACGAATGCAGTACCCTTATGTTCTTTTATATAATCAAATAATTCACCTTTTCCTTTTTTTACGCCTTCCTCAGAACCAAAGCCTTCCAAATGTGCCTTGCCACAATTGGTAATCATACCATAATTAGGCATTGCATATTGGCAATAACTTTCAATTTCATGCAAATGATTTGCGCCCATTTCAATCACCGCCATTTGCGCATCTGCTTGGATACTTAATAGGGTGAGTGGAACACCAATATGATTGTTTAAATTCCCAATGGTAGTATATGTTTTGAAATGGGAACTAAGTACTGCAGCGATTAATTCTTTGGTAGTGGTTTTGCCATTACTTCCTGTGATTGCAATAAATGGGATATCGAATTGTTCCCTGTGATGTTTTGCTAAATCTTGCAAAGTATTTAGTACGTCAGCAACTTGTAAAATACGCTCATCAATGTGCTTGGTATTTGGAATAGTTTCATCGACTACTGCAAAAGATGCACCAGCCTCAAGTGCAGCTAACGCAAATGCATTGCCGTTAAAGTTGGGGCCTTTCAATGCGAAATAGATATCGCCTAATTTTAATTTTCGCGTATCCGTTTGAACACTCGAACTCTTTTTGAAAATTTCGTATAAAAAAGCAATAGATGGTAATTGCATAAAACTATTTAGTCGCTAATAAACAAGTGGCGTAGGCTACAAGGCCTTCTTCTCTTCCGACGAATCCCATTTTTTCAGTCGTAGTTGCTTTGATGGAAATAGCATCAACTGCAATATTTAATATTGCTGCAATGCATTCCTGCATCGATTGCACATGTGGTTTTATTTTAGGTGCTTCCAAACATAAAGAAGAATCGATATTGATAATATGATATCCCTTTGCAGTAATTAAATCGTAAGTTCTTTTTAATAAAATTTTACTATCTATATTTTTATATGCATTGTCGTTGTCAGGAAAGTGGGTGCCAATGTCACCCAAGCTTAATGCACCCAATAATGCATCACAAATAGCATGTAATAAAACATCGGCATCGCTATGACCCAAAGCACCTTTTGTGTGTGGAATTTTAATACCCCCAATCCATAAATCACGACCTTCTACAAGCTGATGAAAATCAATACCTGAGCCAATGCGTATATTCATGGGTTATTTATTTATTTCTTCCAAAACTGAAAATGCTCGATTTTGGAGGCGCTTCATAAAAAGCGGACATAGCACATCTAAAGCCAATGTTATTGCTTGATTTATTTTGGTCCAAATATCTTCTGGTTCCTGGATTTAACCAATAAGGTCGGTCCTTCCAGCTACCTCCTTTATATACCCTAGATTTATTTGAAATTAATGTGGTACTACCTGACTCATAACTTGCATTATCAGCATCATCGCCATCCAAAGCATTTATTGCATCAGCGTTATCATAATTACGTAATTTTACTGTTGAATCTGATTCAACAGCTTTTATGATTCTGCCTTTTGCATCTCGACGACTTCCCTTGGCTAATTTGGTATCGTTAGATTGAAATACATTGCCGCGAAATGGATTAAAATCATCCATATCCATTGTATTCATGGGACGGTAAACATCTGCCACCCACTCATTTACATTACCAGCTATATTGTACAATTTTAAACTTGAATTTTGTAAGTGACTGCTTACTTTTTCAATCATACCATTTGATTCATTGATATAACCTGTCATGCCTTTATAATCACCACTACCATTTTTGAAATTGGCTAAATATAATCCTTGGGTGTTTCCTTTTTTGGAATCTCTTAAATTATTATTACCACTTCCGCTCCATGGAAAAGGTAAATCAGAAGAAGTAAGTTGTGCATTTTTATTTTTTGCATTACCGCCATTTTTTAATGCTGTAGTTGACGAACCACTTACTAATGTGGTCTTTGCTGCATATTCCCATTCTGCTTCAGTTGGCAAGCGATAGTCTGCAGTCATTACACCATCTTCAAAACTAATTTTTAATTTAGGGGCATCTTCGCCTTTTTTTGCTTTTTTATTACTGATTTTATTAGTTGGCGCAACATTGTATTCGTCAGTTAAATAAGCTTCCTTGTTAAAGTTATTCGCACCTAATGGCTTGTTCGCATCATTCTTTGCATCAATATATCCTAACTTAGTTAATAGTTTTTCGTTGGCTCTATCCGTTCTCCATTTGCAATATTCATTTGCTTGATCCCATGAAATACCAACCACAGGATAATCATTAAAAGAAGGGTGTCTGAAATAGGCCTCTACCATGGGCTCGTTATAGGCCAGTTCGCTACGCCAAACTAACGTGTCTGGTCTTGCCTGATTTACAATTGAGTCTTGGTTAGTGGGTATATATACCTTTTCAAGCCAGTGTAAATAATCTTTATAATTTTTATTGCTTACTTCCTTTTGATCAAGGTAAAATGAACTAACGGTCACTCTTCTTAAACGGTTGTTCCAATCACCAATGACATCTTCCTGGTTTACGCCCATGGCGAAAGTGCCACCTTGAATTCTTGTCATGCCTTCATAAGGGTCATTTTTCGCATCAACGAGCATGCTATTAGACAGGGTCTTGAATGTTTTATTTTCATTTGCATTAAAAAGTACGGGACTTATTAATAACATTGCGAAAAACAATAAAATACTATTTATAAAATTCATAGTAATTGCGGGGTAAATTAGTGATAAAATATACAGCGAATATAACTAGTTTTTACTCATTTTATTCATATGTATTTAGAATCTTATGTTAGTAAAAGCTTAATTTTAGCTCATGAGATGGGGTGTATTATACATTTTATTCAGTTCGCTATTTTTTTCAACCAATATTAGCGCGCAATCTGTGCCGTTTTCTCAAGGAAAATGGGTTAAAATTGCTGTGTCAAAACAAGGATTTTATCAGGTCACCGGAAGCCAACTTAAAACCTGGGGTTTGACCCTTCCCTTTGCTAGTTCGCAGCTTCAGTTATTTAATTTGAATACGGCCAATTTAGTTGAAAAAGTTACTGCAAATATGGGGTTTGGCTTAAACGAAAATGCCATTGAAATGCAGGATGGGGGTGATGGCCAATTTGACAATCAAGATTATTTTTTATTTTATAGCCAAGGAAATATTCAATGGAAATGGAACGGGGTACAGCAATTATTTGAGCATAGTAAAAATGCGCACGGGGATTCGGTGTATTATTTTATTTCACTAGGGAAAGAAGGCAAAAGAATTCAAAAGGCAAAATCAGATAAAATTGCGAATGCAACTACGGATATTTTTGATGAAAGATGGGTGATGGAGAAAGACACCCTCAATATTTTAAATAGTGGCCAAATTTGGTGGGGGCCAGCCATGGGATTGGGTGTAGGGAAGCAAGCAAAAATTACAACCCCCTTAAATATGGAGGGCTTGGTAAGCCAGTCTGATTTAATTTTTAAATTGAATTATGCTGCAGCAAGCACTGCTAATGCTGCGAATTTTGAGATAACCTTGAATGATCAAAAATTAAGAACAACAGTTGTTGCGCCTATATCGGGATATATATATGATGATGCTGCAAATTTGGTATTGGATACTTTTCGGATTCCTTTACCCAATAATTTAATGAATTCAAATTTAATAACTGCAAACTTAAGTGTTGGCTATTCAAGTGCTAATACAAATAGTACGGGTTGGATTAATTATATCACATTACAGGCAAAACGAAAATTAGGTTTTTATGGTGGGGCAAAGTCGCTTGGGTTTCGAAACACCAGTTTGGTGGGGACTGGAAAAATAATTCAGTATCAAATAAAAGATGCCGATGCATCCACCAAAATATGGGAAGTAACCCAGCCGGAAAATCCGGTGGAGATGAGTAGCAATTTTCAAAATGGAGTTACTAGTTTTATTCAAACCGCAGACTCCTTGCGTGAGTTTTTTGGGGTCAATAAATTAGGGTATGAAACCCCTAGTTTGGCGGAAGTGTTAAACATCGATTATCCGAGTTTATCAAATACCCCTGCTGCTGATTATATTATTATAACAGCAGCTAACTATTTAAAAGCGGCAGATAGTTTAGCGAAATTTCATGCCGTGCATCATGGCTTAGCTACCTTTGTAACCACTACTGGGCGTGTGTTTAATGAGTTTTCAGGAGGCCAACCAAGTCCTATTGGCATTAGAAATTATATCAAATATATTTACGATAAGGCGAAAAAAAATAACACAATAACACCAAAGTATTTATTGTTATTAGGGATTGGAAATTTTGATTATAAAAAAATCGATAACCAAACACAAGTACCTAGTTATGAAAGCTTGATTTCGAATGCTATTTTATCAAGTTATGCCACCGATGATTTTTTTGCAATTTTAAAGGAGGGCGATGACATTAATTCACCACAAGGCATTCAAGCATTGGCTTTATCGGTGGGTAGGTTGCCAGTAAAAAATGCGTTAGAGGCTGATGCGACTATTAAAAAATTAATACAATACCAAACTGAGAAAAACTTTGGTGCTTGGCGTAATCAATTAACATGGGTGGCAGATGATGGCGATTATAATTTGCATTTGGAACATGCTGAAGAAATTTCAACAGGCTTGAAACTAAATCAACCAAAATGGAATCAGAAAAAAATATACCTAGATTTTTTTCCGGCAATTAACTCCTCCGCTGGTAATACGTATCCACTTGCGAATAATATGATCAAGCAAATGGTAAATAATGGCAGTTTAATTTTGAATTATACAGGGCATGGAAATTATACACGATTGGCAGAGGAAGCGGTGATTACCCAAAATGAAATTATGCAATGGGATAATGCAGGAAAATTACCTTTGATGATTACCGCAAGTTGTGATTTTGCGCCATTTGATCAACCGAAAATAGCACCTATAGGTTTTGATGCGCTGGTAAAAAATGAAAAAGGAATCATAGGTTTGGTAGCCGCAAGTAGATTGGTTTTTGCATTTAATAATAAAGAAATTAATGATGAATTTGTGCAGCAATTATTAGTTCCGGATAAAAGTGGTAATTATAAAAGTATTGGTGCCGCTTTGCAAAATGCAAAATCAAATTATTGGAAAAAAGGCAGTGATTATATCAATGCATTTAAATTTAATTTAATGGGCGATCCTGCATTGCAATTGGCTAAGCCAAGCTTTGGGGTTAGTATTGAGCGAATCAATCAAAAAATATTTAAAGGGAAGGATACTTTAAAAGCGGGCGGAAAATATCAGGTAGCTGGGACGATTAAGGCCACTGGAAACCTGCTTACTAATTTTGATGGATTGATGGAGTTTACTTTATTTGATATTCCTAAAAAGCAAAAAACATTGGCTAATATTTCATCAAGTATACCCGTAAATGTTACTACGCAAGACAATATTTTATTTAAAGGAAATGCGATTGTCAACAAAGGGTTATTTAGTGTTGATTTTATTTTGCCCAAGGAGGTGGCCATCAATCAAGGGGCTTTAAGAATGCAATTGTACGCGACTCATAGCGCTGGAACTACAGATGCTATTGGCATATATGATAGTTTGTTTGTAAATGCTTTTTCGGAGAATATTTCAACGGACACCACCGGCCCCATTTTTGAAAAAGTTTACATAAATGACACTTTAAATCAATACAAACAAAACACCTGGATCAATGCAAATGCTAATTTATTGATCAGCTTAAAAGATAGTTCTGGCATTCAAACTTCGGGAAACTCCTTGGGCCATGATTTAAGTTTGGTCATTGATGGGGAAACGCAAAGCCCCTTTATTTTAAATAATTATTATACAGCCGACGTAAACACCTATCAAAGTGGTAAAATAAAATTTGCATTACCCACATTAAGTGAAGGGCCGCATCAATTCATCATTAAGGCCTGGGACTTAATAGGGAACTCCAATAAGGATACTATAAATGTAATGGTACCCAATAGTCGAGTTTTGTCGGTTAAAAATTTGACAAATTACCCCAATCCAGTAGGATCTAGTACGCGATTTAGCTTTGAGATTAGCCAGTTAAGAGAGGGGAATAAGTCTCTAATATATACTATTGAAATATATAATAATATAGGAATAAAGCAGTTGTCAAAAACATTTGAGGGCCCGCTCCTAAATAGGGTTGTATTATCAAATGTTATTGAATTAGGGACACTGTCCCCTGGTACTTATTTTTATAAATTAATTGTAAAGGATGACCAACAGGAAATCCAGCTGACCAATAAGTTTCTTAAATATTAAAGTCCATTAACTATCTTTGTATCATTATTTTTAAAATCATGAAAAACGCATTATCTGTAATATTGGGGGCAAAAAAAGTAATTCTTGTATCATTTGTTTTATTTTTTATTACCCAAGACGTTTATGCGCAGATTTTTAATAAGCGAATTAATACAGCGGTACCATTCATGCGCATATCGCCTGATGCAAGATCAGCGGGTATGGGGAATTTATCTTTAGCCATGTCGCCTGAAGCCAACGATTTGTTTGGTAATACTGCAAAGTTGCCAATGTTGGAAAAGAACAGTGGCTTTTTAATCAATTATACACCATGGTTAAAGGATTTAGGTTTGGCAGATGTTTATTTGGCAAGTATGGGTTATTATAAAAAATTAAATGAGTTTAGTAGTATTAATAGTTCCTTGCGATTTTTTAGTTTGGGGAATATTACTTTTTCAGATGAATATGGCACGCAGTATTTAGATACCAAACCTTCTGAATTTAGTTTTGATGCGGGGTATAGCATATTATTAACTCAAAATTTAAGTTTGGGTGTCACCTTACGTTATATAAATTCAAGACTTGTTCAAGGGGCGTTATTAAATTCTAGCACCAATTTTAGAGCTGGTAATACGCTCGCAGGTGATATCAGTTTGTTTTATAAGCAAAATGAAAATGGACAAGGATTTCATGCAGGTTTGTTGATGTCAAATTTGGGGGGTAAAATAAATTACTCCAATGAGAATACAAGAAAGTATTTCATTCCAGCCAATCTTGGATTAGGTATGGGATACTTAACTACATTTGATAGTGATAATTCCCTAGAATTTGGAATTGATGTAAACAGATTATTGGTGCCTGCATATCCAGATCTTTCCACCGGCGGAACTGATGATCAATATTTTTCTCAATCCGTGGTTTCAAGTTGGTTCAATTCCTTTACAAAACAATATGGTCCACCATTAGGGGAAACATTGAAGGCTTCGGTTGGGGCTGAATATAATTACAACAGCATCTTTTACTTAAGAACAGGATATACTTATGAATCTCAAGTTTCAAGTAATGGTCAATACTTTACGGTTGGTGCTAGTTTTCAATATCTTCAGAACAAGTTTAATATTTCCTATTTAGTACCTTCTGGGGGCGGGTTGTCAAGAAATCCGCTATCTAATACCATCAGATTTGGATCCATCTTTTATTTTTAACATATTCCTAATTTACTGTTGTTATTTCAAGCGCTAATTCCTTTGATTTTTACTTACTTTTGTTGGCATGCCACACAAAGTCCAAATTGTAAATAACAGTCATCATCCCTTGCCGGTTTACGCAACCAGTGGATCATCTGGCATGGACTTGAGGGCATTCTTAATAGCTCCCATTACATTAGCACCCATGGAAAGATGTTTGGTACCCACTGGACTTTTTTTAGCCATTCCTGAAAATTGGGAAGCGCAGATTCGACCGCGTAGTGGCTTAGCCATTAAACAGGGCATTACCTGTTTAAATACCCCTGGCACTATTGATGCAGATTACAGAGGAGAAATTAAAGTAATTTTAATAAATTTATCAAAGGAGCCTCAAATAATTAATGATGGTGATCGCATTGCGCAAATGGTTTTTCAATCTGTTGAAAAAGTGGATTGGGAACTGGTTGTTGCATTGGACGAAACACAAAGAGGTGCCGGTGGATTTGGGCATACCGGAAAAAAATAATTAAATACATGGTGCAACAAAAATATTTGCTTGGTTTTTTATTGCTTCTAGCATCTTCTTGTGCCACATTTAAAAAAGTGCAAATCATTCAAGATGCTGTATCTAAAAGCGATACGACCAAAAGTCAATTTGTTACAGAAATTAAAAAAGTAGATTCCCTGGCAATTGTTAAAAATATTTTAAGAAAAATTGCAATTGCAAAGCTTGACTATAAAACAATGAATGCAAGGATTAAAGTAGAATACGAGTCCTCGAAAAGTGCTGATTCATATATTGCCAATGTGAGTATGATTAAGGACAGTCAAATTTACATTACGATTCGAGGCGCCATGGGTGTTATTGGAATTAAGGCTTTCATAAAAAAGGATAGTGTTGTTTTATTATATCCTTTAAATAAAACAAAAAGTATCGAACGAAAACCAATCAGTTATTTGCAGGAAGTGATAAAAATTCCTTTCACATTTAACACCCTTCAGGATTTGATTTTAGGAAATCCTATATTTATGGATAGCAGCAATATTTTATCCTATAAATCGAATAACAATCAATTACAAGTAAGTTTAATGGGAAGATTGTTTAAAAACTTGGTGATATTGAATAATGATAATTCCAAAGTGATGCATTTAAAGTTGGACGATATTGGTATTAATCAGCATCGTACTTGTGATATTACTTATGCAGATCATGTCAATGTTGGACCATATCAATTCCCCTTAAATAGGGCCATTTCAATTGTAGCACAACAGAAACTGGATATTCAGATGGAAGTAAAGGAATTTACATTTAATGAGCCTGTAAAATATACTTTTGCCATTCCTAAAATAGGGTTACCTAAAACTGTTAAGCGGAAGTAGTCACTACTGCGAAAAAAAATATTATGTTTAAAAAAATCACCTTTTTTGTTTTACTATTCATTTTTGCCAATGCAAATGTGCAAGCGCAAGCAAATGGCTCAAGGGAGGATTTGCAAAAGGAAGAGCAGTCCATTCGTAAGGAGTTAGATGAGTTGAACCGATTATTGGAGCAAACCAAAAAAAACAAAAAAAATTCCTTAGGACAATTGGCGGTCATACGAGATAAAATTAAAAAAAGAGAGGCTTTAATTAATGGTATCAAAAAGCAAGTACAAATTTTCGATAATGCCATTTACACCAACCAGCTTGACATTCAAAAATTAAATAAGGATTTAGATACCTTAAAATCGAGGTATGCTAAAAGTATCATTTTTGCTTACAAAAGTCGCAGTGGGTATGAATATTTAAGTTTTTTGTTTTCAGCCAATAGTTTTAATGACGCAGTAAAACGTATTACCTATTTGAAAAGCTATCGACAAAACAGAACTGCACAAGCGCAAGCTATTGATTTATCTCAAAAGGACTTAGGGGTAAAAATTGAAACATTAAGTTCCAATAAAAAGGACCGATTAATAACCTTGAATGTTCAAAATGACCAATTGAAAGTTTTGGTGGTCGACAGAAAAGAACAGGATAAAGTGGTGAATCAATTAAAAAGCAAGGAGCAAGAAATCACAGCACAGGTGCGTCAAAAGGAGGCGCAGCGTAAAAAAATGCAACAAGCAATTTTGACAATCATAAGAAGAGAAACCGTAGAAGCAGAAAAAAAGGAAAAAGATAGATTGGCTAAATTAAAAGGCAAAAATGATAATACCAAAGCGAAGCCAAGCAGTGAAATTAAAACGGCAACCGCCGGTGGTGCTAAGGTAAGTGCTGGGGAAGGCGGCTTAAAAAGTACAACAGATAACCGTCCGTATTCTGCATTAGAAACCACTGAAGAAGGTAGGGAAACCTCCGTTTCATTTGAAACCAACCGAGGTAATTTACCTTGGCCTGCAGATAAGGGTTATGTTTATATACATTTTGGTGTTGAAAATATACCTGGTACTAAATTAAACCGAAAAAGTGATGGTATTGAATTGGCGGTGCCTAAGGGAACTTCGGTACGTAGTGTTGCCAATGGAAAAATTTCCTATGTTGGGGATGTTAACGGTGATTTAACCATCATCGTTCAACATGGAAAATACTTTACCATGTATACCTATTTAAATAATGCAACCGTGAATGTGGGACAGGAAGTAAAAGCAGGCACTGTTTTAGGAAAATCTGGTGTAAACCTAGATGGGGAGGGTGCCATTTCCTTTTTGATTTATAACGAAAAGGGCGTGGCCTTGGATCCTGAATCTTGGTTAAAAAACAGAAGGTAGTTTTGCATTTCTTTTTTTAACTTACCATCAAATAAACGATTGTAATGTCAAAATATATTCTATCCTTTGATCAAGGTACGACCAGTAGTCGTGCTATTTTATTTGATCATCAAGGGCAAATTCACGCAACTTCTCAAAAAGAATTCACCCAAATTTTTCCCAAAGCAGGATGGGTGGAACATGACCCGCTTGAAATTTGGAGTACGCAAATGGGGGTAGCGACCGAGGCTATTAGCATGAAGGGTTTATCCATTGATGATGTTGCTGCAATTGGGATTACCAATCAAAGAGAAACCACCGTTGTTTGGAATAAAATAACAGGTATGCCTATTTATAATGCCATTGTTTGGCAGGATAGAAGGACTGCAGATTTTTGCGATACCTTAAAAGCAAAAGGACTTGCGCAAAAAATTCAAGAAAAAACAGGCCTTGTGATTGATGCTTATTTTTCGGGTTCAAAAGTAAAATGGATTTTAGATCATGTTGAAGGTGCGCGTGATCTTGCCAACAAAGGAGAATTAATTTTCGGAACGATTGATACCTGGTTGGTTTGGAAATTAACCAACGGTAAAGTGCATGTAACAGATGTTACCAATGCATCTCGAACCATGTTATTTAATATTCATACACTACAATGGGATAAAGAACTATTGGAAATTTTAGATGTGCCAGCTGCGATGTTGCCTGAGGTAAAAAGCAGCAGTGAAATTTATGGACATACCACGCAATTATTTGCACACCACGAAATTCCAATTGCTGGAATTGCGGGTGACCAACAAGCTGCATTATTTGGACAAATGTGTACGCAAGCGGGCATGGTAAAAAATACTTATGGTACGGGTTGTTTTATGTTAATGCATACCGGTGAAAAAGCAGTGACTTCAAAAAATAATTTATTAACCACCATTGCATTGCAAATGAATGGGCACACTTATTATGCATTGGAGGGAAGCGTATTTATAGGAGGTGCTGTAGTACAATGGTTAAGAGATGGCTTGCACTTAATCAGAAATTCATCAGAAATTGAAGCATTAGCAAGTCAAGTAAATGATACGGATGGTGTTTATCTGGTACCAGCATTTGCAGGATTAGGCGCGCCTTATTGGAACCAACATGCAAGAGGTACCATTGTAGGAATAACGCGCGGCACTTCGTCGGCGCATATTGCGCGCGCAGCATTGGAAAGTATTGCATTTCAAAGTTATGATTTGTTAAAAGCAATGGAAGCAGATGCAGGAATTCCTATCGCGGAATTACGCGTGGATGGCGGCGCCACACATAATAACTTATTGATGCAATTTCAATCGGATATTGTAAATACCAAAGTGATTCGTCCAACCATGGTTGAAACTACCGCATTAGGTGCAGCTTATTTGGCAGGCTTAGCAGTAGGATTTTGGAAGGATATGGAAGAATTGAGATCTAAATGGCAAATAGATAAAACCTTTGAACCCACCAACAGTGATGCACAAAGATCCGAGTGTATTCAAGGTTGGGCGCGTGCAATTAAAGCGACGAATAATTGGTAAAAATAAATGGCATAAATAAACGGACGCAATTGCTCATTCAATTGTATTTTTGAAATAAGTATTTTAACGCCCATTTTTTCTTAATTTAATATATCGTTAAAAATTAAAATAGAACAACATGACTCCTTTTGTAGCGGAATTATTAGGTACAGCCCTTGTCATCACCCTTGGTAATGGGGTTGTTGCCAATGTAGTGCTTCCCAACACTAAGGGAAATAATGGCGGACTTGTTTCTATTGTTTTTGGATGGATGATTGCTGTATTTATAGGGGTGTATGTAACAAGTAGTATTAGTGGAGGACATTTAAACCCTGCAGTAACTATTGCACTTGCGAGTGCTGGTAAATTTAGTTGGGCCTTGGTACCTTCTTATATTTTAGCCCAATTATTGGGGGCGATGTTAGGTGCTTTGGTCGTTTGGATGGTATATAAGGATCATTTTATTGAGTGTAATGACGCATCAGCGAAATTAGCGGTTTTTAGTACCGGTCCTTCGATTCGTAATTTGCCCCAAAACTTCATCACGGAAACCTTGGCAACCATGCTATTTTTAATAGGGATCTTTTTCCTAAAACCAGCTGGATCCGATTTGGGGTCATTATCTGCATTGCCAGTAGCCCTATTAGTGGGTGGAATTGGCTTTGG
>CAXNDZ010000043.1:0-13650 GCA_964201225.1 Chitinophagales bacterium | reverse complement strand
CGCAGAAAAGTGAGAGATGGAAGAGTACCCTAATAACGCTGACACATCGGTTACGCTTAATGATTTTTCATACAACAAATACTTTGCATGTTCCATTCTTTGTTGTTGGTAGAAATCAAAAATGGTTGTGCCAAAAACTTCTTTAAACCCCTTCTTTAAATAACACTCATTCATAGCCACCTTACGGCTCAATTCCTTTATGGTAATGGGATCGCCGATATGTTGCAATAAAAACTCACGGGCTTGATAAATACTTTCAGTGCCACGCTCATCCGCTAAAAATTTACAAGAAAATACAGCGTCTTTTTCGTCCACCACATGTTCCAAGCTATACACCAATAATTCATGCACTTTTGCATTTACAAAAATATTTTCGAGGGAACCGCTATAACTATGATTTAACAAAGCATCCAAAGTGGCTCGCTTTTTTATACTCAACTGAAATATTTTAGAAAAATTATCAGGATACTTAAAAGCCAATAAATCATCTTTCTTATTATTCAATTTTACATGATGTACAAACTGATGTAAAAAAGTGGAAGTAAAATGGAATGAAAAAACATCAATGGTACGCAAAGGACCTGAACAATCATTGGTCGGTATCTGATTACAAGTCCCGCATAATTTATTATCACAATATCTGTTGCCCGAAATACAAAATCGTAATTCTAAGTAATTTTCCTTAGGTGTACTTGCATTATAGTGATAAATGAACATGCCCGTATCCTCGGCTGCCCAGCTATCCTGCACTGCATAGCGACGAATATGGTATTGCGTTGAACCAGGTATGCGCTGCTCCTTGGAATACAACAAAGCCATCCCATCAAACCCATGGGGTGCATTTGCCTGTTTTAATATTTCATGTGCCTGCGTCATTAGGACAAAATTAAGGCATAAAAAGTAAAGCAACTATTATAGGTCAAAATCTGACGCAAAAATGACTAAAAAAAGGACCCTTTTTTAGGCTAAAAAACTATGCACAAAATGGCAAAAATGGGGATAACTAAATTGGGGCTAAAACAGGCTTTAAACCCTTAATTTTCTTAAGTTTGTATGCATTCGGAATGCCTATAAAAACAAAATAATTTTAACCATTTTATGTCAGAAGATTTACAGTCAAGCGAATCAGCCGAAAACAAAAATTACGGTGCCGATAGTATCCAGGTTTTAGAGGGATTGGAAGCCGTTCGAAAAAGACCTGCCATGTATATTGGAGATGTGGGCTCAAAAGGCTTACACCACCTTGTGTATGAGGTAGTTGACAACTCTATTGATGAGGCATTGGCAGGTTATTGCTCTCATATTGAAGTTGCTATTCATGAGGATAATTCCATTAGTGTACAGGATAATGGTCGTGGTATTCCTACAGCCATGCATACCAAGGAGAAACGCTCTGCTTTGGAAGTAGTTATGACCGTGTTGCATGCAGGAGGTAAATTTGATAAAAATACCTATAAAGTATCGGGTGGATTGCATGGTGTGGGTGTGAGTTGCGTTAATGCCCTTAGTAAAAAATTGTTGGTAACCGTTGAAAGAGAAGGTAAAATCTTTGAACAAGAGTATGCCATTGGCGCTCCACAATATGCTGTTAGGGAAATTGGAATCAGTGAAAAAACCGGAACCCGCGTTCATTTTTGGCCTGACTTAACCATCTTTCAAGAATCAGTTTATAAAAGAGAAATTTTAGAAGGTCGTTTACGTGAGCTATCTTATTTGAACAAGAGAATAAACATTACAATAACAGACCACAGAGAATTAGATGAGGCTGGTGTTGCTTATAAAAATAATTTTTATAGTGAAGGTGGTATTGTTGAGTTTGTGCAAATGCTAGATAAAAATGGTAATCGTAATCCAATCATTGCACAACCTTTGTATGTGGAAGGTTTGGACGAAGCGTCCAATGTAATGGTCGAAGTTGCGTTGACTTACAATGACGATTTTAAAGAGAATATATTTTCTTATGTAAATAATATTAATACGATTGAGGGTGGAACGCACGTTACAGGATTTAGAACTGCACTTACCCGCGTATTTAAAAGTTACGGTGATAAAGAAGGTTTATTTGAAAGAGCAAAAGTAACAGTGGAGGGAGATGATTTCAGAGAAGGCTTAAGTGCAATTATTTCCGTAAAGGTCCCTGAACCTCAATTTGAAGGTCAAACGAAAACCAAATTAGGAAATAGTGAAGTGAGTGGTGTGGTTCAAACTACCGTTTCTAGGGTATTAGAAGCTTATTTAGAAGAAAATCCAAAGGAGGCGAAGTATGTAATCTCAAAAATAATTTTAGCGGCCCAAGCCCGTGTAGCAGCTAAAAAAGCAAGAGATATGGTGCAACGCAAAACGGTACTTACTGGCGGCGGACTTCCAGGAAAGTTGGCGGATTGCTCAGATAGAGATCCAGAAAGATGTGAGCTTTACTTAGTCGAAGGAGATTCAGCGGGTGGTACTGCAAAACAAGGGCGTGATCGCGGCTATCAAGCCATTTTACCATTACGTGGTAAAATTTTGAATGTTGAAAAAGCAATGGAGCATAAGATTTATGAGAATGAGGAAATTCGTAATATGTATACTGCACTTGGTGTAACTGTCGGAACGCCCGAAGATCCAAAGGCATTGAACATTGTAAAACTTCGCTATCATAAATTAATTATTATGACCGATGCCGATGTGGATGGATCGCACATCGCCACTTTAATTTTAACTTTCATTTTTAGATATATGAAAGAGTTAGTGCAAAATGGATATGTATACATTGCACAACCTCCTTTGTATTTAGTGAAAAAAGGTAAGGACCAAGAATACGCCTATAGTGAAGAACAACGCAAAGCATTGGTTACAAAAATTGGTGGTGGAAAAGATGATTCAGTGACCATTCAGCGATACAAAGGTTTGGGAGAAATGAACGCAGACCAATTATGGGAAACTACCATGGATCCATCCAGAAGAACCTTGAAACAAGTGACCATCGAGAGCGTTGCCGAAGCTGATCGTATCTTTAGCATGCTCATGGGTGATGAAGTGGCTCCAAGAAGGGAATTCATTGAATCACACGCGAAATATGCTAAAATTGATGCCTAAAAGTTAGTATTAATACAATTTTTGGCGATTTTAACAAAAAACAGCCCTTGAACTCAAATGAATAACAATAAATAACCTACTTTCAATTAGAAATTTTCACTTTAAAATTTATATAAAATGGACACTACAAAAATGATTAAAGCGTATTGCTTAAAAACAAAAGAAAAAAATGTACCAATGCTTGACGCTGTCATCACTAGAACTGCAAAAGGCGGTTATATGGCAGGTGGCCACGATGGTAAAGGAAATAAAATGGCAGCAATCTTAAGCGAAACAAATGCGCTTAAAGCTATTGCTGACGGAGTGGCTACAAAAGGATTCTAGTTTTACTGGATCTTTTTTACACAATTCCAATCTTATTTAAAAGCCGCACTCGATGAATTGAGTGCGGCTTTTAACATTTTTAGCCCTAACCATTATAATTTATTTGACGCCCAATACACCAGTATGTATTTTATTTAGTAAGCGATAACATTCACTCATCCCTTTAATGTCCTTGATGATAAGGATAAAGTTTTTGCCTGCTTGTTTAAAATGCGCAGTGTTCATTGCAGTTTGTGCAAACAATAACAATTGTTTAAAGGTGTCGCTTTCAAAATAAGGTGCATCAGGTCGATTTATAAAAAAACACCTTACCGTTTCGTCTTTCAAAGTCAATTTTTCAAAACCCAATGCGATGGCAATTCTTCTACACTTAACTGTTGTAAATAAATCTTCCACGGACTTAGGCATCGGACCAAATCGATCTACCATTTCCTCATGTAGCAAATCTAATTCTTCATCATTTTCAGATTGATCTAATCTTGTATATAAGGATAAGCGCTCTCCAATACTTTCAACATAAATATCTGGAATCATAATTTCCAAGTCGGTATCAATCGTACAATCTTGCACATAATCATCCTGCTTGCTAATTTCTTCCTGGAACAATTCTTTAAAATCAGATCTTTTTAATTCTCTTACTGCTTCTGCTAAAATTTTCTGATACATTTCAAATCCAATCTCCACCATAAAACCACTTTGCTCGCCGCCTAATAAATTACCAGCACCACGAATGTCCAAATCACGCATTGCAATTTGGAATCCACTACCAAGTTCACTAAACTGTTCTAAGGTTTGTAATCTTTTTCTAGAATCATCAGGTAAAGTACTTATGGGCGGCGCTAATAAATAACAAAATGCTTTTTTATTGCTTCGGCCTACCCTTCCTCTTAATTGGTGCAAATCACTTAAGCCAAATTGATGTGCATTGTTAATGATGATGGTATTTACATTGGCAATGTCCACCCCACTTTCGACAATATTAGTACACACCAACACGTCATATCTTTTTTCAATAAAATCTAATATTTTTTCTTCCAATTGATGCCCTTCTAATTGACCATGCGCGAATCCAATACTTAAATCTGGGCATAAGCGCTGAATAATCGCGCACATTTCCGACAAGCCTTGCACCCGATTATGAATAAAAAATACCTGTCCGCCGCGTTCTGCTTCGTACTAAATGGCTTCGCGAATGGTATCCTCATTAAACACCTGTACTTCCGTATGAATGGGTTGCCTATTGGCAGGTGGTGTATTAATAATACTTAAATCGCGCGCGCCCATTAAACTAAAATGTAAAGTTCTTGGAATGGGTGTTGCTGTTAATGTTAAACAATCAACCGTCGCTCTTAAAGTTTTTAATTTTTCCTTATGGCCTACCCCAAATTTTTGTTCTTCATCAATAATCATTAAACCCAAATCCTTAAACACCACATCCTTTCCTAAAATACCATGGGTGCCCACTAAAATATCCACCTTACCTTGTTTTACTTTTTCAATGGTTTCCTTTTTTTGCGCAGCGGATTTAAACCTGTTTAAATAATCAACTGTAATGGGAAAATCCTTTAAGCGATCCACAAATGTTTTGTAATGTTGAAATGCTAAAATTGTAGTAGGCACCAAAAGTGCTACCTGCTTTCCATCAATGGCTGCTTTAAATGCTGCCCTAATTGCTACTTCCGTTTTGCCAAAGCCCACATCTCCACAAACCAATCTGTCCATGGGCGAAGGTGTTTCCATATCCTTTTTTACATCGGCTATTGCCTTTGCTTGATCCAAAGTTTCTTCATAAATAAACGAGGCTTCTAATTCATATTGCATATAGTTATCCGGCGTAAACGCAAACCCAGCTTGTGCTTTACGTTGTGCATACAACTTAATCAAATCAAATGCAATCTCCTTCACCTTTGCTTTTGTTTTGTCTTTTAACTTTACCCAAGCATCGGAACCTAACTTATTAATTTTAGGAGGCGCCCCTTCCTTTCCAGTATATTTTGAAATTTTATGTAGTGAATTTATATTCACATATAATATATCACTGTCCTTATATATAATCCTGACCGCTTCCTGCATTAAACCATTTACGTCAATTTTTTGGAGTCCACTATATACACCTACCCCATGGTCAATATGCGTAACATAATCGCCAGGTTGCATATCACGCAATGTTCTAAGCGTTATAGCCTTACTTTTACTATAGGCCTGCTTTACTTTGTATTTGTGATAGCGTTGAAATATTTGATGATCCGTATAACAAACAATTTTATGATCATGATCAATAAACCCTTCATGAATATTTTTAACAACAGGTGTAAATTGTATTTCTGTTTTTAAATCTGTGAAGATAGCGTGTAAACGTTCCAATTGCTTTGCTTGCTCTGCAAAAATAAATAAGGCGTACCCCTTTTTTTCAAGTTCCTGCAAGTTGGCAATCAGCAATTGAAATTGTCGATTAAAGCTTGGCTGCACTTGGGTGTTAAATGAAATGACTTCCTTTGCAATATTTGCCTGAAACCCCCATTCTATGATGGTACTATTCAACAAAGAAGCCTCCGCATTTTCAACAGTATCAAAATCATCTAATTGGGTATGTTTGATATGCGCATCGCCTAATTCAATTGGCTTATTATTTGCAGTATGCGTTAAAAAATCATTCAAGGACTCCCATTGATCCATCCCACGTTGCTTAATTACATTCCAATCCTTCACCCAAAGAATAGTGTTACTATTCATAAATTCAATGAGTGGTATTTTTTCAGTATCCTCAAATTGGGTGGTTACGTTTGGAATAATGTTTACTTGTAATAATTTACGTTCACTCAATTGCGTTGCAGGATCAAACAAGCGAATACTATCCACCTCTTCGCCAAACAATTCAATACGATAAGGCTTTTCATTGCCAAAAGAATAAATATCAAAAATACCGCCCCTAAGTGCAAACTGCCCTGGCTCATATACAAAATCGGTTCGTTCAAAACCATAGTCAATAAATTGCTGCATCATTGCATTCAAATCAATACTATCATTGGTTTTAATTTGAATGATATTTTTTTGTAAGGTTTTAGGAAGAATCACTTTTTCAAAAAGTGCTTCCGGATAGGTCACAATAATTTTTTTATTTCCGCCCATTGAAATTTTAGTCAATGCTTCGGTTCGCAACATCACATGCGAAGGATTTAAAAAATTAAAATTATGTGGTGTTTTGAAAGAGGAAGGGAAATAAAACAAATCCATCGCCTCTGTCACACTTTCAATGGAATTAAAAAAATACGCAGCTTCTTCGGCATCATTTAATACAACAATATGATTCCACTGATTCGTTTTTTCATGGGTAAAAATAGTTTGTAAAACAAAAGCAGGTGTAGATCCATTAAGATGTTGCAGGAAAATTTGAAAAGGATTTTTTTGCGTCTCGGACATAGCTATCCTGTCCGCCAAAGAATTTAGGAGGGGGGATACATTAAACCGTTCAAACAAGGATTGCTCATTCATACATCACGCTACAAAGATACTATTTCAATGCTAATAACTTGCTTTGGCGCTAATAATTACTTCAATGGGCGTAAAGGTTCCCGCAGAAACTTGCACAATGCCTAACTCATTGCGTTGATTAAAGCTAGCAGCATAATATCCACCTTCATACCCCACAAAAATGCTATACCTGCCTGGAGCTAAGTTCACTTTAAAATAGCCTAAACTATCAGTAGCATAAGACCCAATTAATTGGGTGCTTGGCTGTCGAAATATACTACCGCTTATTTGACTAGCAGATTGCATGGTCGTTGGTTCAAAAACATATAATTGGGTCGCATATCCAATACCCTTTGAAAAAGGCTTTCCCTTTTGTGGCATTTGATTGCCTTTTTGTTCAAAAATTTGACCTTGAATACCTTGTGCTACTTGTGCTTTTGATTGTTTTTTAATAGTCAAACATCCCAGTAATAATCCAGCCATTAGCATTAAACCTAAGGTAGTTTTATAAACCCTTTTCATTGCATTTGTATTTGTTTAAAGTTACAACAAAATTTAAACAGATTTACAAACAACTATTAGCTAAAACTCTCTATAGTATGGGCCTTATAAATCAGTTAAATTGCCAAAAAATAGATAATAAATTGTAATTTCGAATACTCCTACTATAAGGTTTTATAAAAATACGCGCATGAAAAAATGGCAAATTTGTTTATTGGTTTCGTTTATTTTTTTTAAACAAATAAATGCACAGGTTCAAACCAAAAAATTAATACTATTAAGTACGGCAAAATCATTAGATATTGAATCCCGCGCTTCTTATTCAGATGCATTAATCAAGGCCAAGGAAAAAAGGTGGCCTTTATTTTATCAAGCCGGAAATAGCCGTCGTTCCTTAATGGGCATTGATGCGGCAGGCATGCCCATTTATTATACAAGTTTTGCAGATCCTATTCCTGCAATCACAGTCAATACCAATAAACTTTGGCCGACCGCAGCTAACGGATTTAATTTAACTGGCGAAAGCGATAGCTTAACAAACACGTTCGGTGTTTGGGACCAAGGTGCTGTGCGCACAACCCATAATGAACTGAGAAATAGAATTGTTCAAAAAGACAATGCCACTACGGCCTATGAGCATGGTACGCATGTGATTGGCACTGTCATGTCGAAAGGATTGAACCCATTAGCAAAAGGAATGTCCTATAATTTAAAAGGGGCTTATTCCTATGACTGGAATAATGATAATAGTGAAATGTCAGCAGCTGCAGCAAATGGAATGCTTATTTCCAACCACTCCTATGGTATATTAAGTGGCTGGGATCAAAATAGTGATTCGGCGGATCGTTGGGAATTCAATGGCAAGTACACCGAAAAGGAAGACTATAAATTTGGGCTTTACAATTATGAAGCAATGATCCATGATTCTGTTATGTACAATGCGCCTTTTTATTTAAGTGTTAAGGCTGCAGGAAATAATCATGGAAGTACTGGCCCTAAAGTGGGTGATCCTTATTGGAGAAGAGATGCCAATGGAAAAATGTATAATGCAGGCGGAAGACCTGATAGCTTAAGTAGCAATGATGGTTATGAAACTTTATCTTCGGATATCAATGCCAAAAATTTATTAATTGTTGGTGCTGTTAATGGCTTATCAAGTCCCTATACCAAAAAGGAAGACGTAGTCATGTCCTCATTTAGTAGTTGGGGCCCAACAGATGATGGAAGAATTAAACCAGATATTGTAGCGGATGGGGTATCTGTATTTTCAACTACTGCTACCCATGACTCTAGTTACGGATATAAGAATGGAACTTCCATGGCTACTCCAAATGCAGCCGGCTCATTATTATTATTACAAGAGCTTAGCCAACAATTAAGTCCCAAAAAGTTTTTGAGATCAACCACGGTAAAAGCTTTGGCGATACATACAGTAAATGAAGCAGGACCCAACCCTGGACCAGATTACAAATTTGGATGGGGGTTGCTTAATATGTTTGATGCCGCAACTGTTTTGAAAAATGCATTAACGACAAAAAATAGCAATGCTAGTTCTGACTTAATATATGAAAACACTTTAAATAATTTAGACTCCACCACCTATACCATTATTGCTTCCGGGAAAAACCCGGTAAAAGCAAGTATTGTTTGGAACGATGTTAAAGGGACTGCCAGAAGTACATTAAATGACACTACACCCCAGTTAGTGAATGACTTGGACTTAACAATAAGTCAAGGTTCCAAAATCACTAATTCATGGAAACTAAACCCACAAACTCCTGCCAGTGCGGCTTTTAAAGGTGATAATGTATTGGATAACGTAGAAAAAGTAGAAATTGATACCACATTAGTCGGTAAAAGCTATTTGATTAAAGTTAAGCATAAGCGTAATTTAGATCGAGGCCAACAACCCTATTCTTTAGTCATCAGTGGTGCTGGCGGTGTAGCTTATTGTGCATCCACTGCAAGCTCAAGTGCTGGAAGTAAAATAGACAGTATAAGCATTAATAATATTCAATTTGTACCAGCTACCAATAAAGATTTTGTAGATAACACCAATTTATTCATCAACGGGGAACCCAATAGTTCAATCAATTTATTTTTAAAACTAGGCAGTGCAGATGCAACCAATAATACACGTTTTGTAAAAACCTTTATTGACTATAATAGCAATGGCACATTTGAAACTAATGAATTGGTCAATACAAGTACTGGAATCACCAATAGCAATTATACTGCAACTATTAGCTTACCTGACACCTTACAACTTGGTCGCTTAATGAAGGTAAGAATTGTGGTGATGGAAACAAGCAATAGTGCTAATGTATTGGCATGTGGCACCTATACCAACGGGGAAACACAGGATTATACTTTAAGAATTATCAATCCTTCGAGCGATTTACAAATGTCTGATTTGGTAAGTCCGCAGAATGCAGCTTGTAAAAAATCCGTACAATATGTCACGGTAAAAGTGACCAACAATGGTACAACACAACAAAAAAACTTCCCACTTAGCTTAACAGTAACAAAGGGTACGAATACCATTTTAAATATCAATGAAACTTTTAATGGTCGTTTGGAAGCTGGAGAGTCCATGAATTATACTTTCCAAAAACCAATCAATTTAGAAGCAGTTACTAAATATTCATTCACAGCAACCGTTACATCTGCCATTGACCAACTAAAAGAAAATAATACATTAATTACGGCAATAACTACTGCTGATAATAGTATAGCCCCTACTGGTAGCGCAATCAATTGTAATAATAGTTTAAAGCTTACTGTAAATTCACCATCAGCAAGCAAAAGTTACATTTGGTATGATAGTTCAAACTTAGCAACACCCATTGCAGCTGGATCTAATATCACCGCTACATCCACCAAAAGTAATTTGTATTTAACACATGGGTTTCAAGGATTTGTTGGACCTGCCCACAATACTACATTGGGTGCAGGAGGTTATAATAATTTCAAAGGTAATTACATGAAGGTAACCACAGGCACCCCAATGACTATTAATACCGTAAAATTATATACTGCAAATGCTGGAAAAATTAAATTTGAATTGATGTACATGGCTACCGACACCACTTACTATCCTAGTCTATCTCAATTTGTTACTGTAAATGCTGCGGCAAGTTCTCCAAGTCCGGTTGCAGGTGCTTCGAATTATGTAGCTGGCGATTCTGGCAGAATTTACGAGGTTAACTTTAAGCTAAATGTTGCAGGTAATTACTATATCGTCACCACTTGTGATAGTACTGCTAGTATTTACAGAAACAACAATGTGACAACCAACCCTTATCCCATTGGACCTAATAAAGTGTTCAGCTATACGGGTAACAGTGTGACAGCAGCTACAGGAAATTTTCAAAACTACTTTTACTTTTTATATAACACACAAATTAGTACGAGTGACTGTGATAGCCCTCCTACTACCATTCCTGTAAACATAATAGGTGCACCAACGTTTAAATTACAAGGCGATAGCTTAACTGCGACAGCAGCTACCTCCTATCAATGGTATATGAATGATGAATTTTTAAATGGTGCGACAAATCAGGTTTATAAGCCGACGAAAAATGCGATATACAAAGTAATGGCCAACACCAACGGTTGTCAAATACTTTCTGAAAATAAACTTGTTTTAGTAAGAGACAATAGTGGCAATATTATCACTAATATTTTAGAAGGCTCGGCGAAGGATATTAATTTAAGAATAACCTCCACTGATTATATTGAAAATTTAATCAAAGGAAACGCTTTTTATATTTCATTTAGCAACTTACAAACCAACAATATTTCATTAGATGTATTGAACTCCATGGGTAACCGTGTAGCACATAAGAATAAACTTGTTAACCAAAGAAATCCTCAAAAAATTGATATTGAAAATTTAGTTACTGGCGTTTATTATATTAAAGTATACGCCAATAACAAGATTTATGTTCAACGAGTTTTCATTACTAATTAATTAAAAAATAATAATATGGCACTAGAATGGGTGGAAGGCATGATCACAAAAATTATTGATGAAACTTCCAATACAAAAAGATTTTACTTCGAAATTCCAGCATTGGAATCATTTGATTTTATTCCTGGTCAATTTGTAACACTTGACTTACCAATACATGAACAAAAAAATAAGCGTTGGAGAAGTTACTCAATTGCTTCAGAACCTAATCGCACAAATGGTTTTGAACTTGTTATTGTTCATTTAGAAGGCGGACTTGGTACTACCTATTTATTCAACGAAGGCAAAGTAGGTACTAAAGTTACTTTAAGAGGGCCACAAGGTGTTTTCACTCTGCCTAAGAATTTTGAAAATGATGTGTACTTTATTTGTACAGGAACAGGTATCGCTCCTTTCCGATCAATGATTCGCTATATTCACGAACATAAAATTCCGCACAATAATATCCATTTAATTTTTGGCTGTCGAAAATTTGAAGATGGTTTATACATTGACGAATTGAAGGACTTAGAAAGTAAAGAACCAGGATTCCATTTTCATCCTTGCTATTCCAGAGAAACAGAAGTCCCTGCTGGATCACACAAAGGATATGTACATCCAGTGTACCAAGAGTTATTAAAAGAAAATAAAGAAACAGCCCATGTTTGGTTATGCGGTTGGAAAGCAATGATTGATGATGCAAGAAAAAATATGACTGAACTAGGGTTAGATAAAAAACAAGTACATTTTGAATCCTTCGGTTAAATTATTTATTCATTAAAATATGAATAAATAATTTAACCTCTTTTCTTATAATTTTACTAGTCTCCTTTTAACTAAGCCCCCGATACATCGGGGGCTTAGTTTTATGATGTATATGCTAACTATGCTATATGCGCTAATACTAATTCTCTTACTTTATTCATCGCAATACGCTCTTGTAACATACTATCGCGGTAACGAATAGTAACGGTACCATCTTCCTTGGTTTGGTGATCGATGGTTACGCAAAAAGGAGTTCCAATGGCATCCTGACGACGATATCTTTTACCAATCGCATCTTTTTCTTCATAAAAACAATGGAATGATTTTTTACATTCATCCATCAATTCTTTTGCTAATTCAGGTAAACCGTCTTTTTTAGTCAAAGGTAGTATCGCTAATTTATTTGGTGCAAGTTTTGCAGGCAAATGCAATACCACGCGCGCATCGGTCGTACCATCTTCCTTATTAATCGTTTCCTCCTCATAGGAATTTGCCAACAACAATAAAAACATTCTATCTAATCCAATAGAAGTTTCAATCACATAAGGCACGTAATGTTGATTGATCTCCGTATCAAAATAATGCATCTTCTTTTTACTAAATTCCTGATGACGCGTTAAATCAAAATCAGTACGAGAGTGTATTCCCTCCACTTCCTTAAAGCCAAAAGGAAATTCATATTCAATATCCAAAGCCGCATCGGCATAGTGTGCTAATTTCACATGATCATGAAAACGGTACTTCTGTGGTGCTATACCCAAGCTTAAATGCCATTGCATACGCTCGTTTTTCCAATGCTCATACCATTCTTTTTGCGTTCCTGGCTTAATGAAAAATTGCATTTCCATTTGTTCAAACTCACGCATTCTAAATATAAATTGACGCGCTACAATTTCGTTTCTAAAGGCTTTCCCTGTTTGGGCAATACCAAAAGGAATTTTCATCCTTGCCGTTTTTTGCACATTTAAAAAGTTCACAAAAATTCCTTGCGCCGTTTCTGGTCTTAAATAAATAGTGCTCGCTTCCTCCGCAACAGCACCAATCTCCGTGGAGAACATTAAATTAAATTGTCTTATTTCGGTCCAGTTACTAGTACCACTTACGCTACAAAAAATTTTATTTTCTTCAATTAATTTTTTTAACCCTTCAAAATCCTCATTGGCTAATAGCGCATCCATATCAGCTAATAATTTTTCAGCGGCGGCAGGATTTCCTTTTGCTGTTAATGCATCTGCATGTCCTTCAATCAAATGATCAACGCGGTATCTTTTTTTACTTTCCTTATTATCAATTAATGGGTCACTAAAACTATCCACATGCCCGCTCGCTTTCCAAGTAGTTGGATGCATAAATATGGCAGCATCAATACCCACAATATTTTCATGCATTTGTGTCATGCTATTCCACCAATAGTCACGAATGTTTTTTTTCAATTGTGCACCATAAGGGCCATAATCATACACTGCACTCAACCCATCATAGATTTCACTACTTGGGAAAACAAAACCATATTCTTTGGCGTGCGAAATAATCGCTTGTAATGTATTGTCTGGTTGTAC
>CAXNDZ010000042.1:0-13957 GCA_964201225.1 Chitinophagales bacterium | reverse complement strand
GTGCTTTGGCGTATACTTTTAGCGATTCATTTTGGTTTAGTGCTGTTGAAGGGGAAGTGTATGCATTAAGTTCATTTTTCACTGCATTGGTATTTTGGGCGATATTAAAGTGGGAACATAAAGCAGATCAACCTGGTGCGGATAAATGGATCATCTTTATTTTTTACATGATGGGTTTATCCATTGGGGTGCATTTATTAAATATATTAACGATCCCAGCGATTGTGATGGTGTATTATTTTAGAAATTATAAACCAACATGGAAGGGTGGTTTATTTGCATTTTTAGTAGGAGTGGTCATCACAGGTTTTATTCAAGTGGTGCTTATTCAATATACGGTTAAATGGGCAGGGGCATTTGACGTGAATTTTGTTAACTCCATGGGATTGCCTTTTTTTAGTGGTTTTATATTTTTCTTTGTTTTGTTGGCGGCTATATTAGCATACGCTATTCATTATGCAAATAAAAAAGGGATTTACTTTTTAAAATTAGGGGTGTGGTCAATGATATTTATGTTATTGGGTTATACCACTTATATCACCACCATGATTCGTTCAAATGCAGATCCTTCCGTGGATATGTACAATGTAGATAATCCTGTTACGTTGGTTGGCTATTTAGGAAGAGAGCAATATGGCGATTGGCCAATATTATTTGGACCAGACTATGTGGACAAAGTGGATAATGTAGAAAGTGGTGATCAGTATGTGAAAGCCCCTACGAATTATGAATTGGCTGGTAAAAGTTATAAGCGCGATTGGTCTTCAGCCCCATCATCGCATTTATTTCCAAGAATGTGGGATGGCGAAAATGATCGTGGTCAAATGGATAGCTATAAAGCGTTTGCAGGAGTAGTAGATGGCGAAGCTCCTACTTTAAGAGATAATATTAAATACTTTACCAATTACCAATTTGGTTTTATGTATCTGCGCTATTTCTTATGGAATTTTGCAGGTAAGCAAAATGATTTACAAGGTTTTGGTAATGTGAGGGATGGTAATTTCAGTACGGGTATTTCTTTTATTGATAATTTCTTTTTTGGAGATCAGTCCAAGCTGCCAGATACCATTAAAAATAATAATAAGGCACACAATAGCTTGTTTATGTTGCCTTTCTTTTTAGGCTTGTTTGGACTTTTATTTCAATACCAACAAAATAAAAAAGATTTTATTGTTACAGGCTTATTATTCTTTTTTACTGGATTAGCAATCGTACTTTACTTAAATCAAGTGAGTCTGCAACCGCGTGAAAGGGACTATGCGTATGTTGGTTCGTTTTATGTTTTTGCGATATGGATCGGGTTGGGCGTTTTGCAAGTAATTCAATGGCTAACCAAAGTGGTGAATCAAAAAATAGCGAGTGTGATTGCTACGGTGGTTTGTTTATTAGCGGTACCTGTTTTAATGGCACAGCAAGAATGGGATGACCATGATCGTAGTCAAAAATTATTACCACGTGATTTGGCACGCAACTATTTAGAAAGCTGTCCTCCTAATGCGATTTTATTTTCCTTTGGCGACAATGATACTTACCCTTTATGGTATGCGCAGGAGGTGGAAGGGATTCGCCCCGACGTGCGCGTTGTGGTAAATAGCTTATTGGGTTCCGACTGGTATATGCGAGAACTTAGATACAAAGTAAACAATAGTGAAAAATTTGATGTCATTTTTAGTGAAGAGCAGGTTGCTGGTAATAAGTTAAATTATGTATTGTATTCTCCATTAAACAATAATGCAGAAAAAAATTATCAAAACTTGGATTCTGTATTAAGATATGTGGTAGGGGATCCTACTGGTAAGTATATGGCATCCACTACTGATGGTCCTGTTAATATATTTCCTACGCACAAATTTAAAGTGCCTGTGAATAAGGCGAATGCTTTGGCATCAGGTATTGCAAAGGCAACTGATAACATGGTTGATGAATTGCTGATTGATTTTAATCCAAATCGTCAATATTTATTGAAAAATGAATTAGCGATGTATGCAATTATCGCAACGAGTGATTTTAAGCGACCTATTTGCTTTACTTCTACACAGGAATTAAAAGAATTAGGTTTAGATAAGTATGTGCGTCAGACGGGCATGTCCTATCAGTTGGTTCCGGTACTTAATCAAACAATTGATACAGATGTAGCGTATAAAAATATGATGACTAAGTTTTCATTTGGTAATGCAAAAAATCCAAATGTCTATTTTGACGAAGAAAACAGACGTCATTTAAATTCAATGCGATTGGCTTTTTCGCAAGTGGCACAATCATTAGCAATAGAAGGCAAGCGGGATAGCGCACAGCAGTTGCTTAGAAAATTAGACGCTGAAACCAATGAGAAAAATTTCCCTTATGGAATGACCTCCAATAGAGGTAACCAACACAATTATTTTTCTTATTTATTTTTACAAGCATGTTATGCTTCAGGAGAATTAAATTTAGCAAAAAAGGTGAGTGTTTCTTTGTTGAAGGATTTGAAACAAGGAGTCGCTTATTATAAATCATTAGGGGAAGCTATGAGTGATGATCAGTTTTTTGTTAATGTTGAAAATGCATATCAAGGCAAGCCCAATAATTTAGGCGATAAACAAATGGCCTTTGTACAAGACATTTTAACCTGTGGTCAATTAATAGAAGCAGTTAATAAAATGGAAAAAGATTTCACCATCGCTAAAAAATAAATAGCAGTAATCTTATAATATAAGCCCTCTTTCACCAAAGGTAAAAGAGGGCTTATTATTTAGGCGATAATTCGAATTACAATAAAGTAGTCAAAGTTGCTATGACTGTGTCAATTTCTTGGGTCGTATTGTATTTAGAAAATGAAAAGCGAACGGTAACGATGTCTGATGGTTTATTAAGTGCGGCAATCACATGAGAACCTTGTTGTGCGCCACTTGAGCAAGCACTACCACCACTAGCGCAGATATGCTGTATATCTAAATTAAAAAGGAGCATTTCTGTTTTTTGATTCTTAGGAAAGTTGACACTAAGCAAAGTGTATAAGCTTTCGCCAAAAGGGTCCCCATTAAAGCTAACCGTTGGAATATTTTCAACTAAGGAATCGTACATGTATTTTTTTAATCTTGAGATATATTCCTTGTCTTTATCGTGATTTTGGGTTGACAATTCTAATGCCTTTGCAAAGCCAACAATGCCGTATACATTTTCGGTACCCGCACGCATATTTCTTTCTTGCGCCCCGCCGTGTAAAAACGGGTTAATTTTAATGTTTTCATTAATATATAATATACCTGTCCCTTTTGGGCCATGAAATTTATGCCCTGCAGCTGTAATGAAGTCAACGGGTATATTTTTCAAATCAAAATTAAAATGACCAACAGTTTGCACAGTATCACTATGAAAGTAGGCGTTGTGCTTTTTGCAAAGTGCACCCACTTCATTTAAGCTAATACAATTACCAATCTCATTATTTGCGTGCATGATCGTAACAATAGTTTTTTCGGCACTATTTATTAGTAATTCTTCCAATTGATTGAAGTCTATATGTCCATTTGGAAGGATATTTACATAGGATAATTTTACTTGATGCGCTTTGGCTAAATAGGTAACCGTATGAAGTGTCGCATGATGCTCGATAGGAGAGCTGATGATATGTTTGCAACCCAAATCGGTGACCGCTGCATGTAAAACGGTATTGGTGCTTTCAGTGCCACCACTGGTAAAAAATATTTCTGCAGGCTTCGCGCCTAATAAAGCGGCAATTGATTTTCTGGCTTTTTCAATGGCCATGCGTGTTTCACGTCCATAACTGTATATGGAAGATGGATTTCCAAATTGTTCCTTAAAAAAAGGAAGCATTGCTTCCAACACCTCTGCATCGATGGGCGTTGTTGCAGCATTATCAAAGTAAATTCTTTCCATACCCGTTAAAATTACTAAATGCTTTGAATTATTGAAATAATATTATCCGCTAAGGTATCCGCTTCCATTTGTGTGGGCGCTTCCGTATATATCCGTACAATGGGCTCTGTATTACTAGGCCTTAAATGCACCCATTTATTTTCAAAGTCAATTTTCATGCCATCTATCTTATTGATGGTATAAGTAGCGTATTGTTTTTCCAAACCTGCATATATCTTATCTAATGAGATAGAATCGTCCAATTCCAATTTCTTTTTACTCATATAGTAAGCGGGCAAACTCGCTTTTAATGCAGATGCACTTAATTTTAATTTTGCTAAATGTGTTAAAAATAATGCGATGCCAATTAAAGCGTCTCTTCCATAATGTAAATCGGGCACAATAATACCACCGTTACCTTCTCCACCAATGACTGCATTTTCTTGCTTCATTTTTTCAACCACGTTAACTTCACCTACCGCACTTGCAAAATAGGAACACCCATTTTTTTCTGTAATATCTCGTAATGCTCGTGTGGATGACAAATTACTTACGGTACTTCCTTTTTTATGTTGCAATATATAATCTGCAACAGCCACTAATGTGTATTCTTCTCCAAACAACTCGCCATCCTCACTAACAAAACAAAGTCGGTCTACATCAGGATCAACCGCAATCCCTAAATCGGATTTAGTATTGACTACAGTGCTGCATAATTCAGTTAAATGTTCCTTCAAAGGCTCTGGATTGTGTGCAAAATTTCCATGCATGTCGGAATTCAATACTTGAATATTGGAAACACCAATCGCTTTGAGTAAGGCGGGTACTGCAAATGCTCCTGAACTATTTATAGCGTCCACTACAATGGAGAAGTTTGCTTGTTTAATTGTAGCAATATCGACCAATGGATAATGAAGTATCGCGTCAATATGTTTTTGTAAACTGGTGTCATTCGAAATAATTTTACCCATAGCATCTATATCTGCATAATCAAAATCCTCGTTCGCTGCTAATGATAAAATGGTTTTACCTTCTGCTGCATTTACAAATTCCCCTTTATGGTTTAATAATTTTAAGGCATTCCACTGCTTTGGATTATGACTTGCAGTTAATATGATACCACCATCCGCTTTTTCGAAAACAACACACATTTCAACAGTAGGGGTGGTGCTTAATCCTAACTGTATCACATCAATGCCTAAAGCAATAAGGCTTTGCTCCACCAAATTTGCAACCATATTGCCGCTAATTCTACCATCCCGGCCTACCACTACTTTTTTAGGGCCGGCCGATTTTTGTTTCAGCCAAGTTCCATAAGCGGAGGCGAATTTGACGATATCAATAGGCGTTAAGTTATCATTGGGCCTGCCCCCAATAGTGCCTCTAAATCCAGATATACTTTTAATAAGTGCCATTAATTGTAGGTTATATTATAAAAATAGGTTCTGCAAATTTACTTTATTTTTTTACTTTACAGCAGCTTTATTCCCTTCCATTCAGCATAGTGTATAGCATCCCGCTTACTTTGTATTCCATTTATAAGGTAAATCTTAAATAAGCAAGTAGCAAGCCTTCAAGCCGCTTATAATGATGGCAGCCAACTAAAAATTAAATTGGGTCGACTTTTTCGGGTAAATCAACTCGTAGCTTTTTCGAACAGCTTTCGATTTCACATGAAAAATATTTATTTGTTGATCGTTTACCCCAAATAAAATTTCACAGTTAATATTGAGCTGGTTCAGTTGCTTCACATTTTTTACTTCAAAATAGGACCAAGTGCTTTCCTTTTGTATTTCATAACCTATATATTCTAAATTAACCTTAGCACCATTCGCATTTAAATTTAAGCGTTTGGTGATATATGCGGCGATTAATACATCTGCTTTATTTTTTTGATTGGCTTGCGATAAATCAATCGTGGTTTTAGCATCGGCACCCATCATTTTTTCAAGGTCATTGGTGAAAGTGCGAACGCTAATTTCGATAGTGGCTTCCTTTTCATTATGATTAATTTCAATGACTGACACGAAAAAGGGGTGAATGAGTGCAATCAATGCTGAAATAAATGGGTTGAATCCGATGAGCGCCATAATGTTTATTTGTATTTTACAAAGGTCTTGATTAATTTAACATAACAAAATTTTCATTTCATGGATGATTTGCTGATTTACCTTAGATTAGGATTTAGACATATCATCGATATCAATGGATCGGATCATATCCTATTTATATTAGCCTTGGTGATCAGGTATGTTTGGGAAGATTGGAAAAAGATATTGATTTTAATCACATCCTTTACGATTGGTCATTCTGTAACCCTTGCATTAAGTACCCTAAATTGGGTTAATTTCCCCGTTAATTTAATTGAGCTTTTAATTCCCATAACCATTGTATTAACTGCATTTTCTAATTATTTTGTCAAGGATTTCAGCTTCACCTCCAAATATCCCTTCATCTACTTTGCAGCCCTATTCTTTGGGCTCATCCATGGATTGGGCTTTAGTAACTACTTAAAAAGTCTTTTGGGGCAGGAAGAAAGCCTTGTTGGGCCTCTTTTTTCATTTAATTTGGGCCTGGAGCTTGGGCAGCTATTGATTGTTAGTCTTATTTTACTTTTTTCATTTATATTCGTATCCCTATTTAAAGCGGATCGTAAGTTATATGTCAGAATTGGGTCTTTTATAACTTTTTTTCTTGCATTAAAAATGGTTTTTGATCGTATAGTTCCTTTTTTTAATTAAAAAATTGACCAGATGAATTTTAAAAAATTAGTAAGTACTTGTGCTGTAATTATCGCAAGTGCTTCTGTGTTAATCGCACAAGACATTCGTAACAATCCAAGTTCCAATCATGGTAACAAGTTTGAACAGTTGGGTACTATTTTAGCAACCCCTAATGAGTATCGAACAGCAAGTGGCGCGCCAGGACCAAAGTATTGGCAACAAAGAGCTGATTATGATATTAAAGCAACATTGGATGAAAAAAAATTATTATTAACAGGTGCTGAAACAGTTACCTATTTTAATAATTCACCTGATGTGTTAACCTATTTGTGGTTGCAATTAGATGAGAATGAACATAGTACTGTCAATAATGGCGGCTTCCCTGAAGAAAGTAGAATGGGTCGTGCAGTAACACCTGCTACGATAGACAAAATGATAGAACAAAAATCAGACAATGGTTTAGGTCACATCATCTCCTCTTTAACAGATGCATTAGGTGCGAAATTAAAATACACCATCAATGGAACAATGATGCGTATTGATTTACCTACAGCGTTAAAGCCAGGTCAAAAATTTACTTTCAAATTAAGTTGGAGTTATAAAATTACAGATCGTATGACCGTTGCTGGTCGTGGCGGTTTTGAATATTTCCCAGAAGATGGCAACTATTTGTTTACCATGGCACAATGGTATCCTCGTTTATGTGTGTATTCTGATTTTCAAGGTTGGCAAAACCACCAATTCACAGGTCGTGGTGAATTTGCTTTGGTATTCGGTAATTATAAAGTAGCCATTACAGTGCCAAGTGATCACGTGGTGATGGCAACAGGACAAGGACAAAACTATCCTGCTGTATTATCTCCTGCGCAGTTGGCAAGATGGACAAAAGCGCAAACTGCAACAGAGCCTATTGAAGTGGTCACCTTAGACGAAGCAAAAGCTGCAGAAAACAATAAAGCAACGACCAATGAAACTTGGGTTTTTAATGCGGAGAATGTACGTGACTTTGCATTTGGAAGTAGCCGTAAGTTTGTTTGGGATGCGATGGCTGCAAATGTAGAAGGTAAAAAAGTAATGTGCATGAGCGCTTATGGAAAAGAAGCATATGGTTTATACCGTAAGTTTTCTACCAAGGCAGTAGCGCACACGATTAAAAGCTATTCCAAATTTAGTATCGCATATCCTTATCCTGTAGCCCAAAGTATTGAGGCTTCCAATGGAATGGAATATCCAATGATCTGTTTTAACTACGGACGAACTAGCCCTGATGGTACTTATACAGAGTCTGCAAAAAATGGTATGTTAGGCGTAATTATCCATGAAGTAGGACATAACTTTTTCCCAATGATTATTAACAGTGATGAGCGTCAATGGTCATGGATGGATGAAGGATTAAATTCATTTGTAGAATATTTAACAGAGGAATTGTATGATAATAAATTTCCTTCTCGTGGTGGCCCAGCTTGGACCATTGCCGATTATATGCGTTTGCCGAAAGATCAATTAGAGCCCATCATGAGTAATAGTGAAAATATTATTCAATTTGGTCCGAATGCGTATACTAAGCCCGCAACAGCAATGAATATTTTAAGAGAGACGATTATGGGACGTGAATTATTTGATTATGCATTTAAAGAATATGCGCGTCGTTGGGCATTTAAACATCCAACACCAGCTGATTTATTCAGAACCATGGAAGATGCGAGTGCTGTAGATTTAGATTGGTATTGGAGAGGATGGTTTTATGGAATTGATCCAGTAGATATTGCTATTGATACTGTAAAACATGCGGTATATGATGCAACTGCAGCAGCTGCATCACCAATGGGTGGTATGATGCGCGCTGGTCGTCCTGGAATGGGTGGTGGCGGAGCAAGAGGTATGGATAAGCCGCAAGTGCCTGGGTTTGATGACATTTCTAAAGTTAGAAATAGGGCTGATAAGTCAATTGTGTTTTTAACAGATTCAGATACTTCACTGCGTGATTTTTATTGGAGATACGATCGTGGTATTGAGCCTTATGATACAGTGGCAAAACAACCTGCAATGAATTTTGGTGCACCAGAAGCATTGACTGATGCAGAGAAAGCGAAATATTCAGATGTTAATTTATATGAAATCACTTTCTTGAATAAAGGTGGATTGGTGATGCCAATCATTGTTGAATTTACATTTGCAGATGGCACGAAAGAAACGCAAAAATTATCAGCGCAAATTTGGAGAAAGAATGAGAACAAAGTCACTAGCGTTTTCTTGACGAATAAGAAAGCAGTGTCTATTCAATTGGATCCAATGCGTGAAACTGCAGATATTGATGAGTCAAATAATAAATGGCCAAATGTATTAGCACCTTCCAAGTTTACGATGTTTAAAATGAAAGGTTTTGGTCGTGGTCAATCTATTGGATTGTCACCAATGCAAAATGCACAAAATAAAAAATAAACCATATCGGTTTTAATGAATAAAAAAAAGTCCTTCCTGAATAGGGGAGGACTTTTTTTATGAAATAGTGTTATTGATGTGCCGCAGCTTTATAATTTTTCCACTTTTCAATCACCCCTTGCATATCGGAAGGTAAGTCACTTTCAAAAACAACTTTCTCGTTGGTGGTAGGGTGGATAAATCCAAGTGTTGCAGCGTGTAATGCGCATCTAGGACAAATCTCAAAACAATTATCAACAAACAGTTTGTACTTGGTGTAAATAGTGCCTTTTAAAATTTTATCTCCTCCATATTCCCAATCGTTAAATAAAGTATGACCAATATGTTTCATGTGCACCCTAATCTGATGCGTTCTTCCAGTTTCTAAAATACAAGATACTAGTGAAACATAATTGTAGCTTTCTAATAACTTATAATGGGTAATGGCATGTTTGCCTATCTCCCCTTCAGGATAAGCGTCAAACATTTTTCTATTTTGCTTGTGTCTGGCGATATGCGCTTCAATAGTTCCTTCAGCGTCAGCTACATTGCCCCAAACCAAGGCCATGTATTTTCGATCAACAGTGTGATTGAAAAATTGTTTGGCTAAATGTGAGGCAGCTTCGGGTGTTTTGGCCAGTACAATGAGTCCTGTTGTATTTTTATCAATACGGTGAACCAATCCAAATCGAGGCAATACATCTTCATTTAAACTTGGATTTGTCGAAAGTAAATGATGTGCAACACCATTCAATAAAGTGCCGGTATAGTTGCCAATACCTGGATGAACCACCATGTTGGCAGGTTTATTGATGACCATGACTGCTTCATCTTCATAAACAATATTCAAATCCATGGCTTCCGGTTTAAGCTCGGTATAGTCTGGATTAATATAACTCATATACACGACCTCATCACCCGGCCTAGTTTTGTAATTGCTTTTGACTACTTTGCCATTCACGGTTAAAAAACCACCCTCAATCCCATTTTGAATTTTATTACGCGTGATTCCTTCAATGTGACTTTGCAGCCATTTATCGATACGTGTTGGCTCCTGACCCTTATCAATATTAAATACGAGTTTTTCGTAAATGGATTCATTTTGTTCCTCACCAGCTATTTCTATTTCTTCTGACATGATGCAAAAGTAGGATATTGCGGCTTAGTTTGTAACTTTGTCTTATGCGTCAAAAAGTTTTTTTTGAAGATTTAGGGGTAAAATCCTATAAACCTACCTGGGATTATCAGGAGGAATTGTTATTAAAAAGCACCCAATTAAAATCGATTAATAGAGCAAATGAACAGCCGGCTAACCAAGCGAATACGGAACATCGTTTGTTAATGGTGGAGCATCCGCCGGTATTTACATTAGGGAAAAGTGGCAAAAGGGAGCATGTGTTGGTGTCCGAGGAGCAATTACAAAATTTAGGAATCGAATTTTATCATATTAATCGTGGGGGTGATATTACCTATCATGGTTTACAGCAAGTAGTGGGGTATCCGATATTGGATTTAGATAAGTTTAAAACCGATTTAGGTTGGTATTTGCGCAGTTTAGAGGAAGTGATCATACAAGTGCTTGCTGAATATGGATTAAAAGGAGATCGAAGTATTGGAGAAACAGGGGTATGGTTATCTCCTGAAGATCCCTTTTTGGCAAGAAAAATTTGTGCTATGGGCATTAAATGTAGTCGTTGGATTACGATGCATGGTTTTGCATTGAATGTAAATACGGACTTATCCCATTTCGAATACATTGTACCCTGTGGTATTCAAGGCAAGGCAGTCACCTCATTAGAAAAAGAATTAGGAAGGAAGGTGGATTATGCCGAAGTAAAGCAAAAAATTAAATTTCATTTCGAACAAGTATTTGACTGTGATTTAGTTACGGCTTAATAGCTTCTTAAACTACGTTTCGCATTGTTTTCCCATTTGCGCTAAAACAGTAAGGTCCCGGCAGGCAATGATCTATTTCCTTGTAAGCCGCCACTATGAATTATTAAAATTTTTGAAGCAAGTGAAAAGTAATTAGTATCCATTAAACTTTTGACTGCTAGGAACAATTTGCTTGTATATACCATATCGGTGGGTATTTTTTCTTTTTGCCACAGTAGATTCATAAAATCAAATTGTGCTTGATTCGTTTTAGCATAACCACCTAAATGAAAATCATGAAGTAAGGTGTACTGATTTTTGTTAGTAGGTATTAATTGATTTATTTCATCTCGAATGGTTGCTTCATTTTTCAAAACTGGGATGCCAATAATATGTTGGGGTGCTTTTGCAGCGCTAATTAAACCAGCCATCATGGTTCCTGTGCCAACAGCGCATAGGATATGACTATAGCAATTGGTTTTTTCATTGGATAAAATTGTGGCAGCCCCTTGTGCTCCAAGTGTGCCATAACCACCTTCGTCAACCAAATAGGGATGGTTTGCTTGATTATTTTGAATTAATTCTTTTTTAAATTCTTGAAAATTATTTCTTCCTACAAATTTTAAATCCATTCCATACTGCATCGCTTCCTGCAAAGTGGGGGTGATGGGTTCATCTATATTGGATCTGACATAGCCGATACTTTTTAAATTATATTCTTTTGCCGCATAGGCCAGTGCCACCAAATGATTGGAATAGGGGCCTCCAAAACTAGCAATGGAGTCTGCATTTTGTTCCTGTGCTTGCCGCAAATAATATTTAAGTTTGAACCATTTATTGCCGCTTACAATGGGATGTAACTCGTCTAATCTTAATACATCTAATTGTATATGGTTTAAACAAAAGCTAGGAACTGCTTGTATGTTAATGTTTTCGTTCAAATTTTCTCTATTAGTATAAAATCAGTTATTTTTGCGCTGCTTTTAACATCAAGTAAAAATACGATTAAAAAATACAAACAATGAGTGCACCCACATTAGTGATTTTGGCAGCTGGAATGGCAAGTAGGTATGGTAGCATGAAGCAAACTGAAGGGTTTGGCCCCAATGGAGAAACCATCATGGAATATTCAATATATGATGCTATTCGTGCAGGATTTGGGAAGGTTGTTTTTATTATTAGAGAAGAATTTGCGGAGCCATTTAAAAATATATTTGAACCAAAATTAAATGGTAAAATAACAACGGCATATGTATATCAATCTTTAGATAAGTTTACCAATCATTATCCTACACCTACAGATAGAACAAAACCATGGGGTACTGCTCATGCATTGTTATGTACCAAAGGGGTGGTGAATGAGCCATTCGCGGTCATCAATGCAGATGATTATTATGGCGTGGATGCTTTTAAGCAAGCTTTTGATTTTTTAACCACCACCTGTTCTGAAAAAACATATTGCATTTTAGGATATGAGTTATCCAATACCTTAAGTGAAAACGGAACCGTGAGCAGGGGGGTATGTACTTTAGATAGTGAAGCCTATTTGACAAAGATCAATGAGCGTACAAAAATATTTAGAACTGCGAGTGGTCAAATTGTATACGAAGAGGAAGGTGTTGAAACGCCTTTAGCGGAAAATACAAGAGTGAGTATGAATTTTATGTGTTTCGCACCTGGTTTTATTGATTTATGCGAAAGTGAGTTTACTTTGTTTTTAGAAAAACAAGGACAGGAATTAAAGTCAGAATTTTTTATTCCTTTGGTAGCGGGTCGATTTGCGGAATTGAATTTGGGTAAAGTAAAAGTTATTGCTACAGAAGCAAAATGGTTTGGTGTTACCTATAAGGAGGACGCTCCTGGCGTGAAAGCAAGTATTGATCAATTAGTAGGGGATCAAGTTTATCCAACTAATCTTTGGTAATAGGGGCTAATTAAATGACCTGACGCTATACATAAAGTTTTTTAAATTATCTAGCTGTGATTTTCTGTTCCTATTAGTGCTTGAATACTTTGGTAATTTAATAATTATATCTTTTGTTCTTTCATTGCTTTTTAATGCACTGACAACATCTATAATCTCCGTTGATTTAACTGCAAATGCTACACCTTCGGCTAATTTTTGTCTTGAACTTATAACGCCAATCAATTCTCCATTTGCATTAAAAATAGGCGCACCAGAATAACCAGGATTAGCGCTTATTTGAATCTGATAGGAACTGCTATCACCTTCATAACCAGTTTGCGCACTTAAATAACCCTTGCCATAAACAATATCATTGTCATTACGTGGGAAACCTAGGGTGAAAATTTCCTCACCTAAGTCGGAAATTTTTCGACGAATCGCGTAAGGGATTGATTTGGGTTGTTTGTAATCCTTATCTTCTATTTTTAATAAAGCAAGGTCATTTGTTATATCGCTGTATATAATGGTTGCATTTAATTCCTGTCCTTTGCTATTAATAACTATGGCCCCGTTGCCTTTTAATACATGCGCATTGGTGATGATATATCCTTTGGTGTCAATTAAAAATCCAGAACCACCACTAATTAATTTTGCATTTTCAGGCACTTTTGTTTTCACTTCGTTCAATAAATGCCCCTGTGCTTGTTGGTTCTTTTTGATCACTTCGACTGCTTTGCTTAACTGAAGTAATTGAGACCCGTTTAAACTAGGGGATAAGTACATTACAATAATAGAAGTAATGATGGCAAAAAATCCGCCAAATGAAGCTGCGATGGCAATTACTTTTTTATATTTTGACCACAATTGAATTATTTTGGTAGGTTCCGCTGCAGCTTCAATAGGTGCCCACTCGCCATTGGCTAATAAAGTAGAAAAAACTTGTTGAGAAGTATGCGCAACATTTTTTCGCTTTGCATATGCTTCCATTTGATCTAAAAATAGTTTGTGTTCAACAACCATTTGATCAATGTCCGCTGATTTTTGTCTGATGACATCAAATTGCGCTCTTTCCTGATCAGACAATTCGCCTGACAGGTATTTTTCAATGGTCTCTAATAATTGAATGTCTTCCATAATTAATCTCCTATATTATATTGCGCAAAAAAAAGTTTTTTAA
>CAXNDZ010000041.1:0-13984 GCA_964201225.1 Chitinophagales bacterium | reverse complement strand
GATCGCAATATCAATGGAAATATTAGTACACTGTGGGTAAATTTTTTGAATGGCCTTTGCTTCCTCAGGTGTATTAAAGTGCTGTTTTTCTTGATCAAACAACTCATACATCTCTGGTTGATTTTTTTCAAAAGCAGTGAGTATGGTGGACACTTTCCAAGCAAAAATACCAGCATTCCATAAAAAATCTCCACTCGCTAAAAAGGATTTTGCAATTTCTAAATCAGGTTTTTCCGTGAATGTTTTTACTTTAAATACTCCTTTAGCAACTTCAAGTCCTTCATATTGTATATAGCCATACCCCGTATTGGGGTGTGTTGGTTTTATGCCTAATGTAGCTAATGCTTTTATATTGGCAACAAAGTCAAGTGCCAGCAAACTAATTTTTTCAAAATTATCCTGTTCTAAAATTAAGTGGTCACTAGGCGCCACAATAAAACAAGCTTCTGGATCAATTTGCGCCAACTTAAATGAAATGTAAGCAATACAGGGTGCTGTATTTTTTTTGCTTGGCTCCGCTAAAATATTTTCAACAGGTAAGTTGGGTAATTGTTTTTTTACAATGTCAACATATTCCCCCGAAGTCACTATGAATATATTTTCAGCAGGTATAAATTGAGTATACCTGTCATAGGTCCATTGAATTAATGTTTTACCGGTATTGAGTACATCTAAAAATTGCTTTGGAAAGGAGGTCCTACTCATTGGCCAAAATCTGCTTCCAATACCTCCCGCCATGATGGCAACGTAATGATGTTTGTTTTTCATACCTACTTAAATTATTTTATGAGTGTGAAATTAAACACACTGAATGGCTAGTTAAATTTATAAAATTCCTTCTTTCATTAAGTCATGAATATGAATCATGCCTATATATTGGTTATTATCAGCTACAATTAATTGACTGATATCCTTTTGCTCCATGATCGCCAAAGCTTCTACTGCTAGTGCATTTGGTGCAATAGTTGCAGGATTAGTATGATATATATCTTGCGCGATTAAATGCTGAATATTATCATGTTGCTCCAACATACGACGAATGTCCCCATCGGTAATAATACCCAATACCTTATTGTTTTCATCTGTGATAACAGTTGCACCCAATCTGTTTTTTGAAATATCAATAATGACCTCTTTAATTTTTGTGTCTTTTCTTACAGCGGGTTTGCTATTGGTATCTGCTAAATTTTGGGTAGTTAAGGTAAGCTTCTTACCTAAATTTCCGCCTGGATGAAATTGTGCAAATTGTGCAACGCTAAATTGCTTTAATTCCATTAAACAAACAGCAATAACATCGCCCATCACCATTTGCGCTGTGGTGGAGGAAGTAGGTGCTAGGTTGTTGATGCAAGCCTCTTTTGTTACAGTTGTATCTATCATTAAATCAGCTTGCGTAGCCAAATAACTTTGCTTGTTACCCACCATGCCAATAATGGTATTCCCAAATTGTTTTACCAGCTGCACTAAATTTTTAATTTCGGGACTTTCTCCACTTTTGCTTATGATTAAAACAATATCATTGGTTTGTATCATCCCGGAATCCCCATGAATTGCTTCGGCTGCATGTAAATATAAAGCGGGTGTACCCGTAGAATTAAAAGTGGCTACCATTTTTTGAGCGATGATGGCACTTTTCCCAATACCACTTATAACAAGCCTTCCTTTGCTATTTAAAATAGCAGTGACTACCTTTTCAAACGAGGCATCGATATAGTTGTTTAATTCAACCAAAGCTTCAGATTCAATAGCTAATGCCTTTTTTGCAATGGTTATAATATTTTCTTTCATATTTGATTTTAGCTACTAAAATTCACTGCCTTCATTAACGCGATATGATATGCTATATCGGTTGTCAGTTCCAGCCGCACAAAGTTAATACTTCAATTAGTTTACAGCTCAATTTTTAATAAAATGCTAAAATAGGCGCTTTTAAAAAAAAGGACCACCATTTGAACTTTTCTTGCCTTATTTTCGCTAACTTAAATGTACTGTAGTTTATACAAAAGATTGATTTTAAGATAATTATAATGGCGACGACTAAAAAAACGATATCAAAGACCTCCAAAGCAATAAAAAATGACCGATCCATTGATAAAGCAGCGCTTTTAAACGCTTTATCCGACAATTTTGGGTTCTCTGATTTTAAAGGCACGCAGGAAGCTGCAATCATGTCCTTAATGAGTGGTCGTGATACTTTTGTCATCATGCCTACAGGCGGAGGCAAAAGTTTATGTTATCAGTTACCGGCATTAGTATTACCTGGCTGTGCAATTGTGGTTTCGCCATTAATTGCACTTATGAAAAATCAAGTGGATTTGGTTCGGGGCTATAGTGAAAACGAAGAGGTGGCCCACTTCTTAAATTCTTCTTTAAATAAGGGTCAAATTAAAATCGTTAAAGAGGATTTGTTAAGTGGAAAAACAAAATTACTTTATGTTGCACCTGAAACTTTAACGAAGCAAGAAAATCTAGATTTTTTTAGTGATTTGAATATTTCTTTTTTTGCAGTGGATGAAGCACATTGTATTTCAGAATGGGGCCATGACTTTAGACCAGAATACCGACGCTTAAAGGAAATGATGGAGGAAATAAATGCAACCATCCCTATCATTGCATTAACTGCAACTGCCACGCCTAAAGTACAAAGCGATATCGTTAAAAATTTGGCATTGCGTGATCCACAAGTGCTTATCTCTTCATTTAATCGCGCTAACTTATATTATGAGGTACAGCCTAAAACAAAAAAGGAAGTCACTGTAAAAAGTATCGTAAAATATATTTCTGGGCACAAAGGGAAAAGCGGTATCATTTATACATTAAATCGAAAGACGACCGAGGAGTTGGCCGATTTATTATTAGCTAACAATATTAAAGCAGTCGCTTATCATGCAGGGTTGGATCAAAAATTAAGGGCATCAAGACAGGATCAATTTTTAAATGAAGATGTGCAGGTAATCGTTGCTACCATTGCGTTTGGTATGGGCATTGACAAACCAGATATTCGATTCGTAATCCATTATAATATACCTAAATCTATTGAAAATTATTACCAAGAAACTGGTCGTGCTGGTCGAGATGGATTAGAAGGAAATTGTATTTTATATTATTCGCATAAAGATGTTTCCAAGCTAGAACACTTTTTAAAGGATAAGCCTTTAAGTGAGCGAGAAGTGGGCTCGCAGCTCATTGATGAAACAGTTGCTTTTGCTGAAAGTGGAGTATGTAGACGTCGTAGTTTATTGCATTATTTTGGCGAGGCTTGGCCAGAAGAATATTGTGGTAATTGCGATAATTGCTTACATCCAAAAGAAAAACTTGAAGCAAAATCACAATTGGTTAATTTGTTGCAGGTGATACAAGCTTTAGACGAAAGGTTTGCCGCTGATTATGTGGTGAAAATTATTTCAGGAGAATATATACCGCAAATTGGTTTATATCGACATGAAAAATTATCCGTATTTGGTATTGGTAAAGACTACGATAATTTGTTTTGGAATAGTATGATACGTCAAGCGATGCTAGAACAATTTATTGAAAAAGATATTGAAGAATATGGCTTATTGAAAGTGATGGCGAAAGGAAAAAAGTATTTAAAAAAACCTACCAAGTTCAACATGACTTTGAACAATGTGTTTGACGAAAATGCCGAAGACGATGATAGCGAAAGTGAAGCCACAGTTAGTGCTGCAGCGGATGACCGATTATTTGAAATGCTTAAAAGTTTACGACAAACAGAGGCAAAAAAAATCGCCTTACCTCCTTTTGTCATATTTTTAGAAAACTCATTACAGGATATGGCAACATTGTATCCTACTACTTTAGAAGAGTTGGAAAGATGTCAAGGCGTGAGTAAAGGAAAAGCTATCAAGTATGGTAAACCCTTTATTCAATTGATCGCCCAATATGTAACAGAAAATGGTATTGAAAAACCGGATGATTTTATTATGCGATCCGTGGCCAATAAATCGAATAATAAAATATACATCATTCAAAATGTAGATAAAAAAATTCCATTAGAAACGATTGCTAAAAATAAAGATTTAAAATTAGAGGCTTTGTTAGAGGAAATGGAAACGATTGCTGCGAGTGGAACAAAATTGAACTTGGATTACGCTATTGACGAATGGTTAGACGAATATGACCAAGCGGAAATTTTAGAGTACTTCAAAAATTGCGACACTTCTTCTTTGCAAATTGCACAAGAAGAATTAAGCGAAAATGATTATAGCTGGGAGCAGCTAAAAATTATGCGCATTAAGTTTTTGAGCGTAGTAGGAAACTAGGAGGCCGATTATTTATTACTATAATTTTCACCAATACTTAAATAAGTATTTACTCTTTCAGCAACATTGTGTCGAACACTTAAATAAAATAAGTTATAATCTGCAAAGTGGTAGTTAGAAGTATTGTATAAAAAATTTCCAAAAAATTTAGGCTTCTTTGTCCATAAAATACCACCGTGATTATAAGCCCCTGCTACTTTTTGGGTAATGGCCTTGAAATTATACAATACAGATCCTGTATTTTGTACTCTGTCAACCTGTGTTATTTTTTCACTCCAGCTTAATGGGTTGGTTACGATAGAAACATATTTTTCTTGATTGATCCATTCAGGTGTATAACCTTCTTTATAAGTTCTCCAAGCGCAGATGCAACCTAATGAACTGGGCGTAGCACATGGCTTTAGCTGCACATAATCAGCCGGGTTAATCGCCATTCCAACAACATAAGCAGCAATTAATTTTTTCGCAAGTGGCTTATTATCAAAATATTCTTTCAATAACCTCATGGCATGGGTTGATCCCTGACTATGAGATGCAATGATAATGGGCCTGCCCTTATTTTCGTTTTTCATGTAATAGTCAAATGCCGATTTTATATCCTGATAAGCTAATTCAAAAGCCACTATTGCTTTTAGTGTATCTGCGTGACCAACAGGCGAGTAACTTTTTATATGTGCTTGTCGATATCTTGGTGCAAAAACACGACCAGCAATATTAAATACACTTGCCTGATTTAAAATGGCGGTATAATCAGTTTGAATATTGGTTTTTATATCTTTCAATGACGCATTCCATCCGTAAGGTTTTGTTGAATCCAAGTAAGTGGTCGGGTGTAAAAAAAATACATCTACTTTTTCACTAGGTTGGTATTGCTCTGCTAAAGAAACAGGTAAACTATCCGAAGGATCCTTTTTATTTGGATGCGCTGCCCAATAAATTAAATTACTATAATCTGGTACATCATTGTAAGCTTCCTTTTCATAAACGGGGGAAAACTTATTATAATTATTTTGTGCACAACTGCTTAACAGAAGCAGTAGCATAAAATAGAGGGGGAAACGCATAATAAAACGAATTAAGGTGTGATTGCTGCCTGCAAAGTTAATTATAAAAATGGCAATCGCAATAACAAGGGTGGTACTGGGTATTTTTTATAGGGGGTATCTATAAAAACAATTAATTTTAGGTAAATCAACAAATTTGTATTTATTACGCCATATCCCTTTTTTACGTGCTGTACTTAGCTACAGTATGACTGCATTTGGGGGACCACAGGTGGCCGTTGCTTTAATGCAAAACCGATTTGTTCAAAAGCGAAAAGATGTCACTTCAGAGGAATTGTTGGAATACAATGCGTTTTGTCAATTATTGCCAGGTGCCTCGGCTACACAAACCATTACCTTAATCGCCTATAAAAGAGGGGGGACAACACTTGCATTCATTACGCTATTAGTTTGGATCCTACCTGCTACCATTTTAATGACGTCCTTGGCCATCATCACAACTCATTTTGAATTAACGCAAGGGTTAAAAAGCTTGGTATTACTCCAACCGATGGCCGTTGGATTTTTAGCCAGCGCAGCTTTATTGCTTTATAAAAAAGTAATAAAAAGTACGATTACGTTTTTTATTTTTTTAGCAACTGCCATCATCACTTATATCGGATTTAAAACACCTTGGACCATTCCTATCATCATTATGTTGGCAGGTATTATCACCAATTTTAGTGGCAAAAGAATTCCAAATGACGGACCCCCGCCTAAAAAAGTGCAGTGGAGTGGGTTGTTTATTTTTATCTTCTTATTTATTGGTGCAGGATTTTTATCAGAACAAGCAACCAGACAAAATTGGGAGTACCGTAAAGCATTTAACTTATTTGAAAACAATTATCGTTTCGGAAGTTTAGTTTTTGGTGGCGGTGATGTACTGATTCCAATCATGTATGAACAGTATGTTTCTAGACCAAAATCGGCAGTCGTTAAAAAAAATAAACGAGACGTATTAAAATTAACGAGTGCCGAATTTTTAACGGGTTCTGGTTTTGTTAGAGCCATACCAGGTCCCATTTTTTCGATAGCCAGTTATACAGGTGCTCTTGTTTTAAAGGAAAGGGGAATTTCAGGACAAATTTTGGGCGCAGTGATTGCCAGCGTGGGCGTTTTTTTCCCTAGCTTTTTAATTGTGTTATTCTTTTTCCCATTATGGCAAAAATTACAAAAGTATGCGGTTTTTTATCGGTCATTGGAAGGTATTAATGCAAGCATCGTGGGGATCATGATTGGGTCTACTTTTTATTTATTAAAGGATGTGGTCATGCAATTACAAATGGGTGGTGCCATTCATTGGATTACTTTCCCCATTGTATTTTTGGCAAGTACTTTTTTATTGTATTATCAAAAGCTAGCACCACAGTGGATTGCCTTGAGCTGTGTTGGCATTGGCACTGTAGTTTATTTGTTATTTTAAAAGGTAAAAACCTGTTAATTATAATCCTGCAATGGCTATAATTATAAATCCTTTCATAAGTTTGTAGTCAATATGCAAAAGAGGACTGCGGCGTTCATTTTTTTTATTTTCATTTTTGTTGCCAATTTAAATGCCCAATCGGTAGCTATTAGTGGGAATGTATATGATATTTCAGGTAGGCGTCCCATTGAGTCCGTGATCGTTTACAGTTCTGCAAATCGCGCCATCACTGATTCCTTAGGGCATTATCAAATTCTTGTTAAAGCAAAAGATTCTCTTTGGTTTTCCTTATTTGGGAAACGAACGCAAAAGTATACCATTGATACTATCGAGGATTTACAACATTTTAATATAATGATTCATGTAACAGGGTATGATTTACCCGAAGTGCGTGTTCGGAACTCCTATTATAAATTGGACTCAATGCAAAACAGAGCAGATTATGTTAAGTTTTTTAATTACTCTGCCCCCGGATTAAAACTAAGTAATAATCAAAATTTGTTGGGTCCAAATGGGTTAACCATTGGATTTGATTTAGATGAAATTATTAATATGTTCCGTGTGAAGCGAAATCGCAATTTGCAATTCTTACAAAACAGGTTAATATCTCAGGAGCAGGACAAATACATTAACTACCGCTTTACCAAAAGATTCGTTCAAAAACTGACCCATTTAGAAGGGGCCGAACTCAATAAATTCATGGAATATTGTAGGCCAGATTATGCGGTGTTAGCCTTGCTAAATGACTTAGAATTAGGCTTATTTATACAGAAAAGGTTTGCTATTTATAAAAAAGGGGAATAAAGCCCTGCCATTCATCTATTTAGTTTCTAGAAAAAGTGTTTTTTAGCTATCTTTAATAGCTAAAATTGAACTGTTTTGAGAAAATTACATCTATTTGCGATATGTGCCACTTTATTAGCGGTTGCATGTTCTAAAAAGCCTAAGTCGGTAGACAAATTCAATCCGAATATGCCTGTCTCTGTAGATATTGCTGTGATCGAAAATCAAACTATCGATAAGCAAATTGAGGTGAATGGTGCTGTGTTGGCAAACGACTATATCGATCTTCACCCTGAAACCAATGGACGCGTTGTTTTTTTACAGATCCCCGAAGGTAAAATGGTACAAGCGGGCACTATTTTAGCAAAATTAAATGATGCTGATTTACAAGCACAACTTGAAAAAATAAAGGTCCAATTAGAATTAGCCAATATTAATGAGCAACGCAATAAGCAATTGTTAAATGTAAAAGGAATTAATCAAAGTGATTATGATATTTCATTACAACAAGTAAAAAGTTTAAAGGCGGACATTGCATTCATTCAATCACAAATTGATAAAACAATTATCAAAGCGCCATTTACAGGTTTGTTAGGGTTACGACAAATTAGTTTAGGGGCATTCATTAATACTACAACCACCATTGCGTCGCTTCAAAAACTTGATCAATTAAAAGTGGACTTTACTTTACCTGAAGTTTATCAAGGGTTTATTAAAGTGGGTAAAAAAGTTAAAATTGAAAGTATTGGTGGTGGTGATGCAAAATTTACGGCTAGTGTGATTGCCATTGAGCCTCAAATTATTGCGTCTACACGTAATATTAAAGTGCGGGCTGTATTACAAGGAAAGTTATTACCAGGCTCCTATGTAAAAGTAATGCTTGGAGAAAATATGCAAAAACCAACCATTATAGTGCCTGCCAATGTGGTTATACCGGATTCTCGTAGCAAGCAAATAACAATAGTACAAGGGGGTATCGCAAAACTAATTGACGTTGAAACTGGTTACCGTACAACTTCCTCTGTTGAAATTACCAAAGGATTAAAAGTGGGTGACAGTATTATAGTTTCAGGAATGTTATTTGTAAGGCAAGGCAGTAATGTTAAAATTAGTAAAACTGTGAAGCTTGCCGATATCACTAAATAGTGCATTAAAATAAATTTTATATTAAGTCATACTAGATGAATATATCTGAACTTTCCTTAAAACGACCAGTACTTGCTACTGTAATGAATATTGCCATCGTACTTTTCGGTATTGTTGGTTTTTCTTTTTTAGCATTAAGGGAATATCCTGCCATTGACCCACCCATCATAAATGTTCAGACAAATTATTCTGGTGCGAATTCGCAGGTAATACAAAGTCAAATAACAGAACCACTTGAAAAATCAATTAATGGTATACCTGGTATCAAAACCATTAATTCTTCCAGTTCTGTTGGATCATCTAATATTACAGTTGAGTTTAATTTGGGGATAGATTTAGAGACTGCAGCCAATGATGTGCGTGATAAAGTGAGTCAGGCTTCTCGAAGTTTGCCTGAGGATATTAGTAGTCCGCCCGTAGTTTCTAAATCCGATGCGAGTTCGGATTTTATCGTACTAATGACTGTAAAAAGTAAATCAAAAAGTGTTTATGAATTAACGGAGTATGCAGAGAATGTATTACAGCAGCGTTTCCAAACGATTGATGAAGTGAGTAGTGTGAGTGTTAGAGGTAAGCGTTATTCAATGCGCATATTCCCCAATTCAGATTTATTAAATGCATTTGGTATTGCTTTTAATGATATTCAAGTGGCGTTGAACAAAGAAAATGTGGAACTACCTGCTGGAAAAATTAATGGGACTAAAGCAGAATACATTATACGAACATTAGGCCGCTTAACGACTGAAGCTGATTTTAGAAATATCATATTAAAGCAGGATGCTGCTGGAATTATTCGATTAGGGGATGTTGCTAAAGTAGAATTAGGTCCTGAACAAGAAGATCAAGCTGTTTATTATAATGGTGCGCAATCGATAATGGTATCACTTTCACCACAACCTGGCGCTAACTACATTAAAATTGCCGATGAATTTTATAAGCGTTTGGAAGAAATTAAGAAATCAAATAAAACGGATATTGAATTTGATGTTCCTATTGATAATACTAAAAATGTACGCAGGGCTTTAGAAGAAGTAAAGGAGACTATTTTCATTTCATTTGCATTAGTGGTATTGGTTATATTTTTCTTTTTTAGAAATTGGTTGATTGCGATTAGACCGCTCATTGATATTCCTATTTCTTTAATTGCTACTTTTTTCATTATGTACCTTGCGGGCTTCTCCATCAATGTACTTACCTTATTAGCCATTGTATTAGCAACAGGCTTGGTGGTAGATGATGGTATTGTGGTCACCGAAAATATATTTAGAAAGTTAGAAGAAGGCTTGCCTTTAAAAGATGCAGCGAGAGAAGGCAGTAAGGAAATTTTCTTCGCTGTAATTTCAACTTCCATTACACTGGCAGTGGTGTTTATGCCGGTGATATTTTTACAAGGTTTTACTGGCTCCTTATTTAAAGAGTTTGGCGTTGTAGTGGCAGGGGCTGTTTTAGTCTCCGCATTTGTTTCCTTGACCATTACCCCTGTGTTGAATGTGTATTTAAATCGTAAGGATGGCAAACAAGGAAAGTTTTATGAGCAAACTGAACCTTTTTTTAAAGGCATGGAAAATGGCTATAAAAATTTATTGGCAAAGTTTTTAAAAATACGTTGGATGGCTTGGGTGATTGTTGTAGCATGTGTGGGTATTATTGTTTTAATTGGAACCAATATTCAATCTGAGTTAGCACCTATGGAGGACAAGGGCACAGTGCGTGTTACGATGACAGGGCAGGAGGGGACAAGCTTTGAGGATATGCGCGGTAATTTATTAAGAACCATTCGATTGATTCAGGACTCCGTTCCGGAACATGCATTTACATGGGGCAGTGTGCCTGGATATGGTGGTTCAAGTGGAAGTAGTAGTGCTTCTGCTAGGATTGGATTTGTGCCATTAGACGAACGCAAAAGAAGTCAAACTGAAATTGTAAATGATTTAAATAAGAAGCTAAAAAAATTCAAAGATGTAAGGGTATTTGTAGTGGAAGAGCAAACTATTTCTGTAGGTATTTCCTCTAGAGGGTCCTTACCCGTTCAGTATATCATTCAAAATTTGGATTTCCAAAAAATACGCAATGTCATTCCTGAATTTTTAGATGCTGCACGAAAAGATAAAACTTTTCAAAATGTGGATGTGAATTTAAAATTCAATAAACCTGAATTTGATTTAAATATTGATCGTATGCGTGCGCGTGATTTAGGTTTAACCACTGCTGATATTTCTCAAGCATTGCAATCCGCATTCAGTGGTGCCAGATCGGCTTATTTTATTATGAACGATCGTCAATATGAAGTAATAACGCAAGTGCCTAGAGCGGATCGTAACTCACCCGCAGATATTAATAAAATATATTTAAGAAATAGCCGTGGCGAGAGTGTTCCTATTTCAAGTGTATTAACCATTACTGAAAATAGTAATCCGCCAAGCTTATACCATTACAACCGATTTAATTCAGCAACAATTTCTGCATCATTAGCGGAAGGAAAAACGATTGGAGATGGCGTTGCTGCAATGGAACGTATTTCAAAAGAAAAATTAGATGAATCTTTCCAAACAGCCTTAAGTGGTCCATCAAGAGATTACAAAGAGAGTTCCTCCAATATTGCGTATGCATTAGTGTTAGCATTGATCTTGATTTATTTAGTACTTGCAGCACAGTTTGAAAGTTTCAAGGATCCTTTTATTATTATGATTACGGTGCCTTTGGCGATTGCGGGCGCATTAATATTTTTATGGCTTTTTGGACAAACGCTAAACATATTCTCTGAAATCGGAATTATCATGTTGATTGGATTGGTTACCAAGAATGGTATTTTAATTGTGGAGTTCGCCAATAAAAAAAGAGCGGCTGGTTTGGAATTAAAGGAAGCAGTACTTGTAGCAGCATCACAAAGATTCCGTCCTATATTAATGACAAGTTTAGCTACGGCATTAGGGGCACTTCCAATTGCCATCAGCATTGGGGCTGCTGCAACTAGTCGTAAACCACTTGGGACTGTTATCGTAGGTGGATTAATGTTTTCATTGGTGCTTACCTTGTTTGTGATTCCAGCAGTATACACCTATGTATCAAGCAAGCATAAACGAAAAATTGATTAATTTAGTCATCATTGGTTGTCATTAAACTTGAATCAGATACAAGTTTAATTTTTTGTATCTTAAATTGCCAAACGGAAACTTATGCCTAATCAACGATTTTTATCCTTGGATGTTTTTAGAGGAATGACCATTTGTTTAATGATCATTGTCAATACACCAGGAGATCCTTCGCTCACTTTTGCTCCTTTTTTACATGCGAGCTGGCATGGGTTTACGCCCACTGATTTGGTTTTTCCTTCCTTTTTATTTGCTGTTGGAAATTCATTAAGTTTTATTGAACCTACCTGGGCCAAATTAAATAATAGCACTGTTTTATTAAAAATTGGAAAACGTACCGCCTTCTTATTTTTAATAGGCTATTTAATGTATTGGTTTCCTTTCACAGGGAGTGTTGTGAATACACGTATTATGGGAGTTTTGCAACGTATTGCACTTTGTTATGGCTTTGCTTCCTTGATTGCTTATTATATGCATGAGCGTGTAGTGATGATTATGTCTGGTGTATTATTATTACTGTATTGGTATATTTCATTCAAGTTTGGAGATATCGGTGATCCCTATAGTATACAAGGTAATGCAGGTTTGAAATTAGATACTTGGTTAATGGGGGAATCACATTTATACCATGGAGAAGGATTTGCTTTTGACCCAGAGGGTTGGTTAAGTACAATCCCTTCCATAGTGAATGTATTGATTGGTTATCGAGTAGGTAAGTTTATCCAAGAACAAGGAAAGACCTATGAGGGCTTGGCCCTATTGTTTATGTGGGGGGCAGGGTTTATATTTTTAGCCTTCATGTGGAATTACCAATTCCCAATCAATAAAAAGCTTTGGACCAGCTCCTTTGTTATGTTAACGGTAGGTATTGATATGGTCATCATTGCCACCATCATTTATCGGGTCGAATTACAAAGACAATTACAGTTTTCAAGCTTTTTTACTGTCTTTGGACAAAATCCATTGGTCATTTACCTTTTCTCAGAATTGCTCGTAGCCACTTTATATCTGGTTGATGGGCCTAGTGGCATACCTTTGTACACCTGGATTTATCAAAATACATTTGCCAATTTAGCCCCCTATTGGGGTTCCATGGGATTTGCATTTACTGCTATGTTGATATGCTGGCTATTGGGTTATATATTAAATAAATATAAGATATATATCAGGGTGTAAATCTTATTACTCCATTTTCCGCCATTTGTTTTTTTAGGAGCCTTAAACCTTGTACCTTTGCAGCCTCAAAACAGTACATGGAAATAAGAAACATCGCTATTATCGCCCACGTTGACCACGGTAAAACTACGTTGGTAGACAAAATTTTGCACGCTACTAAAGTATTCAGAGATAACCAGGACACTGGGGACTTAATTATGGATAGTAATGAATTAGAACGTGAAAGAGGAATTACCATTTTAAGTAAAAATGCTTCAGTAACTTATAAGGACGTTAAGATTAACGTAATTGACACACCAGGTCACAGTGACTTTGGAGGTGAAGTTGAGCGTGTATTAAAAATGGCAGATGGTGTTTGTTTGTTAGTGGATGCTTTTGAAGGCCCAATGCCTCAAACCCGTTTCGTTTTACAAAAAGCATTGCAATTGAATTTAAAACCAATTGTAATTATCAATAAAGTGGACAAGGAAAACTGTCGTCCTGACGAAGTACATGATGCAGTATTCGAATTGTTTTTCAATTTAGATGCTACCGAAGACCAATTAAATTTCCCTACTTTTTATGGTAGTGGTAAAAATGGTTGGTTCAATGATAGCTTAACGCAATGTGAAGATATTTTTCCTTTAATGGATGGTATTTTGAAATATGTACCAGGACCAGATGTTAAGGAAGGACATACACAAATGCAAATCACTTCATTGGATTATTCTTCTTTCTTAGGTCGTATTGCCATTGGTAAAGTGGAAAGAGGCACCATTAAAGAAGGTCAAAATATTGTATTGGTAAAAGCGGATGGTAGCTTAAAGAAAAATAAAGTAAAAGAATTATACGTATTTGAAGGAATGGGTAAGCGTAAGGTAACAGAAGTTGTTTCTGGTGACTTATGTGCTGTGGTAGGTTTAGAAGATTTTAGTATTGGTGATACCGTTGCTGATCCTGAAAATCCTGAAGCATTACCAGTAATTAGCGTAGACGAGCCTACGATGAGTATGACCTTTAGTATTAATAACTCACCTTTCTTTGGTAAGGAAGGTAAGT
>CAXNDZ010000040.1:0-13985 GCA_964201225.1 Chitinophagales bacterium | reverse complement strand
CCTCGTTTGTAACTTCTGCTTCATCCACACCTAATTTGTCAACGATAATTTTTTTAACTCTAGTAGCGATGTCTGACATTGTAAAAAGTTTTGTTTACGGCGCAAAAATATACTTTTTGTCAAAAACGAAGTATTTTATTTGCCTTTTTGTTTACACAATTTAACGCTTATTTGAAATAAAAGGTTCATTTGGCTGTTTTTGCTATAAAAGCAGGCAAAATCGAGGTCATCTGACCGATTCAAGTCCTTTAATCTGCTTGAAAAAAGTCAATTATTCACATCAACGAACAAGGCTTTATGGCTAGGAAAAGCTTCGTGGATGATACAAATCCTACTTAGGCTTTGTTGTCTTTATGCTTTTGCTTTAAAATACCTCTCAGTTCATGCTGATGCTCCATGGGGATGGTTTCCTTACTTACCAGAAAAAAAGATTTAGGCCCAAAATAGAGATGGAAAAAATAAGGACTTTCAAAGTAGTAAGTCAGCTCGGACCATTGCCATTGTGCCTCTGCATTTTCTGAAACCAAGGTTGCCCCATTTTGGTTATAATTAAATTCCCAATTGGATTTGAATAACTTAGTTTTCTTATAAAATATAATAGGAAGCAGGTACCAAAAGAGTAACATCAATATTAACCACAAGACAGAACCAAAGAGGAAAAGCTCTGGTCGTATCTTTTTTTGAAATAATAAAACGGCAGTTACAATCGCATAAATATTGACTGCAATCATTAAGCCTTTAATTTCTGATTGCTTTATAAAGTGATATCGAAGTGCTTGCAACACCTCCTTTCTATTATAACTAATTAAAAAAGACATTTTTATATGATTACGGTTAAGTAGACAAAGTTACTACACCGGGCATGTATTGAACCATAAATTTTAAAATAATGTGGTATATTTAAAATAAAAATAAGCATGTCCAAATATGTACATTTTGCAATTTTAACATCGGCATTTTTACTTTGTGCTTGTGCAAAAGCGAATAATAACAAAAGCATCAATACACCCATCACTAGTGACACCGTTTTTTACGCGAAGGGTGCTGATATTGGCTGGCTAAGCCAAATGGAAAACGAGGGCAAAAAATTTTATGATGCTGCCGGTAAACAAATGGATTGTATTGAATTATTAAAAAGCAAAGGCATCAATTCCATTCGATTAAGGGTATGGGTTAACCCCTCCACTATTTATTGCGGAACGAGTGACGTAATTGCACAAGCCAAAAGAGCACAAAATTTGGGGATGAAAATTATGATTGATTTTCATTACAGCGATTGGTGGGCCGATCCAGGCAAGCAAAATAAGCCCGCTGCTTGGAAAAATTTAAATTTTGATGCACTCACCACCACATTATATAATTATACCAAAGAAGTAGTCACCCAATTAAAAAATAATGGCATTTCGCCCACATGGATTCAAATTGGTAATGAAACCAACGACGGTATGCTTTGGGAAGATGGTCGAGCTTCAAAAAGTATGAACAATTTTGCTGTATTATTAAATGCAGGTGCTAAAGCAGTGAGAGAAACAAGTCCCAGTTCAAAAATTATTGTACATATTTCCAATGGGTATGACAATGCAATGTTTCGATGGATGTTTGATGGCTTAAAAACGAATAAAGTAGATTATGACATCATTGCCATCTCATTATATCCTGACGCTAATACATGGAAAGCTACCACAGACCAATGCTATAATAATATGTTAGATATGATTGCGCGTTATGGCAAACCCATTATGATAAGTGAAGTGGGTATGGATGTTACAAGAGCCGCTGAATGCAAAAATTTTTTAACTGAACTTATTAAAAAAAATAAGTCCCTTCCTAATCAAATGGGGTTAGGTGTTTTTTATTGGGAACCGCAATGTCATAATAATTGGCAGGGATACAATATGGGCGCTTTTTCAAATGACGGAAAACCTACGGTAGCGATGGATGCGTTTTTGAATTAGTATATCGACAACTTCCTTAAATAAATATAAAGCGCCTTAAAATAAAAAACCCTCCCTTCGCTAATGCGAAGGAAGGGTTTAAAAATTATACAAAAACTTGTACTAGTTCTTAACCATTGTATAGGTTTTAGCAACAGGATCTAAAACAAATGTATAAGATCCAGCAGCAGCAACACCAATGTTTGCACCACCATCACTTAATACACCACCTGAGCCACCTAGGTTAACACCCCAGTTGTGGTTTCTTCTAAACTTAACCTCGCCTGCAACTAAAGTAGTTGTTAATGACCATTTGCCATTGTTATTATTACACTTCATATTTACATCTGATCCCCATCCACCTGAAGTAGCAGATCCGATCAATCCCCATGATTGTAATTCGTAAACAATTTTATTAGTATTCAAATCAGCAGTTACTAAAAAGCTTTCAGTAGCATATGTAACACCATCTGTTGTAAATGCAGTAGGTCCTACTAAATTTCCGCCAGCTACAGCAATGCTTCCTGCACTTGCTCCTGAACCATATTCAGGCGCACCCCATGATTTTTTCTTTAACAATTTGAATTCTTGCGCTTTAGCAGTAAATAAGATAACACCTTTGTAAACGCCATCACCAGTAGCAGATACCAAGCTATCCGCTGTATTTGGATCCCAACCTTGATAAGCACCTGGCATATACAAAGTACCTTTCAATGCGAAAGGGGTTACGCTCATTGTTTTTACATTCGTATAAACAGCAGCAACACTTGAAGTAATGGTTGATTTTACTCTGCATTCAACATTCGCTGCCACTTCTGGCACAAAGTTCATTGCTAGTAAAATATCATTTAGCTCTAAATGAGTTAAAGACCTTGAAGTCACTCCTGCTTCAAGGATAATTTCCTTTGCCCCTGCAAAGCTAGTACCTGCTTTAGCTATTTGTAAAGTATTGGTAGCTGCAGCACTAAAACCAAAATCAGCTGGCGTAAAGCTAGCCTTAAATGCTTCCATTGTTAAGTTTGGTTTTGTAAGTACCACTGTACTTACAGAAGTAGTTAATACCCCTGGCACCGCTGTGGTACCCAATTTTACCATTTCGCCTTCTTTATTACAAGCGATAAGTAGCACACCAAAAGTGACTACTAGTAGGATTTTATTTATTATTGTTTTCATGTTTTTCATTTTAAAGAAATAAATCTAAATTAATAATTAGGATTCTGCTTTAAATTTGGATTTGCAGTAAGATCGTCCGTTGGTATTGGGTAAATCTTTCTCCAAGATTCAACACCCTTACCAGCTTTAGTATCTCCTTTCCAAGGCCAAACATAAGTGCTTGTTGTGAATTTATCATCAAAACGGATTAAATCTGTTCTTCTGAAACCTTCCCAATACAACTCACGTGCTCTTTCATCCAAAATCATATCAAGGGTATAAGTGGTAACATTACCGCTCTTGTTACCAATAGCACGCTCGCGCAATCTATTAATATAAGATACTGCAGTAGCATCTGATCCACCTCCACCACCACGCTTAACCGCTTCCGCATATACTAAATACATTTCAGCCAAACGGAACAAAGGCATATCAATGTCAACCTGAGTTGCATCTGAGCCATTAGAACCATCGCTTTTAATGTTTTTAAATTTAGTAATGGCAAAGCCATCTTTAAAGTCACCAATGTCATTTATTTCAACGCCATTGTTACCAGTAAAGAATTGTGCGCGTTGGTCAGGATTTGAAACCGTATAAGACAATGCACCCGGCTTTACAGTTAAAACTACTTTGTAAAAACCAGCATCCGTTTTCATATTATCACCATTCGCTTCCAATGATAAATTAGCACCATTATCACCGTAGTTTTCGGACCAATCATTGTTAACTCTGATTTTCCAATCACCACTTAAAAATTTAACATAAGCAACAAATACGCCAGCAACTGATGTTGGGTAAAAAGGAACATCAGGCGTAGCACCCCAATTGTTCACCGCTGAACCCACTAAACCATATTTACTTGCCGTACCTAATGTTGAAGTAACAGCAGGTAAATTTAAGTCATAGGTAAATGTGTTTACTAAACCTTTTGTTGTTCTGATTCCACCCCAGCCACCATCAATACCAAAATCAGAAGCCTTCATATTACCACCCACCGCAGCGTGTGTTAAGAAAGTAGTACCTCCCCAGTTCGTGGTGAATTTACCATCATAGTTAATGGTTAAGATAAACTCAGGATTATTTAAGTTATTATCTGCTCTCATCAATTTAGTATAATCAGGCAATAAACTATAACCTGTTACCGCAATTACCTTATTTGAATAAGTAATCGCATCGGTGTTTTTATCAGCACCTGTATATACTTTAGCATTTAAATAAATACGTGCAAGCAATGCCCAAGCCGCAGCTTGATCCGCTCTTCCATACTCATTTGCTTTTGGTGCAGCAAGCATTGGTTCAATTTCCTTTAATTCTTTTTCAACAAAAGTGAAAAGATCTCCTCTTGAAATTTGCTTAGGTAACTCACTACCCATTGCAATTGAATCTGTAATGAAAGCAGGGCTTCCAAACAAATCCATCAATACGGAATATTGATATGCTCTTAAGAATCTTGCTTCTGCTTTGAATCTTTTGATATTATCCACATCCGTTCCAGTGATTCCTCTTTTAGCAAGATTCGCATCACTTGCTTGTCTGATAAAATCATTGGCTACCGTGATTTGATAAAATGAACGGTAGTATAATGCTTTGATGAATTGGTTATTCGCAGACCAGTTCATTTTGTGAAAATCAGGTAAACCTGCATCACCCCATGCAACGACTGCTTCATCTGTTGACAATTCTTGTGCATTCCAGTAAAGACGGAAGAAATCCGAAAATCCACCATCGATACCTTGAATATCACCACCCCCGTTTGCACCATTGTTTCCACCCAATGCAAAGGCGCCATATACTTTAGCGAAAGCCTTTTTATAACCATCTACCGAACTATATACTACATCGGCAGTGATGTCATTTGTAGGTAATACATCAAGTTTTTTTACGCAAGCTCCAAATAGGATTGCAACAAAACTCAACGTTAACCCAACTTTAAATAAATTATTTTTCATAGTTGTTTGTTTTGTATTGATTAAAATTCAAGATTTAAGCCTAATGCAAATACACGAGGTCTAGGATAAAAATTATTATCGATACCACCATTAATTTCAGGATCCAATCCTTTGTACTTTGTAATAAGGAATGCATTTTGAATATTAGCGGTAAATCTTAAGTTTGCTTTATCCTTAAATACTTTACCTGCATTATAGCCAATATTGATATTGTCTACTCTTAAGAAGGAAGCATTTTGAATATAATAATCACTCATTAATTGATTCACCCCATTTTGTGTAAAGCCTGTTTCTAAAAGATTTCTTGAAGCATTACCATTATGCGTCGCTAAACTTGAAATGGCTCTGAAAGTTCCTAAAGTGCTATACACGTTATTATACATGTAGTTACCAACGTTAGCTCTTACAACAAAACCGGCATTCCATTTTTTGTATGTCATATTAGATGTAAATCCTAAGAAAATTTTAGGATCCACACTTTGGTATTGGTATTGGTCTTTATCATTAATAACACCATCCTTATTACGATCAACGAACAATCCTTCAATTGGTTTTCCTGCAGCATCATATACTTGTTGGAAAACATAAAAAGATCCTCTGTTGTATCCCACTGAATTAATCATGATCGTATTACCCACACCACCAGAAATACCGCCAAATTTATTACCAGGATAATTAGGATCTGGAGAAATAGTTAAGTTGGTAATATTATTTTCATTGTAGGTAATGTTAAAACCTAAATCCCAGTTGAAATCAGCCTTATTTACAGCTTGTAAATTCAAGCTTAATTCAACGCCTTTATTTTCCATATCGCCTACATTCGCGATCACTTGGTTAGAGAAGTTGGCACCTGCAGGTTGTCCTACTAAGTTTAATAAATCAGAAGTTACTTTTTTGTAAATATCTAAACTACCCGTTAACTTATTATTGAATAAACCAAAATCTAAGGCCAAGTTAGTAGTTGCTGTTTGCTCCCACTTCCTTCCGCCATAATAACCACCTGGCGCATACATGTTGTAGAATGTATTTCCAAATTGGTATTTACCTTGTTGTCCACTTAAAGCATAATAGGATAAGTAGTCATAGTTACCAATACCATCTTGTTGTCCAGTTTCACCGTAACCAAATCTTAATTTCAATGCAGAAATAACTTTAGATTGCTTAAACATAGGCTCTTCCGCTAAATTCCAAGCAGCTGCAAAGGAAGGGAAGGTTGCAAAGCGATTATCCGCATTGAATCTTGAAGATCCATCCTGACGAATCGAAGCTGTTAATGAATACTTTCCTTTTAATGCATAATTAAATCTACCATAAAATGATACTAATCTGTTTTCAGGAATATCAAAAGGAAAATTAGGTGCATTCACTACTGTGCCATCTTCCGTTAAATCATTGAAATTAAAATTCTTTGATTTAAATTCTTGATAAGCGTAACCCGCAACTACATCAAATTTACTTTCGATATTCTCCACATACTTTGAATAATTCAAGTAGGTCTCAGCCAATAAGTTGGAGTTTTCTTGTTTGTATTCATTGTTAACACCACCCTTACCATTAAAACGTTTGAAAGATGAGGCAGCTGTTCCAGGTATAAAAATTGTACCAGAACCATTGGAAACATCAATACCCACATTCGCATGTGCTCTTAAATCCTTCAAGAACGGGAAGGTGTAATCCAAATCAGCATTCGCAATAGTTCTGTTCACATTACTTAAATCCTGTCTTTGCATTAATAATCCTACTGGATTTTTTGGTGCTAAGCCAGCTAAGCCAGTAGTTGAACCTGCATCCAGCCACTCATAAAAACCACCAAACGCAGCAGCATTTGAAGAATATACCGGCTTAGTTGGATCAAAACTTACAGCAGTTCCAATTGCACCTTCATTTGCAAAACGGCTTTTACTAAAAGATGTTTTAGCATTCAAGTCTATCTTCAATGAATTGTTAAATAAACGAGGGCTTAAGTTTAAGCCAATTGTTGTTCTATCTAGTTTACCAGTTTTCAAAACCCCATCTTGAGATAAAGAAGCAACTGAAAAACGATAAGGCATCAACTTAGTAGCACCAGAAGCACTAAAGTTATTTTCAAAAGTTACTGCACTTTGATAAATTTGTTTTTGCCAATCTGTTTGATCAGTTCCTAGTAATTTCTTTTGTGCTGCAGTACCATTCGCATTTACATAAGTAGTATACTCTTCAGCACTTAATACATCCACATAATTAGCCACCTGTCCAACAGAAGTTTGAGAACTAAAATTATACTTTGTTTTTCCTTTAGCACCTTTTTTAGTGGTAATGATAATTACACCATTAGAAGCACGAGATCCGTAGATCGCTGCTGCAGATGCATCCTTTAAAATAGTAAACGTCTCAATATCATTAGGATTAATTAAAGAAAGTGGATTTGCAATACCTGCAATACCATTATTACTTAAAGGAACGTTATCAATAACGATTAAAGGATCATTACTTGCATTTAGCGAAGCCCCACCTCTAATTCTGATGGTACTTCCTGCACCAGGCGCACCTCCATTTGAAGTTATTTGCACACCCGCTACTTTACCAGCAATTAATTGTTCAGGACTCGTTAATTGTCCTTTCACAAAGTCCTTAGAAGAAATGCTAGCAACGCTTCCTGTTAAGTCCTTTTTGCGAACGGAACCATAACCAATTACGACAACATCGCCTAATTGATCGGAATTTTGTGTCAAAGCAACATTAATGTTGGTTTGACCTGCGATAGATACTTCCTTAGATGCATAGTTCAAAAATGAAACTACCACTGTATTTTCTGTATCAGTCACTTTTAAAGAAAAAGTACCATCCGAAGATGTACTCACTCCTTTTTTAGTTCCTTTTACAACTACAGAAGCTGCAACCAAAGGAGATCCATCTTTGGCGTCGGTTACCTTACCAGTAACCGTACGATCTTGTGCAAATGCCGGCAAGCAGATAACTGCAAGCAACAAAGCAACAAGTGTTTTTTTCATGTTCATAGATTTACGATTTCAAGTTTAAGAATTGTTAATTTGTAATTAAAAGTTTATTGATTTTTTGTTTTTGGTTTAAAGTGATGGATATAAAATACATGCCTGGCATTTGCATGCGTGCATTTTTATTAATAATAAATTGCTGATTCCCTTTTTGCTTGTAGCCAGAATACAGCACACCGCAATCATTCCCATTCAGGTCATAAGCATGTATACTTAATTGACCGCTTTCAGCTAATTGGTAATTGATTGTAGCAGATGTTCTTAAAGGATTAGGGGTGATCGTTACTGGAATTTTTAATTCAGGTATATTTGGATTTAATACATCGGTGACGGTCACCGTAGATATATTTTTATTTGCATACACATAATACTCGCCAGGTTGTAAGGTAACAGATGCAGAACCACCCACCACCGATTGGTACTTATTAGAATACATACTGTACCAAATACCATCAGATGGGAAGGCTACATTCGCCGTGGCTGGATTAACATCAAAATTACCCAACACCACTAATTTTATAGAGTCCCCGTTTAATTGCATTGATTTAACAACACCAGATGAAGTAACTGTATATTTATTTGAAATGAAGTCGTTCGTGTAAGATGGGTTGTTTCTCAACTTTAAAAATTGTGCGTAGGCATTATACAAACCTTTTCGATTGGTATTTGCTAAATAATCCCATTTAATAGGCTTCACTGCTAAACGACAATTATTATTCACCGACAAGTCAGTACAAGTATTAATAGAATAATCATAGCCTAGTTCTCCAAATTGCCACATGGTTTTTGGACCAGGTGTTAATGCCCAAAACGCAGCAGCCATTTCATTACGTTTTAAGCCAGTGGCCAAATCACGCGTTGAATAAGCGCCACTAGTATTTCCATACATTATATTCTTATACATTAATCTTTCTTCGTCATGGCTTTCCATATAGGTCACCAAATGTTGTTGGTTCCAACCACGTCCATTGGCAAAAGCATAATTAAAAGAGGCATCCGAATTAAAACCCATGGTTGCTTGATTAAAATTATAATTAGCATTACCCCACAATAACATACCATATTCTGATAATTCCTTTTCCTCGGTGTTGTCTGCAAAATGCTCTAAAATGCAATAGCTATTAGCAGATGCCTTTTGCATGGTATCATAAATATTTTTCCAAATAGCAATACGAGAGGCATCATATGCACCCCAAGCATTGACATCAGTTGGGTTATTTTTTTGCGTAAAGCCTTTGGACAAATCCCATCTAAAGCCATCAATATGATATTGTGTGAGCCAATGTTTAACCACATTTGAAACTAGTTGCTTAGTTGCTAGTGATTCATGATTAAAGTCATTACCCACATTAAAGGGATGTTTAGCAGCGGTATTTAACCAAGGATTGTTTGCTGCAGGGGCACTTGCCTTACTATCCCAATACATTTGTGCCAAAGGAGCCGATCCAAATACATGATTTAAAACCATATCCATAATCACTGCAATTCCCTTGGCATGCGCCGAATCAATAAATTCCTTGATCGCCATTTCAGTGCCATAAAATTTATCTGGTGCAAAAAAGAAACTTGAATTATAACCCCAGCTATCATTACCCTCAAATTCTGAAAAAGGCATTAGCTCAATGGCATTGATGCCCAACTTTTTAAAATAGTTCAAACTGTCTTTTAAAGTTTGAAAATTTTTATTTTGTACAAAGTCACGCAATAGTAATTCGTAAATAACTAAATTCTTTTTATTGGGTCTAACAAAACCTGCATCCTTCCATTGGTATTTTGGCTTGGCAGTTTGTAAAATTCCCACAATGCCTGTTGTTTTGCCTGTTGGATACGCTTTTAAGTTGGGGTAGGTAGCTACCGGAATGCCCGCATCATTATTAGGGTCTAATATTTTTTCAGTGGTATAATCAGCCACCCTCAAATTATTATCAATCAAATATTGATATGCATATTCCTGTCCCGCTTTTAAACCATTTATTTTTATCCAGAAACGGGCACTATCTTTTGTCATGTTCATCACATCCGATAGTGTAGGCGTCCAATTATTAAAATCACCCATCACAGTGACGCTCGTTTTTTTAGGTGCATACAAAACCAAGGTTACCGAAGTATCCCCTACATGATAATTAATACCATCAGTAACACCAGCTGGTAAATCCTTGATAGCTATAGCACCCGCTACTAAAAAACCCAAAGAATCCTTTGCTGTGGCCGAACCATTATCACCTACCACGAGTACTTTTTGTGTTCCCAATCGATTCACAATTTTAAATGCAGATAATGAATTTGTGTTGGTCATCGACTTTAACAAAGTATCATTGAAATATATTGACAATGTTGCGTCACTACTTGACTTTGCATTGATAAATAAAGTATCGCCTAATTCTTTTTTTATTGCTTCATACTGAGGCTGGTAAAGCGGTTGCAGGAATGGTGTATCAATTTTAACTTGAAATTGATTATCCACTACTGATAAAAACATATCTGAATTATCTTCATTCGCTAGTTTAACTCCAGCTGCTGTTCTAAATAAAATAGCAATTTTTAATATTTTTTCTGCTGGATCTGCAATGCCAAAAAATGTTCTGAGGTTACCTGGTATCGTATAAGTCCATTTATTACTACCAATCGAAGTACATTTTATTTTAGCATCCGTTCCACCCCACACAGAAAAACTAGGTACATATTTCCATGCACTACTATTGGCGCTTAAGTTGGTGATGACACCGATATGGACATAAACATCGCCCGTAAAATTTTGTAAATTTTTATTTCCCTTATTTGCATCTGCGGTAATCAAAACATTGCTGCTCGACTCCAAAATAAAATTCGGATCGGTTTTTAATAGCTGCCCATTGGCATTCATCACTGTTGTTAAGCAAAACAAAGCAATTAGTTTTTTCATTAATCAAGCAATCAATTTCAGCAAATCGTAGTAATGTGTATATTTTACACACTTGTAATTTATTAAAAATAGGTGTAAATCATACACATATAGTCATATTTATTATATGTATATATGTAATTCTATGTTAATGTATTATTTAATAAAATCAGCTCCCCATATTAATTAATCATTAATACTAGCTTCCAGGAATTAATCTATCAAATTTAACATACCCTAAAATTTAAAATAACAATCGTTAGTTATACAATGCAAAGATAAGAATTACGAACGGTTTACAAATAATTTTAGTAACCCTCTTTATTTCCCAATACAAAATTTGGAGAAAATAAAATCCAATTGATCTTCACTAGTGATTTCACCTGTAATGGTGCCTAAATAATGTAGGGCTTGTCGAATATCTAATGCGAGTAAATCGCCAGTCACATTTTGTATTAATCCTGTTTCAACATCATTCAATGCAAGTAATAATTTTTTTAAGGAACTTACGTGTCTCGCATTGGTAACAATCGTACCTTCTTTTTTCAATTGATCTCCTACCACTTTTTGTGTGATGGCATTTTTTAATGCCTCAATATTGTTTTTGTCTTTTGCAGAAATGAAAACAATGTTTTTAAAATTATTAAAATTGGTTACAATATTCGCAGTGGTCAAATCCATTTTATTTCCAACCAAAATAATTTTATCTAATCCAATCTCCTTTTCCCATGTATGTATTTGCTCAGGAGTTGCCGTGTTCACATCAAACAAAGCAATCACAATATCTGCTTGAATTATTTTTTCCTTACTCTTATCAATACCCATCTGTTCAATCACATCTCCAGTTTGCTGCCTGATACCCGCTGTATCAATTAACTTATACAATACACCATCAATATTCAAAAGTTCTTCCACCGTATCCCTAGTGGTTCCAGGAATTTCACTCACTAATGCTCTTTGCTCATTTAATAAAGTATTTAACAAGGTAGATTTCCCTGCATTGGGTTTGCCGACAATGGCCACTTGTACCCCATTCTTTATTACGTTTCCTAATTTAAAGGATTCTAATAATATATTTGTTTTCAATTGCAATTGATGAACTAAAACTTCCAACTCCTTTTTATTTGCAAATGCCACATCCTCTTGTGAAAAATCAAGTTCCAATTCAATCAACGCAGAAAATTTGATGAGCTTTTCACGCATCAATTTTAAATCATCCGAAAACCCTCCTTTTAAATTATACAAAGCTGCTTGACGCGAAGCTTCGGTATTACTCGCAATTAAATCTGCTACCGCTTCTGCTTGTGTTAAATCCAATTTAGCATTTAAAAATGCCCTTTGCGTAAATTCACCCGGCTTGGCGAGTCGCGCACCTTGCTGTATTATTAATTGCAATAAACTGTCTTGAATAAAAGGAGAACCATGACATGAAATTTCAACGACCTCCTCACCTGTGTATGATTTTGGTGCACGATATAAGGTGATCACTACTTCATCAACCACGATATTGTCAAATTCAATTTTACCAAAATGAACAGTATGCGTTTTTTGTAGCAATAAATCCTTCTTTGGGAAAACACCATTGACTATGTCAATCGCTTTTGTGCCACTTAATCTTATTACTGCAATAGCGCCAATACCTGGTGCAGTAGCCAAGGCAACAATCGTATCATTCCAATTACTCATATTTTCGCGCATACACAAAGGTAACTTTTTGCCGTTTATTTCACAGGCAAATAATTGCGACCTACTTTAATTTATTACAAGACAAAAAAAATCCTTCCCGATGAACTCGAGAAGGATTTTATATTTTTAATTCCTTTGAATTAGTCTTCTGAAACCATGAAAACAATAGCTTGACGATGGCGGTAAATTACATTACGACCATTTTGTACAGCTGGCTTCCATTTTGGACCTCTTTGGATTACACGAACAGCTTCATCTTTTGTACCAAATCCAGGATCATTTTCTGCTTTTACTTCAGAAATTGAACCATCTTTTGATACGATAAAAGAAACTACTACACTATATTTTCCAGTAGGGGCGCCATTTTCAACTGGCAAATCCCTATTTAAGGTTCTTTCCAAATAACGAATCCAACCTTGTTGTCCACCTGGGAATTCAGCAGGAATTTGAACTACGGTGAAAATTTTATTTTCATCGTCATCCTTTGGTGCTTCCACGATAGCAGTGCTTTCAACTGGAGCAACCACACCCTCATCCTTAGTTCCCTCTTGGTTAAATGTACCAATTTTGGTATCCTCTAATTTCTCTACTTCCTTAATTTCATCTTCTTCCTTCACTTCCTCGTCTTTTACAATCTTAGGTGGCGTGAATTTAGTGACTTCCACTTTAGGAGGTTCTTGTTTAGGCGGAGGTGGGGGTGGTGGGGGTTCAGGTTTTTTCTCGTCCTGAACATTTTCTAATGAAAGATCCACCGCAATCACTTCAGCTTGTTTTTTCTTGATAGAATTTGATAATATAGCACCTACAGAAAGTAGCAAAGTAAGCCCCAACATACCAATCATACCTGTTTTGATACGTTTATTGTATGTTTTGCGAAGTTCGTAAGCACCATAATCCTTATTTCTACCTTCAAAAACCAGGTCTAGAAAATCGGCGGTTAATATTTTATTTATATCCATTTTTAATGCTTTTAATTGCTTGTAGGAGATTGTGTAGTCTTATCAGAAATAGAAACTAGTTGCGCCTCACCTTCTGAAATATCTACTAATGCATATTTTTTAACTACATTAATAGCCATCTCATCCAATATATCCACTACATTTTGATAGTTGCAGTCGACACTAGGTTTGATAACTACTACGAAATCTTTTTCTGGATTTTCAGCGTCTCTAGAACGGCTTATAACATCTGCCTTCTTTTTTAATATAATTTCACGAATTGAATTTTCTCCATTATAGGAAGCAGACAAAAAATTTGAACCATCTGGTTTTAATTGCCCCTCATAATAATAAATATGATTATCCGCACCCATCATAATAGTAAGTACGCCTGATTCCTTCGCTTTGTTTTGGTCCTCTGGGATTACTTTATCATCAGGCAAAAACAGTTT
>CAXNDZ010000039.1:0-13994 GCA_964201225.1 Chitinophagales bacterium | reverse complement strand
TTGTGTGGGGGCACACGGGTTCGAACCGCGGACCCTCTGCTTGTAAGGCAGATGCTCTAAACCAACTGAGCTATGCCCCCTTTTGAGGAGTGCAAAAATAAGGGGCAATTGGGAATTCCCCAAAAAAATCTTGATTAATTTAATTGAACGGCTGGCAACCTAGTAGATTGACTATCATAGACAAACAGCTCTACGATCTCATATTCCCAGTATTTGCTTAAAGGTGACTTATCTAGGTAATCGATGACCTGTTTTTTATCAGTTGCATTCATGGTAATCCAGGATTTCTGAACTTCCATACTTACTGCATAACTGTCAATAATACCCTTATTCAGCAAGTAATTGATATAGGTACGATGCGGAGGTACTAAAGTCATAAACTCCTCATCCATATCAAAAGTTATAATTGCCTGGTATTTTTTCATGTTCACACTAAGTTACACTAAGTATTGAAATATTAAAATTCTGTTGATTAAATTATCGTAAATAATAAATTAGTTTGGCTTATGTGCGCAAATAAATTTAATCCAATTGCAAATACCCAATTCTTCCACCCGATCCTGCTAAATAAACCGCCTTCCTATTTGGTTGTTTTTTAACTACATGGAAGCTTTCATTTGAAATTAAATCCCAATTTTTACCGCCATTTTTTGAAATATCTACCCCCGAAGTTCCACAAGCAACCAAAAACTGATTGGTCAAAAAGGTTACGCCCGATTTATAGCCATTAGGATTGCCTAGATTTTTTCGCTGCCCCCATTTTTGATATCGAATAGATTTATGTTTCTGCTCTGTATTAGGCGTTAGAAATAAATCAAAGCCTGTGATATTTTTTTGGGATTCCTTAAACTTCGCAAAATCTCCGCCTACAATAATCAATTTATTCCCATTGGGAGAAATGGCAATACTATTTGCCCCTGTAGATGTTCCACCTTGTAATATATCCAAATCCCTTGCTACCCCATTAATCCATAATCTACTAACCATGCCACCTGAAATTAAAAATTGCTCATGAGTAGTAGATAATAAATTTGAATTACTTGAAGCAAAAAAAGCTTCGCCTTCTTTTAATTCAGATTTGAAATAGGATGGTGCTGCTTGTTGCCAATGCTCTCCTTTATCAGATGTGTTTAATAAAAAAATGATATTATTAATGGGATCCCCAACTACGCTTCCATTATTTTCGTCCTTAAAATGAATGGCATCTAAAAACATAGAAGTATCGGCATTTTCATACACTTTATTCCAAGTCATGCCGCCATCTTTTGTTTTTAATATTAACGCAGGCGCTGCTACCGCTGCAATAATTGCTTCTTTATTATTCCAAGCATGAATGGCTCTAAAATCTCTTTTTTCATAACCAGCAACTTGAATCCATTCAAATTGTCCACCCCCATTGATGGATAATGCAATGGTTCCGCTACTCCCACTCGCCCAAATTGTATTTTCATCCGGCACACTTAAACCCCTAATACTAATTCCTTTTTTTTGAGAAAGTATTTTTATGGCATTATTCCCCGAATTTTGCGCAACTGCTAATTGAACAAATAAAATAAGAATAAATAATTTTACAATTCGCATAGGATTAATTTTACATTCTAAAGATACGATATGATACCTTATTGGATGAGCAGAACCCAATTAATGTTAGGAGATGAAAAAGTAGCAAGCCTCATGGGTAAAAATGTATTAATTGTTGGACTTGGTGGCGTGGGTGGCATTTGTGCTGAAATGATTGTTAGAGCGGGTATTGGGAAAATGACCATTGTAGATAATGATACTGTTGACGAAAGTAATATCAATAGGCAAATACAAGCCTTGCAATCAACTGTAAAACAACCAAAAGCGCAGGTATTAGCTGCAAGGTTAAAGGATATTAATCCCCTATTAGATTTAACGGTAATAGAAGTTTTTATTAAAGAACAAATCACCATTGATTTAATTGAGAAAGAAAAATGGGATTATATTGTTGACTGTATTGACACACTTTCTAGTAAAGTATTTTTTATAAAATCTTGTATGGAGCGTTCACTACCCTTGGTTAGTTCATTAGGTGCAGGCGGGAAACTTGATCCATCTCAAATTGAAGTGACAGATATATCCAAAACCCACGAATGTAATTTAGCTAAGTACGTGCGCAAGCGCCTACACAGCTTAGGCATATATAAAGGATTGAAAGTGGTATTTAGTCCTGAGAAAGTAGATCAAACTAGGATTATTGAAACCGAAAAAGCTTTCCCCAAAAAGTCGCTCATAGGTACATTAAGTTATATGCCTGCTATTTTCGGGTGTACCGTGGCAAGTGTGGTTATCAGGGACTTATTGGCAAATGATTGATTTATAGCCCTATTTTCTTTGAAATCAGCCTAATTTTTCATTAAATTTGCACCTCCTAGAATTAAAAGGAGCTGGTTCGGTAGCTCAGCTGGATAGAGCGTCATCCTTCTAAGATGAGGGCCATTGGTTCGAATCCAATCCGAATCACAAAGCCTTCCCCGATAACTCGGTGGAAGGCTTTTCTCATTCAAGGCAGCGTCACAAGCTTGCTTGTGTAAGATGACGAGAATGAGAAAAGCAAATCAATCGCAAAGCGATTAATTTGGGGAAGGATTTGTGTACCTCACCCCCAGGGATCAGCGAGCACGAAGTGCGAGCTAATCCCAAAGTTTTGATTTGGGGAAGCATTTGTGTACCTCCCCCCAGGGATCAGCGAGCACGAAGTGCGAGCTAATCCCAAAGTTTTGATTTGGGGAAGGATTTGTGTGGTTTTATAGTTTGTTGTATTTATCCCCACAACCCCATCTCATGCTTTAACAAATTGACCAAAAATCAACATTAACAAGTAACTTTGACGTCCGATATTTTATAAAAATGAAAGGTTTTCACTTTAAAACATACGAAGCACCAGAACAATCTCCTTTTGACAGATTATTCGAAATTTTCAAGGAATTGATTGTACACACTTCTGGCGATTTTGATGAAGCCATTAGCTGGATGCGAGAATTGGATGTTGAGTACAAACTCACCGACGAAAAATATACCATTGATGATTTTATCGAAGACTTAAAAAAGAAAGGCTACATAAAAGAAGAAATACAACAGGATGGTAATGGCGAAACAAAAATAACTTCCAAAACCGAAAGAGCCATTCGTCAACAAGCTTTAAATAATATTTTCGGCAATTTGCAAAAAGCAGGAAAAGGAAATCACAAAACAAAAACGCTTGGCCAAGGAGATGAAAAAAATGGAGAGTTCAAGGAATTTAACTTTGGCGATAACATTGAAAATATATCTTTAACTGAGAGTATAAAAAATGCACAAATAAATCATGGTATTGGCGATTTTAATTTAACGGAAAATGATTTGGTCGTAGAAGAAACGGAACAGAAATCCCAAATGAGTACAGTACTCATGATTGATATTAGTCATAGTATGATTTTATATGGGGAAGACCGAATTACCCCTGCAAAAAAAGTGGCGATGGCATTTGCTGAATTAATTACCACACGATACCCAAAGGACACGATTGATATTTTAGTTTTTGGTGATGATGCATGGACAATCAGTATTCAGGAGCTTCCTTATTTAAAAGTGGGGCCCTATCATACCAACACAGTGGCTGGCTTGCAACTCGCCATGGATATACTCCGAAGAAAAAGAAATACCAATAAGCAAATATTCATGATCACAGATGGCAAGCCAAGTTGCATCAAGGAAGCAGATGGCACCTATTATATGAATAGCAATGGACTCGATCAATACATTGTAGAAAAGTGTTACAACCAAGCAAAAATGGCACGAAAGCTGCATATTCCTATCACCACTTTTATGATTGCGCAGGATCCTTATTTGCAAAAATTTGTGAATGAATTTACTGAAGCGAATCAAGGCAAAGCATTTTATACAGGACTAAAAGGATTAGGAGAAATGATTTTTGAAGATTACGAAACCAATAGAAAAAAGAAACTCAAATAAATAGCTTAATCGCATACTTATGAAAATTGAAAAAATTAAAAATTTAGGGGATTTAAAAAAACAAGGTTACCAAAGTAAAAGCATCAAAGATGAATTAAGAGATAATCTTATTTTTAAAATAAAAGAAGGCATACCTGCATTTGAAGGCATTCATGGTTTCGAAGAAACAGTGATTCCAGAATTGGAAAGAGCCATCCTATCTAAACACAACATTAACTTATTGGGATTAAGAGGACAAGCAAAAACGAAACTAGCCAGATTGATGATTCAACTACTAGATGAATACATCCCATTTGTTGCAGGTTCAGAAATCAATGACGACCCATTATATCCAATATCAAGATTTGCAAAAGATATCATTAATGAAAAAGGCGATGCCACTCCTATTGAATGGTTGCACCGTGATGAGCGATTCTTTGAAAAATTAGCAACACCAGATGTTACTATTGCAGATATCATTGGGGATGTAGATCCTATAAAAGCGGCCAACTTAAAATTGTCCTACGCGGACGAACGCGTGATTCATTTTGGTATGATCCCAAGAGCGAACAGAAGCATATTTGTCATTAATGAACTTCCCGATTTACAAGCCAGAATTCAAGTGGCCTTATTTAATATTTTACAAGAAGGTGATATCCAAATTAGGGGCTTTAAACTAAGGATGAATTTAGATATTCAATTTATTTTCACCGCTAATCCTGAGGACTATACCAATCGTGGAAGTATTGTAACGCCATTAAAAGACAGAATTGGATCTCAAATTTTAACGCACTATCCAAAAAATATTGCAGTAGCAAAAAAAATAACGGAGCAGGAAGCAAGATTAAATCCAACGCAAAAGGATATTATATACGTTCCTAATTTGGCCAAAGACATTATTGAACAGATAAGCTTTGAAGCAAGAGAAAGTGAATATATAGATGCTAAAAGTGGCGTGAGTGCTAGGATGACGATTAGCGCTATGGAAAACTTAATAAGTACTGCTGAAAGAAGATGTTTAAAAAATGGATTGAAAAAAACCAGCGTGCGCTTATCTGATTTTATGGGGATTATTCCTGCCATCACTGGTAAAATTGAATTGGTATACGAAGGAGAACAGGAAGGTGCAGAAGTAATTGCTACCCATTTAATTGAAAAAGCAATTAATACCTTATTTAAAAACCAATTTCCTAAAATTAGTAAAATAGAAAAGCAAAATGAACGCAATGCTTATTCCGATTTATTAGATTGGTTTATTGCTGAAGGCGGTTTTGAATTATACGAGGATTTTGATGAGAAACAGTATAACAAGTTCCTTGACGAAGTAAAACCACTGGATGCCCTTATAAAGAAATATGCACCAGATACCATTAAGGAAGATGTCTACTTTATGAAAGAGTTTATTCTATGGGCTTTGGTAGAAAACAAAAAGTTAAATAAAGAAAGATTAACTGAGGGATTCTCATTCAAGGATATCCTTGGGCATTTAATCAACAAGATGTAAGCTTAGAAATAGGTCTTTTTAGGTTTCCGCTAGTCGAATTTAATCGAATTGTATTGATATATTTAATATCTTAATAGTTCAAAATTATCCAATGTATCATTGGTATTATTTTGAACCTTACGATGCTAAAACCAAATGCAATGAATCAACTTATTAAAAAGACATTCGCTATAATTTTTATAGTATTTTCATTTACCCAATTAAATGCGCAAACACCTAAGAAATTAGAGTTGCTATTTTTAGGACATGCCAGCAAACATCATAATTCTGATGTTTTAGCAAGTATTATGTCTAAAGCGTATTTTAAAAAAGGAATTAATATTACTTATACAAATAATATTAATGATTTAAATGATAAAACGCTAAAGCCTTATGATGGATTAATCCTTTATGCCAATTACGATACCATTAGCACAAACCATGCCGCTGCATTATTAAATTTTGTAAAAAATGGTAAGGGCTTTATCCCTATTCATTGCGCCTCCTATTGTTTTAGAAATAATCCTGAGGTAGTTGAATTAATTGGTGGTCAATTTAAAGAACATGGGTATGACTCCTTCCCTTCCGTGTTTAAAGATTATAATCATCCATTGATTAAAAACATTACCCCATTCTATACGAAGGACGAAACTTATACGCATACGCTTTTAAGTAAAAACATTACGGTCCTTACAGAAAGAAAAGACGGCAATAGAAAAGAGCCGTACACCTGGATTCAGAATGTAGGAAAAGGCAAAGTGTTTTATACCGCTTATGGACATGATGAGATCACTTTTAATAATGCACAATTTTTACAATTGGTGGAGAATGGCATTTTATGGGCAGTGAACGACAATGCAATCGCTAGTTTAAAGGCATATACCATTGCTACCCCTACCTACACAGAGGCCATTATTCCAAATTATGAAAAAAGAAATCCTGTTCCCAAATACCAAGGCGCATTAACACCTGCACAATCGCAATCATTGATACAGATCCCTGTTGGATTTGATTTGCAACTTTTTGCATCTGAACCTTTAATCATTAACCCTATTTATATTAACTGGGATGAAAAAGGTCGCTTATGGGCAATCGAAACAGTAGATTATCCCAATGAAGTAAGAGAGAACAAAGAAGGTGGACAGGATAAAATTGTGATATTAGAAGATACTGACCATGATGGCAAAGCGGATAAGTCAACCGTATTTGCGGATAAATTAAATATTCCGACCAGCTTTACTTTTTCAAATGGTGGTATTGTTGTTGCGCAAGCGCCTTACTTTTTATTTTTAAAAGATACCGATGGAGATGATAAAGCGAATATAAAAGATACCATTTTATCCGGTTGGGGTATTTCAGATACACATGCTGGCCCATCCAATTTACGATATGGACTTGACAATAAATTATGGGGTACCGTTGGTTATTCAGGATTTGTCAATGCCAAAGGAAAAGATACCACTGAGTTTAGCATGGGTATTTATAGTTTTAAACCCACCACTAAAAAAGTAAATGATATTGAATTTTTAGGCGGCACAACCAATAACACATGGGGACTTGGATTTACAGAGGAATTTGATGTATTCGCATCCACTGCAAACAATACCCATAGTGTATTTTTTGGGGTACCGAAGCGCGTATTAAAAAACGGGTACGCAGAAAAATTGGGTACTGAAAAAATTGATGCCCATTATGCTATGCATGTGGTGACTAAAAATTTAAGACAGGTGGATGTATTTGGTGGATTTACGGCAGCTGCAGGTCAAAGTATTTATACTGCCAGAAATTATCCGTCAGAATTTTGGAATAAAGTAGCATTGGTGTGCGAACCCACCGGAAGATTAATTCATAAAAATTTTATTGAACAAGTTGGGTCTGGATTTAAAGAAAAAGGGGATGGCTGGAATTTAGTAGCTAGCGCTGATGAATGGTTTGGCCCAATACAATCTGAAGTAGGTCCTGATGGTAATGTTTGGATCACTGATTGGTATGACTTTATTATCCAGCACAACCCTACCCCTAAAGGTTTTGATAATGGTAAAGGGAATGCGCATATTAATCCATTGCGTGATCATGAACGTGGTCGTATTTATCGTTTGGTATATAAAGATGGTGCTGTGAATGCCCCCATTAGTCTAGATAAAAATGACAAGGCAGGATTATTAAAAGCATTACGCAATAATAATATGTTTTGGAGAACCACTGCACAAAGATTATTGGTTGAAAATAAAGACCTATCCGTTGCAACAGATTTAATAAATATTATCCATACGAGCAATGTGGATGCCGCGGGTGTTAATGCACCTGCGATTCATGCTTTATGGACTTTGCATGGTTTAGGTTTATTGAAAAATAATCCAAATGCAATTTTAGCTGCGACAAAAGCTTTAACCAATCCATCTGGCGGTGTTCGTAAAGCAGCTGTAGAAGTAATTAAAGAATTGCCAAGTGCATTAAAAGCATACCAAAATGCAAAAGTATTTGAGGATCTAGATTTTAGAGTTCGTCTTGCAGCAGTTATTGCCATTGCCGACATGAAACCCTCTACAGAAGCATATACCATTTTGAATAAAATGTTATTGGTTAAAGAAAATACAGATGATAAGTGGATTAATCTTGCATTAAGATCAGCAAGAGGGGCACATATAAAAATGAGCAAAGAAAAAAATGCAGTAGCCACCATAATTGATCAAACAATAAACATTTCAGTGATTAAAAATCAAATGAAATATGACTTAACTGAATTCACCGTAAAAGCAGGAAGCACGATAAAAATTAATTTTATCAATGTGGACTATATGCAACACAACCTATTAATATTAAGACCAGGTTCAAAAGAAAGAGTCGGTGCTGCAGCTGATAAAATTGCAATGGATCCTAATGGCGCTGAATTAAATTACGTTCCTAAGATGTATGAAGTACTGCACGCTACCCCATTAGTCAATCCACAAAAAACATTTTCAATGACGATCAATGTCCCTGACAATGTTGGCGACTACCCTTATATATGTTCCTTCCCAGGTCACTGGAGAATAATGAATGGGGTGATGAAAGTAATTGCTAAATAAAATAACTATGAAAAAAATAAATATTGCTATTGTTGGCTTAGGCTTTGGTGCTGAATTTATCCCTATATATCAAAAGCATCCACTGTCGAACATGTATGCCATTTGTCAAAGAGACGAAGCTAAATTAAATGCGATTGGAGATGCGTTTAATATTGAAAAAAGATATTCAAACTATGACGAACTATTAAAGGATGCAAATGTGGATGCAGTTCACATTAACACACCGATTCAAAGTCATGCGGAACAAACCATCAAGGCATTAAATGCTGGAAAACATGTTGCATGTACTGTACCAATGGCTACAACAGTGGAAGAATGTCGTTTGATTTGCGAAGCAGTGCAGAAAAGTGGCAAAACTTATATGATGATGGAGACAGTTGTGTACAGTCGTGAGTATCTTTTTGTAAAAGAAATGTTCGATAAGGGTGAATTAGGAAAAATTCAATTTGTTAGAGCATCTCACCAACAAGAAATGGCAGGATGGCCTGGCTATTGGGAAGGATTACCTCCGATGCATTACGCAACCCATTGTGTAGGTCCAATTGTTGGATTAATTGGAAAGGAAGCAAGTCATGTTTCCTGTGTAGGTTCTGGAAGAATTGACGAAAATTTAATTTCTAAATACAACTCCCCTTATGCGGTTGAAAGTTGTCATATTCAATTTAGAAATTCAGATGTCGCTGGCGAAGTAACGCGCTCTTTGTTTAATACAGCCAGACAATACATAGAAAGTTTTGATGTTTATGGTTCTAAAAAAAGCTTTGAGTGGTCTCTAGTAGAGCATGAACAACCTGTGATACATACAGGCGAAACACCTTCAAGGGTTAGCGTTCCGGATTATGCCCATTTATTACCTAAGGAAATACAATCCTTTACCATGCAAGGTGTATATGATTCAGATAGTAACCAACACTTATCTTTTATACAGGGATCAGGTCATGGCGGTTCACATCCACATTTGGTGAATGAGTTTTTAAATGCATTAAATGAAGATAGACCCCCATTTCCGAATGCAAAACAATCGGCGAACATTACCTGTGTTGGGATATTAGCGCATGAATCAGCGTTGCAAGGTGGCGTAAGATTAGATATGCCTTCATTTACCTTTGAATAACCACAAAGTAAATATATAAACTACTCATTTGCACTTAATTATAAATAATAATACAGATTTAAATAAAAGAAAAATAATAAGTCAACACTAATTGTGAAATAATTAGTTTTTAAACTAGATTTAACTAACCAAAATATTATTAATATGAAAAGCGTATTAGGGATTTTAACCGTTTTAATTTGTTTGTCAAGTATATCAGCGAGCGCACAAGGTGGCGGCGGTGGACAACAATTGGATCCAGCAGCAAGAGCTGCAATGATGAAGGATAGATACAAAGCATTAGGATGTAATGACGTGCAAGTAGATTCTGTTATTGCAATCACCAATGACTTTCGTCCTAAAATGATGGCATTAAGAGATTTAGACCAAGATGCTAGAGCAGAAAAAATGAAAGAAATTAATGATGAAAGAAATAAAAGACTTGAAAAAGCATTGCCTGCTGATATCGCAAAAAAAGTGATTGAAGCCATGTCACAACAAAGACCAGGCGGTGGTCGTGCGCCTAACCAATAAATTGGTTAATTTACAAAGTTGAATAAGTAGTAATATATTTATTTTAAGCCCAGCTAGTTACCTAGCTGGGCTTTTTTATCTTAATACAACTAATAATAGTTAAGGCTAATTTATGATTAGTTGTTCACTTTAAAGTCCTTAATGCTACTTGGTAACCAAACCTGCATCGCATTATTTCCTCGATTACTCCATGCATAATAAGGTATCGCTCTCACCTTCTGCATGATAGAACTAACAGTGAATCCATCATTTGAAATTTGAATACAAGGCAAATTAGCAATCAAACTTACCACCGGCTCATCTAATATCTTAAAATCCTCTGCATTAAAGTCAATTGAAATTGGTGAAATCACATTCCAAGCCTTGCCATTATTATCAGCGCCTTCAATACAATACACAATTGGTCCTCTTTGTAATGCAATACGATCATTATTAAATTTTAATTCATTACGCGCAGTTACTTTTTTAATTGTCATTGGCAACTTATATTCAATTATATCATTGTCCTTCCATTCATTTTTCACTACCACATATCCATCTTGTAAAACATAATTAATAGGATTCCCGTTTAATAATATCTCGGGCATTTCATTTGTATTTTTTGTAAAATGGTATAAATCGCCGGGTGCAGGCGTCCCTGTAACCCATCCAGGTAATCTAAATGCAATGGTTGAAGTCATTTTCTTTTTCATATTTAAAACACATTTCACATCCCCCTTCCACGGGTATCCAGTTTGCATAGTCAATTTCATTTCCCCCTTGGGTAAATTAAAACTGGTTTCACTTCCAACAAATAAGTTGACAAATATTTTCTCGTCTTTATATCCATAAATGTAATTTCCCAAAGACGCAATCAACCGAGCAATATTTGAAGGGCAGCAAGCAGTTCCAAACCACTCCTGCCTACTCTTCTTTCCATTGGATGCCAAAGGATTACCGTAAAAGAATTTATCACCACTTAAGGACAAGCCATCTAATGCGGCATTATACAAGCTGCGCTCTAACACATCCATATATTCCCCATTACCAGTTAAGCTATTCATCCGTTGGTTCCAAAAAACCATTCCAACCGACGCACAGGTTTCACAATAGGCTTGTTCATTGGGCAAATCATAGTCCTTGGAAAAACCTTCGTTACTGCCTGCTGACCCTATACCACCAGTAATATACATATTGCGAAAAACCACATCCTCCCATACCGTGCGCATGGCTTTTAAATAATCAGTATCGCCAGTTTGTGCAGCCACATCAGCAGCACCCGTATATAAATACATGGCCCTAACTGCATGTCCTGTAATTTGCGTTTGTTGTTTCACCGGTTCTTTGTCCTGTGCATATAAAGTATCCTTCCAATCAGCCCAAGTATACCCTATTGCATGTTTTTTTCCTCGTTCAGATAATAACCAATCAGCCAAATTCAAATATTTTTTATCATTGGTAACGCGGTACAATTTTACTAAAGCCAACTCTAATTCTTGGTGCCCTGTTACCCAATTTCTTTTTCCAGGTCCAAAAACGGAATCGAAATAGTTTGCCCACTTAATAACTACATCTAAAAACTTTCTTTTTCCAGTAGCATCATAATAAGCTACTGCAGCTTCAATCATATGACCTCCGCAATAGTCCTCATGCATACTCATATCAGACCATCTTTTATCCAACCCTGTTAATGAATAAAAGGTATTTAAATAACCATCTTTTAATTGGGCACCTGCAATTTTATCAATCCACTCATCAGCTTTTGCCTCAAGTGCTTTGTCCTTATTAGTTTTGATAGAATAGGCCATAGCTTCAATGGCTTTGTATACATCAGAGTCATCATAAAAAATGCCTTCGTGTTTCTCTCCTCTTTTTCGAGCCACTTTTTCAAAATTTCTAATACGCCCTGTTTTTTCCTCTGTTTGATAAATACAAGCAGCCAAAGTTTTGGTAGCGACTAAATCCATTTTAGGTTTCCAAAAAGCGTCTGTGACAGTAACTTTTGAAAAATTAATAGGTTCAATTTTAACATGCGAACTTTGGGCATTTAATTGAGATTCAACAATAAGGAGCAAACAAAGGATAAAAATTTTCATGAAAAATTATTTTAATTGCATTACAAATTTGATAAAATGAATATAAACAAAAAATGTTTCTATTTAATGAATAGTTATCCCTAGTTTGTAATGAACTTACATTATAAGTTCTTATTTTATTGAGAATCAATGGGAAAAATCAACTAATAACTTATCCCATATATAATAGTCAATTCATGTAAATTTGCGATATGGATGTAAAAATGGATTCCTCCTGGAAAAAAGCCTTATCGCATTTATTTGACAAGCCTTATTTTCTACAAATTGCTACGCATCTAAAAACTGAGCGCGCCACTAAAACTATTATATACCCTAAAGGTTCTTTGATATTTAATGCCTTTAACCAAACTCCTTATGATAAAGTAAAAGTGGTTATTCTAGGTCAGGATCCATACCATAACCCCGGTCAAGCGATGGGTTTAAGTTTTTCAGTGCCAGATGGCACAAAACCGCCACCCTCCTTAATGAATATATACAAGGAACTCAATAAAGATATAGGCTTAGCAATTCCTACTACCGGCGATTTAACCAAGTGGGCAAATCAAGGTGTGTTGCTATTAAATGCTGTAATGACAGTTAGAGAAAATGAACCTGCTAGCCATGGTAAAATTGGATGGATGGAATTTACCAATGATGTAATCAAACATTTGTCCAGCGAGAAAAAAGGCATCGTATTTTTATTATGGGGGAATTTTGCACAGCAAAAACAAATTTACATAGATGCTACAAAACATAAAATTTTAAAAGCAGCGCACCCTTCTCCTTTAAGCGCACACAATGGCTTTTTTGGATGCAAACATTTTAGTTTAACCAATGAATATTTGGCAAAAAATAATATAGACCCCATTGATTGGAAACCTTAAATGATAAGATTAAAATGACTTTGATTAAAAATATATTCGCGCGCATATTAGCCATTTGGGCCTTATTCGTTTTTGCTTCAACCATGTTTTTATTTTTTCCATTTTACTTGGTATGCTTTTTAATTCCTGATCCACAAAAAACAAGATACCATCGATTTATATCAAGAATCTGGATGGGTCTATTTTTATTTTTAGTGGGGATTACATTTAAAGTCACTGGGAAAGATATTTTTGATACCCTGGAAACCGCTGTCATTGTATGCAACCATAATAGTTTAATTGACATTCCTGTAAGCACCCCATTTTTAGCAAGAGCCAATAAAACAATTGCAAAAAAAAGTTTTGTGTATGTCCCTTTGTTTGGCTGGATATATCAATTTGCCTCCGTAATTGTTGATCGAAAAAATAACGAAAGCCGTCGCAAAAGCTATGAAGAAATGAAACGCGTATTAGACAATGGATTAGATATGCTTATTTATCCAGAAGGCACACGAAACAAAACAAATAACCCATTAAAATCATTTTACGATGGCGCATTTAGATTATCGGTGGATACCGGAAAACCCATTGTTCCTGTGGTTATTTTAAATACGAAAAGAATTTTACCCGCAAAACCCCTTTTATTTTTAAGACCGGGTAATATTATACTAAACATTCTCCCATCGATATCACCAATAGGTCATACCATAGAAACGTTAAAAAAATTGGTATTCGATATTATGGCTGATCATTATGAGAAAAACAATAAGGATTAAAATTAATAGCGACGTTGCGTTGACTTTTAAAGATGTGTCAGTTCGTGATTTATTAATAAGAGGAAGAGGAGAATGTTCTACTTCTATTAATTTTTAAGTCCCTAAGTATCCCTGATTTTGGATTCACAGAAATACTAAATGACTTATACAATCCTATCGGAGTAACGTT
>CAXNDZ010000038.1:0-14049 GCA_964201225.1 Chitinophagales bacterium | reverse complement strand
CTAAACAACACTCCTTCCAATAATCTAAATTCATCCTGTCCCCGATAGCCTTTACTTAATCTCATATCATCTTTAATATCAGGAAAATAGATTGGCTCCATGCGCTCATTTTCCTTGGAACTTATGCAAAACAATGATTTATTTCCCTTTGGTTCTTCAATAAAAATAATTACTTCAGGAAATCCGTCATTATTTAAATCATCAATTTCCGCAGATAATACCCTTGCTTTAATTTCCAATGAAGCTTCTCTTGCTTCTGATTTAAATCCAATGGGTCTTATTGTTAAAGTATTACGATCAGGTGTTTTATTTAAAGAAAATATTTTAAACCCCGCTTTGCCAATTTTTAAGGTGCTATCGTATCTTTTATACCCTTGGGCTACAATACTATTCACCAATAATAACAACCCAAAAACAAAACAATTTTTCATAATTAATTCCTTTACTACTCAAAGTTAGTAGAATAGTTTTAATTTTCCATTCAAACAAAATACAATGCCCTTTCTAATCAAGCATAATACAATCAATCATGTTACAGTGATTCAATTAGTAGACGTTGAATTGGGTGCCACTATCGAAATTTTAACAAAAGGCGCCCTTTTAAACAGTTGGCATTTGCGTCAAGGGGAGGAATTGCATCAATTTGTCATGGGTAATGAGGCAAATACATCGAATGCATTTGAAAGCAAAGGATTCAGAAGTGCGAAAATGAGCCCCTATGTTTGCCGATTGTATAAAGGGCAGTACACGCACCTAGATACAACATATACCATGGATCGTTTTTATATGGGCGAACATGCGATACATGGAATCATGTACGATGCTGATTTTGTTATACAAGCTACTGAAGCAAATGAACATCAGGCAGCTGTTATTTTAGTACATCAATATCTTGGTAGCGATAAAGGTTATCCATTTCATTTCACGATGCAAGTAAAATGGGTTTTAGAAAAAAATAATACCGTTTCAGTGCAAACTACTGTAATGAATAACGCCATCGTTCCTATTCCATTAGTAGATGGTTGGCACCCTTACTTTACATTAGGCGAAAGTATTGACAATTGTTCCTTACAATTTTTAAGTAAAGGGAAAATGGAATACGATAGCGACTTACTCCCTACTTGAAATATGATTGCAGATAATCGTTTTAGCAAAGGTTTAAAACTTGGAAGTATACAACTTGATGATGGCTATGAACTAGCTGCAGACAATAGTTCCTGCACTTTGCAAAACGAACAATTTATTTTAAAAATAAATCCATCTTCACTTTATCCTTACCTACAATTATACACGCCGCCAGATAGAAAAAGTATTGCTATTGAAAATTTGAGCGGCGCGCCTAATGCTTTTAATAATAAAATAGGGCTCCACATAGTGAAGCCCCAGGAAGATATTGTTTTTGAAACCAGTTATCAAGTAGTCTTGAAATAAAATCTACAAATCCACCACTGCAGGAATACTTATTTCAACATTTACATTACGTGGTAAAGTTTTTACAGCAACCGTTTCTCGTGCTGGAAAATCAGCAGTAAAATAACTTGCATACACTTCATTCACTTGCGCGAATAATTGCATATCACTTAAAAAAATACTAGTTTTAACAACATGTGCAAAGCTTAATTTAGCTTCGTCTAAAACAGCTTTAATATTTTCCATCACCTGCTTCGTCTCGGATAAAATATCAGTTAAAACAAGTTCCCCAGTTGCAGGGTTAAAAGCGACTTGACCACTTGCAAATAAAAATCCATTGGCGATTACGGCTTGGCTATAAGGTCCAATAGGTGTAGGGACTTTGTTGGTTTGAATGATTTGTTTTGGCATATATTTAATTAATATGCGCAATTTCTTATTTTTCTATCAATTCACCACTTATTTTTGTAAAACAATTACAAATTTTTAATACTATTCTTCATATTGATACTTCAGGTCCAGATGCCCTTATCGGTATCAGCCAAGACCTCAAAATTATTGCTTCAAAACAAAATAGCCAATCAAATACGCATGGGGAATTTGTACAAGCGGGCGTGGATGAATTATTTAGGGATAGCGCTATGCAACTTAAAGATATTGATGCTATTGCTGTCACCATGGGTCCGGGAAGCTACACAGGCCTAAGGGTTGGACTTGCAAGTGCCAAGGGTTTAGCCTTCGCCTTGAATAAACCCTTAATTGGACTTTCCACCCTTACCTTATTAGCCAAGGCCGCTGTTGGTCATTTAACTGCAACTGAAAATCCCCTGGTAAATGAAAAACAATTGCAGGTGTTTTCAATGATTGACGCCAGAAGGATGGAAATTTTTGGAGCGATCTATAATAGCTCGCTGGGATACCTTGCCGCTGAAAAAGCCATGATTTTGGATGAAGCCTTATTGCTTGCTTTACTCAGCAATGGGCCATTAATCTGTATTGGATCGGGGGTGGCCAAAACAAAAATTTTGACACAACATGCTGATTTTCAAAATAGTTCACCCCTTTTCCTGGACTACTCCTACACTATTCATGATATGGCTGCTTTGGCAATGATTAAATTTAAAGCCGCTGATTTTGAGGACTTAGCCTACAGTGGGCCGGCCTATCTAAAAGACTACTACCAAAAGCCGCTCATAAAATAAATGTTTAATTATTGAGTTAATGTTAAACCTTTGACTTTCAACATTGTCAAATTTTTTTTAAATATGTTCACAACGCCCCTATTTTTAATAAAATATATATAATAAAAAAATGCACTAAATAGAATTAATTATATAATTTTGAATTACATATATAGTTTTTACCCCCAAAACAAATCTAATGAACCAATCACTTCCAACACTTCAACTCAGCAATGGTTCCACTTCATTGAAGGTTGATTTATTGCACGCCAAAAAAGCGGCAATGATTTTAAGAGCATTAAATCATAAGCTTAGACAACAAATTGTTAAACTTATTGATGAGCAAAAAAAAGTAACTGTTACTGAGATCTATGTAAAATTAAGATTAGAGCAATCGGTTGCTTCACAACATTTAGCCATTTTAAGAAGAGCAGGTATTGTAACTACTATTCGCGAAGGCAAATTTATTTTTTACAATGTGGACTATGCCAGATTGGAACAAGTAAACCAATTCGTAGAAAATTTAGTAGGATAAATATGTCTTTATCTGTCGAACAATTTCAGCAATTCCTTACACAAGAAAATGCATTCATTATTGATACTAGAGATGAGTCTTCTTTTTTAGAAGGCTTCATCCCTAGCTCAATACATTTTAACCCAGAATTAATTCATCAAGCAGCAGCCCTAGGTTTATTATCATTCGAACAACCGTTATTATTTGTTGGCGAACAGGACAATGAAAAAATCGCTATTGCTTATTTTGAAAAATTAGGATTCTCCAATATCAAGGGCTGGTTGGAAGGTGGCTTCACTACTTGGCTTAATGCAGACAAGCGTTATGATTTAGTCATTGAAGTGGAAGCGGATGAATTAGCCATGGATATTCCATTTGATGAGTTCTTGATGGTATTGGATATCAGAACCGAAGAGCAATACAACCAAGGGCATATTAAAAATTCAATACACATCCCTTTATTGGAATTCGCCGATCCAGGAAGCATGTCTGAATTAGATGAACATTTTAATATTTATATCATCAGTGAAGATGGCGGATCTAATACGCTTGCGGCTAGTATTTTAAAAAAACAAGGTATTCATAATAATAGAGTTGTAAAAGAAGGCTGGCAAGGTATATTACAACTTAAAGATAAATTCACTATCGAAGTGACTAAGGAAAAAAAATCGAAAGATCAATTAGACGAACTTTAATCAACCACTAAGTTTCCATGTTTGTGGGGATCGAACTCATACTTCCATCTTTTATGACTCCATAAATAATTCGCAGGATTCTGTTTTATTTTTTCCTCTAATATTTTCACATACAATGCAGTCAATTGACCATCTTTGAAATAATTTGGCGACGTAGTCATGACTTCATATTGCAAATGATAATAACCACGCTTAGTACTATGAAAATAGGCAAACACCTGTGCCGTATTATTTAATTTGGCTCCCTTTTCAGGTCCCTTAACAAAAGGGGTACGTCTTCCTAAAAAATTAACCCAAAATGCAGACATTGGATTACCAGGATTTTGATCGGCTGCTAAAGCCATTGCATAATTTCCTTGCGTAGCATATTTGTGAAACTGCGTTTTAAATTGTGTTGCAGGAATCATTATACTTCCAAAGCGCTCTCGCATTTTCAATACAATATCATTAATATAAGGATTTGACAAAGGCATATACACTCCAATAAAGGGATATTTTCCGTATTTGGCTACGCCCCAATTCGCAAATTCCCAATTAAAAAAATGACCTGCCATTATCTGAACAGGCTGCCCTGTTTCATATAGTTTATTTAATACTTCGAAATTGGAAGTAAATCGTTTTTCAAATTCAGCCGTGGAGATGGAAATTAATTTAATGGTCTCAATAAATGAATCTGTAAAATTTCGGTAAAATTTTGTAGCAATTTTTTTTCTTTCTAGAACCGATTTTTTTGGAAATGCAATCGTTAAGTTTTTATCAATCACCTGCTTTCTGTACCTAATTATGTATTGTAAAAGAAATGCTACAAAATCACTAACAATATAAGCAATACGCCATGGCAGTAAGGACAAAAGATAGAAAAAGGCATATACTAATTTATACATATTGCTTGCAATTATGATTAATTCTATTGGGGATCTACCCAAGCATTATGCTCTTTTAATAATTGAATTAGTTCGTCAACAGCAATAGCACTGTCGATGTTTCTTTTCATGATTTCCTTCCCTTTATACAAAGTAATTTTACCAACCCCGCTGCCAACATAACCAAAATCAGCATCCGCCATTTCACCTGGACCATTTACGATACAACCCATGATCGCAATTTTAAGCCCTTTTAAGTGATTGGTCACTGCCCTTATTCTTGCTGTCGTTTCCTGTAATTCAAATAAAGTACGGCCACAACTAGGGCAGGAAATATATTCTGTTTTGGAAATTCTAGTACGAGTCGCTTGTAAAATGCCAAAACTGATGGTATTTAAAAATTGAACGAATGAAGTATTGTTAAAATAATTACGTCCAGACACATTACTTGATTCATTATTTTCCGCTGCAGCTGCAGCCACCTTAGCGCTCACACCCAAACAAATACCATCTCCCATACCATCTAAGAATAAGGCCCCAGTCTCTGTTGCAAAATGAATCAAATGTTCGTCTGCACTTGACCAAGCACTTTCGGTCATGAGTATAACAGGATTCTGAATCTTTAAATCCATGAACCGAACAATCATTCTGCGGACTGCAGGCATGGCATGTGCCAATTGACTACTTAAACAAAAAACCACCGATTTGTCTTGGGCAATTTCAATGAGCTGCTCATCCCTGATGCCGTTTTTTGTACAATAGCAATCTACCATTACAAAATTAATAAAGGCACTTTTTCGCGGGGCTGCGATATAATTTCTAAAATCAAATAATGGTAAATATTTTGTTCTATCATTCACGGTTTCCCACTGCTCAGGTTTGGTGATGACACGCAAAGTGCCTGGCAAATCAAAATCAATAACACCATTCGGCGTATAAATAAAATCAGCGGCCAAGTCAGAAATAGTCCACTTATCAGTATCCACATGATAGGTATAGCCAATACTGATTAAATCATCCGGGGTAATACTTGATTTATGACTAAAGTCTGCAACCACCACTGGCACTTGCTTACCTCCAATAGTTGAAACCGAATGCGTAAATCTTTTTTTAAATTCAAACGGCGAATAAGGAAGTTGGTCAATCTCTGGAATATGATGCACCCCTTTCATTCGATTCGCTGGATATCTTTTTACCAAATCCTTACAAACCGGAATTTCTAATTCAGGATCTTCTGTTAAACTCACCCTTATTGTATCTCCAATACCATCCTCTAATAATGTACCAATGCCAATCGCACTCTTAATACGTCCATCTTCCCCATCACCCGCTTCCGTCACACCCAAATGCAAAGGATAACATTCATTAAACTCTTGTTGCATTTGTTGTACCAATAATCGATAAGCTTGAACCATCACCTGCGGATTGCTTGACTTCATGCTTAAAATTATTTGGTGATAATCCAAGCTTCGAGCAATGCGCAAAAATTCCATTGCACTTTCCACCATACCAATGGCAGTATCGCCATACCTGCTCATAATACGATCACTCAATGAACCATGATTGGTTCCTATCCGCATCGCGGTTCCATGTTCCTTGCAAATAAGTACCAGTGGTGTAAATCTTTCTCTGATGCGTTCAATTTCTTCCAAATATTCTGCATCCGTATATTCAATTTGTTCAAACTTTTTCTTGTCAACATAGTTACCTGGATTCACGCGCACTTTGGCAACAATGGTGGCCGCAATTTCAGCAGCATTTGGGGTAAAATGAATATCAGCGACCAAGGGAATATCATACCCTTGTGCATTCAATGCTGCTTTTATGTTTGCTAAATTTTCAGCTTCTTTTTTACTAGGCGCAGTGATACGAACTAACTCTGCTCCTGCTTTGATACATTTGATGACCTGGGCTACGGTTTGATCCGTATCCATTGTATCGGTGGTCGTCATCGTTTGAATCCTTATGGGTTGGCCGTTTCCAATAATGATATTCCCCACCTTTACTTCGCGTGTAAGTAGACGTTGATAGGAGGTTAATGAGTTACAATAGTATTGCATAAAAGAAAAAATAAAGATGATTATTTTAGTGCAACGAGGCTACCTAGTACCTTTTAAAAAACCCTGTTGCAATAAAATCTTCTTAAGTAATTTAATATTATTATCAGTTAAGTTAACTGAACTGTTGGCGTTCGTGTTTAATACAAAAAAGTAAGGATGCTGATTTTCCTCCACATAACCCAATACCCATGCTGCATTTTTATTTGCTGTGGTATCTACTGCGCTAATATAGCTTAATCGATAATTTGAATTATCCTCCATCAAAATCATTTTTTTTAATTGTTCTTGTGACTTTTTTTGAAAAAATAATTCTTTAAATTAAATCCTTTTAATTAAACCCAACTGTTCATCCGGTGTAATAACGAGTGATCCGTCTTCCCAAAAATGTGTACTGTCTGCACTTGCAATCCCCTTTCCATAATGTAGCGAGTCCAACACTTTTAAAATTTGTTGCCGGCCAATCTTGGCAATAACGGCTTTATAAAACTGTGCCGAATCATTTAAATTTAAGGTAGTATCATGATGATTTATAATTCCTTGATCTACCCCGATTAAAGCCGGTACAATATAAAAGGTAGCAGCAGGTGCCATGGCAGAATCCTTATACTTTGACAAATTATGTATAGTGAATTGTTCTGTTCCATTTTCAAGCAAAGCAAAACTACCTTGCATACCCGCGCTATCCATTAGTTGCGCAATGGCAGAATCATTTTTTACATTGTTTGGACTACAAGCATATAGCAAAACAATAAAAATAGCTACTTTAAAAAAATGTTGCATCATTGTTGTCTTTGATTTATAGAATGAGCAAATTTACCACTTAATATTTACAAAAACACCCCTAACCAGCGTACACTAGTTAGGGGTGTTAAAATATATTTAATTTAAGTGTAGCTTATTCAATTCCTAATAACTCTACCTCAAAAATTAAGGTCATACCTGGGCCAATAAATGGACCTGCTGAACGGTCACCATAAGCCAAATCAGAAGGAATAAACAACTTCCATTTGCTACCCACTGTCATTAACTGAACGCCATCCTGCCAGCCCTTAATAACGCCATTTAAAGGGAAGGTAATAGGCTCGCCTCTTTGCACTGAGCTATCAAAAATTGATCCATCAATTAAAGTGCCATGATAATGACATTTCACTTTGTTGGATAAGGTTGGCTTTACAGATCCTGTTCCTGCAACCATTACTTCATACTGCATGCCATTGGACATGCTTACTACACCTGGTTTTTTTGCATTTTCTTCTAAAAATGCTTTTCCTACTGCTTTGTTGAATGTGATTTTTTCTAAACTCATATTATCTTGGTATTTTTTGATACAAACATCTAATAAACTATCAGGTATAATTGACTTCGCAATAACACCTGCGCTAAATCCTTTGTTAAACAAGGCCATATTAATGTCTTGTAAGCCTTGTCCTTTCATACTTTGTGCAACACGAAAACCCAAAGCGTAAGAAGCACTATCTTTTACTGATTTTAAAACTACGCTAACTGCTGCTGGTTTTGTTGGAATTGCCTTATTGGTCGTTGCCGGTTTTTTTAACACACTTACCACAGATTTTGGAATCCCTGCAGGTTTTGTTGTTTGGGCAAAGCCAAATCCAACTAGACTAAAAGAAATCAATATTAATACAGTTTTTTTCATGCTTTTCATTTGTTAATTAAACGATGAATTATTTCGATTGGAGGCAAAAATACATCAGAAATGGATTCAAAATCCAACTATTCCAGTAATTCGCAGAAACTATTTCAAAAGCTGGCTTAAACAAGCCTGTACTTTCTCTGCACCCATTTTACCTTGGATAATATTCATTTGTTCCGCAATTTGACTTGTACATAGGTTCCCAATACTTCCTTCATGTGTATGTTTCACTTCCGTAGTATACGCAAAATTTTCTGCTTCAATAGCTATACCAATTTTTTTATAGGCATCTCTAAATGGCATACCTGTGTTTACCAATTTGTTTACTTCCTCCACACTAAATAAATATTGGTATTTAGGATCGGCTAATAAGTCTTTTTTCACTTCCATGTTTTCAATCATCAATGAAGCCATCTCGATACAATTTTTAAGTTGGCTGAAGGCAGGGAATAGATGCTCCTTCAATAGTTGCAAATCTCGATGGTACCCTGATGGTAAATTGGTCGTCATCAGCATAATCTCATTAGGCAACGCTTTAATTCTATTACAGTATGAACGTATTAATTCAAATACATCTGGATTTTTTTTATGTGGCATGATACTCGAACCCGTAGTTAATGAATCCGGAAACTGAATAAATCCAAAATTTTGATTCATAAACAAACAAGCATCCATACTTAATTTAGCTAAGGTATCCGCAATATTTGCCATGGCCATCGCAGTCATTCTTTCCGCTTTGCCCCTACCCATTTGCGCATACACTACATTAAAGTTTAAGGTTTCAAATCCTAATAATTCAGTGGTTCTTGTACGATTAATTGGGAATGAAGATCCATACCCCGCAGCAGAACCTAACGGATTTTTATTGACTACATTATAAGCTGCATGAAGCATGGTCATATCATCCACCAAACTTTCCGCATAAGCGCCTAGCCAAAGGCCAAAGGACGAGGGCATTGCTAATTGCAAATGCGTATAACCAGGCAATAAGTCATTTTTATGTAACTCACTTTTCGTTTGTAATAACTTGAAAAAATCATTTACTGTTGCACTTAATTGGATTAATTCCGAACGAAGAAATAATTTAATATCAACTAAAACTTGGTCATTTCTACTTCTTGCACTATGAATTTTTTTTCCAACATCTCCCAACTTCGAAGTCAATAATATTTCCACCTGAGAATGAATATCTTCAACACCTGGGGCTAATGTAAATTTTCCATCTTGAATGGTTTGGTGTATTTCAACAAGTGCTTTTTTTAATTGCGTCAATTCGTCTTTCGTCAACAAACCAACCTCCGATAACATAGTAATATGCGCTATTGAACCTAGTACATCATAGGATGCCAAATATTGATCCATCGCTTGATCGTTACCAATGGTAAATTTTTCAACTGCAGATGCGACTTCATTATTTTTTTGCCAAAGTTTACTCATGGTTGAAAATTGTGGTTAGTAATTGTATATAGGTGGTTACTCCTTCCTTGATTTCGTTTGTAAATATAAATTCATCTGCGGTATGACTTCTTGCAGAATCGCCAGGACCCATTTTTAATGTAGGAAAAGGCATTAATGCTTTATCCGAGGTTGTCACTGAGCCATAATACCCTTTACCTAGAGCCAGTCCAGCTTTGATGATCACATGATCAAGGGCAATACCCGAAGATCTCATTCTTAAACTTCTTGGAGTGACTTCCGATTTTACATGCTGCCCGATAGTCGCTAATACTTCTTCAAAAGTATATAATTCATTTACACGAACATCCACCACCATTTTGCAATTGGAAGGTACTACATTATGCTGTTTGTTATCTGTTTCAATAACGGTTGCCGTCATTTTTACTTGCCCTAGCAGTTCTGATACTTTGTCAAATTGATAATTTCTAAACCAGTCCAAATCAGCAAGTATTTTATATAAAGCATTTTCACCTTCCTCTCTAGCAGCATGCCCTGCTTTGCCTGTGGCAATCACATCTAATACCATGAGTCCTCGTTCAGCAATAGCAAGTTCCAGCTTAGTCGGCTCTCCTACAATTCCAAATTCAATTTTTGGTAATTTAGGTAAAATCAATTCAATACCATCATGCCCTGAAATTTCTTCCTCGGCTGATGCAGCAAAAATAATATTGTAGGGTAAATTTTCTTTGTCATAGAAATATAAAAAAGTAGCCAATAAACTAACCAAGCAACCGCCGGCATCGTTGCTTCCTAAACCATATAATTTACCTTCTTTTTCAAAAGGATGAAATGGATCAACTGTATATCCTTTATTTGGTTTAACCGTATCATGATGTGAATTCAATAATAAAGAAGGCTTGTTGCTATCAAAATGTAAATTAGTCGCCCATATATTATTGATTAATCTTTCCGTTTTAATTTTTCGCGCCGCAAAAAAATCAATTAAAATAGCTGCAGTCTTATCCTCTTCCTTACTGAAAGATGGAATGGCTATTAATGATTTTAATAAATCAATGGCATCCACTTGAAGCCCATTGATTAATTCATTATCTAGCGATAGGTTATTATTAATTGGCATTAGATTGTTATTGTAGTACCTGCTGTACCATTCATTAATTCAATTAGTTTTTCCGCCTTCCCAATGATGACCGATTGTACGCCCCCATGTAAAGCTAAAAAAGCATTATCAATTTTAGGTATCATCCCTTCAAAAATGACATTTTCTTTTTTAAGTTGACTATAAGTTAGGTTATTAATGGATGAAATTACAGAAGCTTCATTATTTACATCCGCTAATACGCCTTCCTTTTCAAACCCATAAATGAGATGAACTTTGTATTTGTTCGACATGGCAGTCGCAATGGTTTGCGCAATAGTGTCCGCGTTGGTATTTAATAACTGACCAGCGCCATCATGGGTAATGGGTGCAATAACCAACCTTGTATTATTCAATAATTGCTGGTGAATAAATCCAGTATTTACTTCATCAATATCCCCCACAAATCCAAAATCAATATTAGTTCCAACTCTTTTATGTGCCTTTATTAAATTAGCATCTGCACCAGAAAGTCCCAATGCATTTACATTCAATGCCTGCAATTGTGCGATTATATTTTTATTAATGTAACCTGCATAAACCATAGTTACAATTTTCAAAGTTTCCCCGTCTGTAATTCTTCTTCCTTCCACCATCGTCTGTTCCACCCCTAATGATACAGCTAAGCTAGTAGCCAACTAACCACCCCCATGTACTAAAATAGCCTGGCCTTTTATTTGCGAAAAAGCCTGTAAGCATGTTGTCAACAATAATGGATTGTCAACAATATTACCCCCTATTTTTATGACATATAAATTTTCCATAAAGCCGCTTGGCTGCTATTTATTTGTTGCATTTAATATTTCTGATAAAACAGCTTGTGCTGCCCAAACGCGATTGGAAGCTTCCTTGGTCACTAAACTATTCGCGCCATCTAATATTTCGTCACTTAATTCCACATTTCTTCTCACTGGCAAACAGTGCATTATTTTTGCATCATTGGATACCGCTAATTTTTCCGGAGTTAACATCCAACTAGCATCCGTGCAAAGCACTTTACCATAATCTTGATAGCTACTCCAGTTTTTTACATAAACAAAGTCTGCTTCTTTTAAAGCAGCTTGTTGGTCATGCGTGATACTAGCGCCAGTGGTGTACTCCGTTGACAAATCGTATCCTTCAGGATGTGTTATCACAAAATCAGCCTCACCCCAAGCATTCACCCATTCACTAAAACTATTTGCCACACATTGCGGGATTGGTTTAATATGTGGGGCCCAAGTTAAAACCACCTTGGGTTTTTTATTTTTAAAGGTGCCGCTTAAATTCATCGATTCTTGTATCGTTAAAATATCTGCTAAAGATTGAAGCGGATGCAAGGTTGCACTCTCTAAACTTACAACAGGTATTCCTGCGTACTTAATAAATTGATTGATAATATTTTCAGCATAATCAGCCGATTGATCCTGTAAGCCAGGGAAAGTACGAATGCAAAGAATATCAAAATAGTTTCCCAATATGGGTGCTGCATCTTTAATATGTTCGACCGTGTTCCCATTCATAATGGCACCTTCACTAAATTCCAATGCCCAACCTTCCTTATCAACATTAAAAATAATGGGCTCCATTCCTAAATTTTGCGCTGCCACTTGTGTGCTTAATCTGGTTCTTAAACTTGGATTAAAAAAAAGTAAGCCTATACGTTTATGTGCACCTAAATTTTTATCCAACAAAGGTTGTTGTTTATAGGATAATGCCTTTTTTACCAAAGCATTAATATTTGTTACATCCTTTACTGAAATAAACTGTTTCATGCGCTTAGTCTTTCTTTTGCTTCAATACTTGAATTGCTTTATTCAAGCCGGTTAAAAATAAATTGATATCGGCCATACTAATTGCTAAAGATGGCAACAGTCTTATTACATTTGGTTTTGCTTCTCCAGTAAATATTTTTAAATCATTCAATAATACTTTACGCAGATCTTCTAACCCAGCTTCCATTTCAAAACCAATCATTAACCCTCGGCCTCTAACTGATTTTACACCCTCCGTATTATTTAATGCATTGATTAAATAATGACCCTTTTCCTCGGCGGCTTTAATTAAATGACCCTGTTGCATCACTTCAATCACTGCAAGCGCTGCAGCACATGCTAAAGGATTTCCTCCAAACGTCGTTCCCAACATACCAAACTTAGCTTGAATATGCGGTGCTATTAATATGCCTCCAATGGGGAAACCATTACCCATACCCTTTGCCATTGAATAGATATCTGCACTTACGCCAGCATGGTCATGCGCAAAAAATTGACCAGACCTACCATAACCACATTGCACACTATCCGCAATATATACCGCTCCAAAATCATCGCAACATTTTCTGATGGCTTGTAAAAAAGCATCATCTGCTACATAGATACCTGCAACGCCTTGAATACCTTCAATAATGACTGCAGCAATACTTGTTCCTTGTTCCGCAAAACATTTTTGTAAAGCTGCAATATCATTAAATGGTAAAAAAATAATATTATCGGTTTCGTTCACTGGTGCAACAATACTTGGATTGTCAGTGGCAGCCACCGCTAATGAAGTACGTCCATGAAAAGCTTTTGTAAATGAAACTACTTTTTTTCTGCCCGTATGGAAAGAGGCTAATTTTAATGCATTCTCATTCGCTTCAGCGCCGCTATTACAAAGGAACAATTGAAAATCCTTTTTGCCACTGATTTCATTCAATGCAGTAGCCAATTCTTCTTGAATGGGCATCACAACCGAATTTGAATAAAATGCAATTGCATGCAATTGATCCTCAATGCGCTTTACCCAATGGGGTTGTGTGTGACCAATACTGATTACCGCATGTCCCCCATACATGTCTAAATATTCTTGTCCTTTATCGTCCCATACACGGCTGCCAGCAGCTTTAGTAATAGCGATGGGATTTAAAGGATAAACGTTGAATAATGACATGGTGTTAAATTTTATTGTAAAATAACAGCTATTGCGTAATATGAAATTTAGCTGTTATCGTTAATTTACTTGTTGTTAAAAATAATTTGCTTTTAATTGTAAACCTGCACTTTCTTCTATTCCAAAAATCAAATTCATATTTTGCACCGCTTGACCTACTGCTCCTTTTAATAAATTGTCAACCACTGAATGAATGGCAATTTTATTT
>CAXNDZ010000037.1:0-14302 GCA_964201225.1 Chitinophagales bacterium | reverse complement strand
AAATATTAAGATTATTAAAGCCACCCCCATCAAATTAATACACCCTTCACTACAAATGAAGGAAAGTTTTGACTACCGATTAACACACGATAATATTTATCTAAATGAAAATAATCATTCCTCTTTAGGACAATACTTTAATGCCCCTTTTGGCACAGGCGAAATTGACCAATGTTACTGGATTGATTTAATCCAATTTTTAAAAGCCGGTCGTGAAAAAATAAGCACTCATTTTATTGCAGACTATTTTGATATTTCCGATTTGATTTTAACCAAGCAAGGCGTTGAATGGAAAAACATTATCGCTGAAAAAATCATATTTTGCGACGGACTTAATACCATGAATAACCCCTACTTCAAAGCCCTCCCATTTGTGCCTAATAAAGGAGAAGCATTAATCGTAAAAATAAATGGCCTTGCCCCAACAAGCATTTACAAAACCAACATTACCATTGTTCCTTGGAAAGATGATTTGTTTTGGATAGGATCAAGCTATGAATGGAATTATAGTGATGCACTTCCAACTGAAAGCTTTAAGGAAAAAATGATTACAGCATTGGATGCTGTTTTGAAAATTCCCTACGAAGTAGTTGATCACTTGGTAGGCATTCGACCTGCCAATACAGAAAGGCGCCCATTTGTAGGACTCCACCCAAAATATCCGCAATTGGGTATATGCAATGGCATGGGTACAAAGGGCTGCTCACTTGCCCCCTATTTTGCAAAACAACTTATAGATCATATTGAACAAGGAACGATCATTGAACCAGAAGCCGATATTAAAAGATTTGCTTCAATATTATCCAATTAATTGATGGAAAAATTAAAAAAAAGAATATTTTTATTCCGTATTAAAACCAAACAATATTAAACGCCAAATCATCACCATGAGTAATCAATCGAACGACAAATATAATATTCCATATAAGTACCGTAAAATGGAAAACTTACATATCGTATTTTGGTTGTTTAAAGATGTTGCCTGGTGTTTGTCTTTGACGCTTTTAGGCGTTGTGATGATTATTCCAACTTTAACCATCTCCATAATTATCGCCTATAGAACGCGAAATATTTTTTCTGAATTAGCGCATAACCTCGCTATCACCGTTTGGATTACAGCCAACTCATTTTGGATGTGTACTGAATTTTTTGGCGTAGATCGTCTAATCGTATATGGCAATATAACAGTGAAGCATTTAGCAATGATTCCATTTGTCACAGGCATCTTGATATTAGGCTACTACTATCTTATCCATAAGCCATCGCACAAAGAAGTAAATTCAACTTTATAAATTTTCATTTCTTTCAATCGTCTTTACTAAAAGTATTTCGATAAATAATTTAATTCAAGTGCTTTTTCAATCGGTAAGATTGAAAAATACTGCTAGCCCCAATAGCCATGTTTGCGTAATAGTCCCAATTAAAATCAAGGAAAGCGGGTATAACACAGCGGCAATTTTGAGCATTCTATTGCTTCCATAAATAGAAGTCAAACTACCTGAAATAGGAATACCTAAAAATGAACCCACAGGCAAAAACAATAGCATCGCCCCCAATTCTGCATCATTTAAACCCAATTGCGTTTTAATATCCGGAATCCTACTCGCCCAACTGGCAAAACAAAGACCTGTAAAAAAGAAAAAACCGGATAAAACAATGCGCCTGGTTCGGTTTGGGATAAGGGAATGGGTCATGGCGCAAAGATGATGAATTTATGGGAATTGAAGTATATTTGCAGTCCAAACCTATTTCAATATTTTTTTATGTATCGTACGCACCATTGTGGAGAATTAAATAGTCAATTTGTTAATCAAAATGTGACCCTTGCCGGTTGGGTACAAACCATTCGCAAGTTTGGTGCTATCACATTCGTGGATTTAAGAGATAGGTACGGTATCACACAACTTTTAATTGGAGAAGAGCTTCAAACCGAATTGGATAAAAATCCACTAGGGAGGGAATTTGTTATTCAAGTGAAAGGAACTGTCATTGAGCGTTCAAGCAAAAATGCTAATATTCCAACAGGAGATATTGAAGTTAAAGTAGCCGAATTTAAAATATTAAATGCGTCAGCTGTTCCCCCATTCACTATTCAAGATGATACAGATGGCGGCGATGATATTCGTATGAAATATCGCTTCTTGGATTTAAGAAGAAATGCAGTAAAAAAGAATTTAGCATTACGCTATGATGTAAATCGTGCAACTAGAAACTATTTACATGAAAAAGGATTCATGGATATTGAAACCCCTTTTTTAATAAAATCTACGCCCGAAGGCGCCCGGGATTTTGTGGTGCCTAGCAGAATGAACGCAGGTGAATTTTATGCATTACCACAATCACCACAAACCTTTAAACAACTTTTAATGGTGAGTGGGTACGATAGATACTACCAAATAGTAAAATGTTTTAGAGATGAGGATTTAAGAGCCGACAGACAACCAGAGTTCACGCAAATTGACTGTGAAATGAGTTTTGTGGAGCAGGAGGATATTTTGAACATGTTTGAAGGTTTAATTAAAAGTATTTTTAAAGCGGTGAAAAATATTGATTACACCGAAACGGTGCAACGTATGACCTGGGAAGATGCGATGTGGCAGTTTGGTAATGACAAACCAGATATTCGCTTTGGCATGCAATTGTGTAATTTGAAAAAGCCCGCACATGTGTTTTCAGATAAAACTGACCATGCATCACTTATCAGCGGTGTTGACTTTAAAGTATTTGACGAAGCAGAAACAGTAATTGCAATAGCAGTACCAGGATGTAGCGAATACTCCCGCAAACAAACCGACGAGTTAACCGAATGGGTAAAGCGCCCACAGATTGGCATGAAGGGATTGGTATTTATTAAATGCAATGCCGATGGAAGTTTCAAAAGTAGTGTAGATAAATTTTATTCTGAAGATAAATTGAAGGCCATCGCAAATACTTCAAATGCAAAAGCTGGCGATTTAATATTACTATTAGCGGGTGCCGAAGAAAGAACCAGAAAAGCAATTAGTGAGCTTCGTTTGGAATTAGGAAAGCAATTAGGTTTTAGAAAAGAAGATGAATTTAAACTATTATGGGTATTAGATTTCCCATTATTTGAATATGACGAAGAGGGTAATCGTTGGGTAGCTAGACACCATCCATTTACATCACCTAAGCCCGATCATATTGAAATTATGATTAACAATGCACCTGAAATTAGCGACGCTGCAAAATATTTAGAACATCCTTATGCAGGTATCAAAGCGAACGCGTATGATATGGTATTAAATGGCAATGAAATTGGAGGTGGATCTATCCGAATTTTCCAACGTGCCTTACAAGAAAAAATGTTTGCTGCCTTAGGCATGAGCCCGGAGGAAGCACAACATAAATTTGGATTTTTATTAGGTGCTTTTGAATATGGTGCACCACCACACGGAGGAATTGCATTTGGCTTTGATCGCTTATGTGCTTTATTAGGTGGTAGTGAAAGTATTCGTGATTTTATTGCTTTCCCTAAAAATAACAGTGGTCGTGATGTAATGCTAGATGCTCCAAGCAGTATCGACGATAAACAATTTGAAGAGCTTCACATAAAATTGAATTTGAAATAAATTATTGAAATTAAAAGCATCAGTCCTCATGTCGAATGAAATGAAATTGTACACAGTACTCTCCTATTGCTTAATTCCAATAGCTTTATTTTTTGCATTTTTAGATATCATCATTTTAGCCACTTCATTAGCAAATCCAAGTGCACTAATTATGGTATTTATAGTTGCTTGCTTAGTGATCTATACCTATACTAGTTTTAAATTTTTAAAAACGGGTGTAGAACGCGAACAAATCCAAACAAAAAAAACAAAGGATTGGATTAAAGTAAATGCCTATGTAAGTTTGTTTTTATGTAGTTTATTTTTCATTAATTCTATCAGTATCCTTATTTCAACGAATGAAGTTTTAAGCGGATTCATCAACGAGTTTTTAGAACAGCAATCTGGATTTCCTGCTGAAATTACAGGCAAAATGATACTTTCTATATTAAAAGGTGTTTCCGTATTTTTATTAGTCACTGGAATTATTGGAATCGTGCATATCAGAACCACCCTTAGATTGGTTAAGCGCTATGACTATTTATTTGAATAGTATTTTTTAATTCAAACCTTACTCGACTAGCTTTTCTGCGTCAACTCGCCGACTTGATTTTATACCAAAATAATGGGGCTATACGTGTCAAATTTTGTATTGCTAATTTTGTACCTTTATACAAATGAACAGTGCCATCCCTTTAGCTGAAAGATTACGCCCCAAAACACTCGCTGATTTGGTTGGACAAGAACATCTTTCCAGCCCGGACAGCGTATTACAAAAAGCAATTACAAAAGGGAAAGTGCCCTCCATGATATTATGGGGTCCACCGGGTGTAGGCAAAACAACTTTAGCTAATATTATATCCACCACATTTAATAGCGCTTATTATCAGCTAAGTGCCATTAGTAGCGGTGTGAAAGAATTAAGAGAAGTTATTGAGGAAGCTAAATCAAAACCAGGTGCTATCTTATTTATAGATGAGATTCACCGATTTAATAAAGGCCAACAAGATGCACTTTTGGGTGCTGTAGAAAAAGGCATTATCACCTTAATTGGCGCGACCACCGAAAATCCTAGCTTTGAAGTAAATAGTGCCTTACTGAGTAGGTGTCAGGTATTCATATTAAAAGCATTGGATGAAAAGGCTTTACATAAATTAATACGCCAAGCTATTGAGAAGGATGAAATGTTCAAGGGTCAAACAATTGAGATCAAAGAAACAGAAGCCTTGTTGCAACTATCAGGTGGTGATGGACGAAAGTTATTAAACTTATTAGAGTTATCAGTAGAAGCCTTAATTGATATTGAAAAATCAGGGACACCCCTGGTTTTGACCAATGATTGGGTGATGGAAGTTGCGCAAACCAATATCGCATTGTATGATAAAAATGGGGAACAGCATTATGATATTGTTTCCGCATTTATCAAAAGTATGCGCGGTTCGGATCCTAATGCCGCAGTGTATTGGCTCTCCAGAATGATTGCGGGTGGCGAGGATGTGAAATTCATTGCACGTCGTATGCTGATTTTTTCAAGTGAGGACATTGGTAATGCCAATCCAAACGCTTTTTTATTGGCTAATGCATGTTTTGATGCGGTAACTAAAATAGGTTACCCGGAAAGCAGAATTATATTGTCACAATGTGCCATATATTTAGCAAGTTCACCAAAAAGTAATGCATCCTATGAAGCCATTAATCATGGACTTGCTTTAGTAGACAAAACAGGGAACTTACCGGTACCGTTACATTTAAGAAATGCACCTACTAAATTAATGAAGGACTTATCCTATGGTAAAAATTATCAATATTCACATTTGGGTGAAAATAACTTCCTTGAGCAAGAATACTTGCCTGACCAAATAAAAAATACCGCATTATACCAGCCTCAAAAAAATTCAAGAGAACAAGAAATAAAAAAGTTTTTGAGTGAAAGATGGAAGGGGAAATATGGCTACTAGTCAATCTACCGTAATCAATTTTTAATTACTTTTGTTTTATGAGTCAACTTAATAATACCACTTGGGTCACCAAACATTTTTCAGCGCTTTCTGTAGCGGAGGTTTATGAAATGTTGCGGTTACGAAGTAATGTATTTGTAGTGGAGCAACACTGCATTTTCTTAGACGCCGACAACAATGACCAAAAAGCCTACCATGTACTTGGTTATGTAAATGGTGAACTGGTTGCCACTACCCGATTGTTTGACAAAGACATTGTTTACAATGGCTATCAAAGTATTGGACGCGTTGCAAATGCAGCAAAATACAGAGGAATGGGCATTGGGAAAAAATTAATGCAATACTCCATTGAACAATGCGAGCAGCTATTTGGCAAAGGGCCCATCAAAATTGGCGCACAACTGTATTTGAAAAAATTTTACAATGACCAAGGCTTTGAACAGGCGGGGGAAATTTACCTAGAGGATGAAATAGATCATATCCCAATGATTCGACGCTAAAATAATTTATACGAAAATTTAACCCCCTGTGTTTTGGGTCCATTTTGTAAGTAGCCATTTACAAAATCAACACGAACTAATTTAAATATTTTTTCAACGGAAACAAAAGTTTCAAAATAATTAGGCTTCCCATTGACATTCAATGTATTTGCCCCAACTACAAAAAACCAATTTAATTTTTTAAATACTGGTATTTTATTGGAGATAAACCCATTCAAATGATATTCAAAATGGGATTCAGTATATAGGGATGCCGTGTTACTAAAAGTATAATAAGGTAATAACTGGAAACCATTCATATAGTTATAATTGACATCAATTTCATTACCTAAATAATGCTGGTAATCAGGCGTGAATACTTTATTTGCATTAGAAAAACCGCCTATAATAACTTTTGCATCTAATTTACCATATAGTTTTAAATTCAAATTTTGTGAAGCAGTTACCCTCCACTTAACAAAATCAACATCGCTTCCTACTATAGATTTCAAACCACTTGCTACATTAAAATTAAGTGTAGGATATTTTGAACCCAAATTGATCATACGCTCAGGCAGTTCAAGGTATTTGGAAAATGGCCTCCAGGTAATATTAAAATTAAGCACCAATGCTTTGTGCGGTGTTAAATTAGCGCTCATTAAAGTAGTAGGATAATTAGGATCAAATGTTTTCCCCCTCAGCATTTCAACTACATTATCCATTGGTTTTCGATTTTGATATTGCAAATTCACCGATGCATTAACCCCCTGTCCAAAATTGCGACCATACCCTACTTTAAAAAATGAGGCGGAATAAGTTTTCATATCATTTCGACCCCAAATATATCCACCAACCGAATTGACAAATTCTGTAATGGGATTATTGTTATTAAACTGAAAAACGGTATTTCCAAAACCTAGATTCATTGCCGACCTTGATTTTGTAGGAAATGTATAGTTGGTAACGATTTCCCCATATAATTTTTGCTTACTTAACCCGTACCTTAATGCCGGATTAATTTGCAGGTTATTATACCTTTTGTATTGTTTTGAATAAGACATCCTAAAATTCATCACCCTTCCCTCTGCAGGATTAAAGTAAGTAGGAAAGCTGGTGAGTAAAGGATCAAATCGTAGGAAGGTTTTTTTAGTTTGTATACTATAGTTATAGCCCCTTAAAAATACATTTAATAATTTAGGCTTATTTCTGACCTTATCCACGCTATCCATATAAGCAGGCGTAGATCGTAATTTTTCCAAGCTGTCTTTTTTAATAAAATCCAATGCCTCACTAGGAAGCAAAGCAACAGGACGTGCACTGTCCCAAAATTGTAATGATTTTTTATTAGAACTATCTAGGTATTTGATGACAATATTACTGAAATACTTTGGACCAAAGTTTTTATTGATTTCATACTGGTTATATACCTGCAAAAAGCTACCATAAAATTTAAAACCCAAAAAACTACCAGCAATATTACTCACTTGTTGCTTTACCACCCATTGATTATTAATAGGCGTATATATTTGTTCATAGCTCACCGTATCAACTAATTGTAATTGCTGTTCCTTTAATAAATTCAACTGGACACTATGAATGCACCAGCGGCCATCAATAATAGTAATGAATCCTGTAAATAAAGGCTCCTGCTTTCGCTTAGGTGTCACTTTTATTCTACATATCTCAAGCCCATTTTCGTAAAATGACCCTAGGTATTTATACTTATAATAATTAAGTGCATTATCCGCGATAGGTGAAATAAACCCACGCGGATTAAATGCATTACTTACCACAATATTATTTTCATAAAATGAGATAATAGATGGATTCCCAAATCCAAAACCATTACTACGCCCACTTACTTTGGTGGAAGTGATTTCGACCTTTTTTTGATTGTCTTTAATGGAATAATCTGCAAAGGTTTCTGATAAATACAAAAGCTTTGCTTTACTCGTATCGCCATCTTCAAAATCGACTGTGTCACCTAAAAATTTACTAGGATAATCCCTCAATTGTATTTGCCCTTTTAAATACACTTGACATTTAAAATTATTAAACTCTTTTAAATAGATGGGCCTTTGCTTTATTGCATTTCTGATAATTTCATAGGCAGGATCCTCTGCTTTATTAGATACGACCACTTCCTTCAATTCATACTCCTGCTCCTCTAAAACAAAATTTAAAGTAGTGGTATTATCTTCAATTTTAATTTTTTTCTCATTGGTTTTAAATCCAATATTTTGGCATATAATACTATATTCCCCTTTGGCTAATTGCAAGCTATACTGTCCTTTGCTATTAGCCGTAGTTCCCTTAGTTGTTTTTTTGATACTTATAGAAGCAAAGGGTATTTCCTTCCCCTTCATATCCTTCACAGTTCCCTGTAAAGTACCCGCCATTAACACTATTGACTGAAACAGAATAGCGATAATCAGTAAACAAGAACGATATAATAAAGTAGTTTTCAAAAGTGATTTTTATAATTTATTGAATAGAACGATTAAGTATGAAATATGTTACAAAACCATCTGCTCACTTATTTCATCTCTAAAGCTAAGTATTTAGCCGTATGTGTTTTTGATTTTTTAATCATTTCTTCTGGACTGCCAACAAACTGAATCATTCCGCCCCCACTGCCGCCCTCAGGGCCTAGGTCAATTATATGATCCGCCACTTTTATCACATCCATATTATGCTCAATGACTAAAACTGTATTACCTCTATCAACTAATCTATTCAATACCCCAATTAATAATTGTATGTCCTGAAAATGCAAACCCGTAGTCGGTTCATCCAATATATAAAATGTTTTACCCGTATCTTTTTTACCTAATTCCGTTGCCAATTTAACACGCTGCGCTTCACCACCACTTAAAGTTACTGCTGACTGTCCGAGCGTTATATAACCCAAGCCAACCTCCAATAACACTTTTAATTTGCGATAAATAAAGGGTACTGCTTGAAAAAATTCACAGGCTTCCTCCACTGTCATGTTTAATACATCGCTGATGGACTTTCCCTTATACCTAATTTCCAATGTTTCTCTGTTATATCTTTTCCCACCACATTTTTCACAATGCACATATACATCTGGTAAAAAATTCATTTCAATGACACGCATCCCGCCTCCTTCACAAACTTCGCAACGTCCATTTTTAACATTAAATGAAAAACGACCCGCTTGATAGCCCCTTATTTTTGCTTCAGGTACAGATGCAAACAAGGTTCTAATATCAGTAAAAAAACCACAATAGGTTGCAGGATTACTTCGAGGTGTTCTTCCAATAGGTGATTGATCAATCTCGATCACTTTATCAATATTTTCTATGCCTGCCACTTTTACAAATGGCATCGGCTTGGTTTTACTATGGTAACAATATTGTGATAAAATTGGATACAAAGTTTCATTAATCAAAGTTGACTTACCGCTTCCGCTCACGCCCGTCACCACGGTGAATGTTCCTAACGGAAAATCACAATTTACTTTTTGTAAAGTATTACCAGTAGCTCCTTTGATACTTATGCTTTGTCCATTCCCCTTTCTGCGTTCTGCGGGAATCTCTATTTTCTTTTTTCCAGCCAAATAGAGCGCTGTATCAGATTTTAATTTTATAATTTCCTGCGGTGTTCCTTGTGCTACAATATGACCACCATGGATACCCGCCTTTGGACCAATATCCACTAAATAGTCCGCCGCCATCATAATATCCTTATCATGCTCTACTACTAAAACAGTATTCCCGATATCACGTAATTGCTTTAACGCAGTAATTAATCTTTGATTATCTCTTTGATGAAGTCCAATAGAAGGCTCATCCAATATATACGTGATCCCTTGTAATTGTGATCCAATTTGTGTTGCCAATCGAATACGTTGCGATTCACCGCCACTCAATGATTTGGAAGGTCGGCTTAAGGACAAATAAGACAAGCCCACATTCATTAAAAATGAAATACGATCATCTATTTCTTTTAATATCCCACTTGCAATTTGCGTGTCCTTTTTATCCAATTTTGCTGGCAGCTTTTTAAACCATTCCTGCAAATCATCTAGATGCATATCATTTAAAAATGCAATATTTTTTTCATTCACCTTAAACCACAAACTTTCTTTTCTTAATCTTGCACCTTCGCAGGTTGGACAGGTATTTAATTCCATAAACTGTTCAACCCATGCCTTTAGTACTTCTGTGCTTTGTGATGAGGTAAACCATCTTTTCAACATAGGCACAATTCCTTCATAACTACCCGTATAAGTGTCCGGTATATTTTCATCATTCAAATCCAAGTCCAAACTGGCTGAAATATTTTTATCTCCAAATAATATTAAATCCAATTGTTCTTTCGGAAGTTCACTAATGGGCTTGTCTAAACTTATTTTATGTTTCCTTGCAAACTGCTTTACTTGATTAAATACACTAGCTTCTCTTTCTTCTCCTAATGGCGAAACACCCCCTTCCTTAATACTAAATGATTTATCTGGAATAAGTAAATCCATATTTATAGCATACACATTTCCTAGCCCTTTACAATTTGGACAAGCTCCATAAGGGGAATTAAACGAAAAACTATTTGGGGAAGGTTCCTCATAACTAAGCCCAGTAGTTTCACACATCAATTGTTTTGAATATTGAACCGCTTTTGTTTTTTCTTCCTCTAAAACGAATAGCAAATCCTTTCCCATTTTCAAACATTGGGAAACACTCTCACCCAATCTAATTTTCATAGCATCATTCACCGGGATACGATCCACTACTACTTCAATATCATGTATTTTATATCGGTCCACCTGAAACTTTGGTCTTAATTCAATAATCTCACCATCTACCCTTGCTTTAACAAACCCTTTTTTTCTAATTTCCTCAAATAACTCACGGTAATGTCCCTTACGACCACGTACCACTGGCGCCAATAAATTAATTTTTTTGTCCTTAAACTGCGTGGCAATATTTTGAATGATTTCGGCTTCGGAAAATTTAACCATGGGCTTTCCCGTATTGTAACTGTAGGCCTTCCCAATTCTTGCATACAACAAGCGCAAAAAGTCATACAATTCCGTCACCGTTCCTACTGTTGATCTGGGGTTTTTATTGGTTGTTTTTTGCTCGATAGCAATCACTGGCGACAAGCCGGTAATTTGATCCACATCAGGCCTTTCCATATCCCCCATGAATTGCCTTGCATAAGCACTAAAGCTTTCCATATAACGGCGCTGACCCTCATTATAAAGAGTGTCAAAAGCCAAGGACGACTTACCGCTTCCACTCACCCCTGTAAATACCACCAATTCATTTTTAGGGATGACAATATCAAAATTTTTCAAGTTATGCTCCCTAGCGCCAATGACCGATATATATTCTTTTTGTTTATTCATGAGATTTGGTAAAGTTATAACAACCCATCAAATAAATAGTTGACTTACAAGCACAAACATTTAGTAATTTTGCAGAAATAAGCCTATTAAAACCATGTCTATTTTAAATCGCACAAAATTGCCCTTAAATGTTAGCTACAGATTGGCGCAGGCTTATGCATTCATCATAGCCATTATATTATTCATTCTTAGCTATATTTTTGGAAGAGATGGCTTGTTTTTATATTTTAACGCCAATCTTGGCAGCTTTGCTGATACCTTTTTTTCCTATTTTACTTATTTGGCAGACGGGTGGATTTTGATTCCTTATTTGATATTAGTAGTTGGGATTTTTAAGAAAGACGTACCATTTATAATTATAAATTTTATTACCTCAACCCTCCTCACTCAAATCCCTAAGCAATTAATTTGGTCCAATATAAATCGGCCTATTGCAAGTGGTATTGACCTATCAAAGATTCATATCGTAAAGGGGGTGGATGTACATTCATTTAATAGTTTTCCTTCAGGGCATACCGCTACCGCATTCACACTATTTTTAATCACTGTTTATCTTTTTCCAAATAAAAAAGTTTTACTTTCTTTTGGTTTATACGCTATACTTTGTGGCTATTCCAGAATATACCTAGGCCAACATTTTCCATTGGATATTGCTGGCGGAATTATTGCAGCATTATTAAGTGTGGCATTAAGTATACTCATCAGAAAAAACTTATTTAAGAAACCTTTTTAAAGTCAGGCCCTATGAAATACAAAATATTTAGTTTCTTTTTTGGCCTTGGTTTTATTGGGCAATTAACAGCACAGGATACTTCAAAAGTTAACAACCACAACTACACTCTTGCTGAGAAAAATATAATTGATATTACCCAGCAAATTGTTCCTGGCCGAAAAAATAGTCCTGCACAACAAATGAAGCCCTATATAATATTAATATCAGCGGATGGATTTAGGGCTGACTTTGCTGAAAAATATGAAGCAAAAAATTTACAAAATTTGTCTAATAATGGGATTCGTGCAAAATTCATGACCCCCTCCTACCCTTCAGTTACCTTTCCAAATCATTATAGTATTGTTACTGGTTTGTATCCATCTCATCACGGGCTAGTGGACAATAGTTATATTGATGTTCCTACTGGCGCTTTTTACAATATGGGAAATAAAAAAATGGTGGCCGAGGGAAAATGGTATGGCGGTACGCCACTATGGGTATTAGCTGAAAAACAAAAAATGATCACTGCAAGTTTTTACTGGGTTGCCTCTGAAGCAGCCATTCAAGGCATTCGACCTACCTATTATTATAATTATAGTGAAAAAATACCTATTGGAACAAGGATCAAAGCAGTTAAAGATTGGCTAATGCTTCCTGAAGAAAATCGACCACATTTTATCACCTTTTATTTCCCAGATGTGGATCATGATGCCCATGATTTTGGTCCTGAAGATCCGAGGGTAAAAAAATCTGTGCAATTTGTGGACAGTAGCATTAATGCTTTGCAATTAGCACTTGCTCCATTAAACCTTCCGATTAGTTATATTTTTGTATCTGATCATGGTATGACAACCGTGGACAATATAAAAACCTTAGGTTTACCAAAAGCAGTGGACACCAATTACTTTAAAGTACCATGGGGTGATGCACAATTGCATTTGTATGCAAAGGACGCTTCAAAAATTGAACCTACTTACAATGAATTAAAAAAAGATACCAATGTCACTGTTTATAAGTTAGATGAAACACCTGATTACTGGCATTATAAAAAATCAGATGATTGGAACAATCGCTTAGGTGATTTATTATTAATACCGAAAGTGCCCAAAATTTTTAATCTTTCTCCCTATAAAACAACCAAAGGAAAACATGGTTTTGATAATCATTTAGAAGATATGCGTGCTAGTTTTATGGCTTGGGGCCCCGCATTTAAAAAAGGAAAAGTTATTGAAGGTTTTGAGAATGTAAATATTTATCCAATCATTGTAAATGTATTAGGATTGAAATTCGATGAAAGTAAAATTGATGGAAAGTTGAATGTACTAAAACCTATTTTGAAAAAATAGTACATAGGTCGCTAATTGTGAATACATTTAATCAAAAATCCGCCGTTTCATATTAATATTTTACAAAGACACGCCCCGCTTCCAAGGTATAAAATCATCCTGTTGTAACTGAACTGCTTTAGGAATAATTTCACCACTCGCAGCTTTAATGCAATAATCCAAAATAAATTCTCCCATTTGCTCGATAGTAGATAATCCATCAATGATATCCCCTGTATTAATATCAATAATATCAGACATGCGTTTTGCTAACTTGGAATTAGTTGCCACTTTAATCACAGGACAAATTGGATTTCCCGTAGGTGTACCTAAACCAGTTGTAAATAAAATCAATGTGGCACCACTTGCAGCTTTACCAGTTGTTGCTTCCACATCATTTCCAGGAGTACATACTAAATGTAAACCAGGTATTTCAGCAGGCTCTGTGTAATCCAAAACAGCTATCACTGGTGCTGTTCCTCCTTTTTTACAAGCGCCTGCACTTTTTATTGCATCCGTAATTAAACCATCTTTTATATTACCTGGCGAAGGATTCATATGAAATCCACTACCCACTGCATGCGCCATTTTATTATAGTCCTCCATTAATGTCACAAACTTATTTGCAGTTTGTTCATTTACGCATCTATCAATTAATTCCTGTTCAGCACCACATAGTTCTGGAAACTCAGCTAATAAAACTTGTCCGCCTAATGCAACTAATAAGTCAGCAGTGTGCCCCACTGCAGGATTTGCAGATATACCACTAAAGCCATCACTACCACCACATTTAACACCAATACATAATTTACTTAATGGTGCAGGCTGACGTTCAATTTTATTTGCTTCCACCAAATGAACCAAGGTTTGTTGAATGGCTGATTT
>CAXNDZ010000036.1:0-14337 GCA_964201225.1 Chitinophagales bacterium | reverse complement strand
ACAACATTTGTATCTAAAATTGGGCAATTTATACAAAATCACTAGATTTGCAAACAATTGTTAGTTTTTGGTCCGGTGTTGATTTAAAACAAATTATTCTATGTTGAAAGCTAAATGGTGGAAAGTTTTGTCATTTTTCCTTTTGTTGTACACCTGTACCTATGGATTCATTGTTAAAGTACCTAAGTTGGATGATCGCATGCGAGAGTCAATACGCAACATGTTTTTTCATGTGCCTATGTGGTTTGGTATGATGATTCTATTTTTTGTATCCTTATTTTATGCAATTAAATATTTAAGATCAGGCAATCCAGTGCATGATGTATATTCTTATGCTTATGCATCCATGGGGTTGGTTTTTGGTATTTTAGGAATTATTACGGGTGCATTTTGGGCCAACTATCAATGGGGTAGTCCTTGGGTGGGTGATCCAAAACAAAATGGTGCAGCTATTGCTTTACTTATCTATTTTGCTTATTTCGTTTTAAGAGGAAGTTTAATTGATACTGAAAAGCGTGCAAGATTATCAGCAGTGTATAATATATTTTCTTTTTTCATGTTGTTTCCCACTTTATGGATATTACCAAGATTAACGGAATCCTTACACCCGGGTGGACAAGGCAGTGAAGGAAATCCTGGCATTAATGGAAAAGATATGTCAGCAAATATGCGCACTGTTTTTTATCCTGCGGTTATTGGTTGGACTTTATTAGGGGTATGGATTAGTACTTTAAATATTCGTTATCAAATATTAAAATTAAAGAAGGAAGAATTATTATAAATATTAACAATCTAAATCAAAGAATATGATTTCTCTTTTACAAGCAATGACGGCAAATAATACAGACAGTTTAATGTTGCGCGATGGTAAAATTTATTTAGTAATGACCGTCGTAAGCATCATATTAGTGGGCTTATTTATTTATGTGGCGAGCATTGATAAAAAAATTAGCAAGATGGAAAACGGCGCTAAAGATTAAAATTATTTAAAACCAATACATATGTCAGACAATCAGCCTTACAGTTTTTTTGAAAGTGTTGAAAAAAGTTTCGACAAGGCTTCCAAGTTTACAACATGGGAGCAAGGAATATTAGATCAAATTAAAGCATGTAATAGTATTTATAGCATGCGTTTCCCAGTTAAAATGGATGACGGCCACATTGAAGTAATTGAGGCATATCGCGTACAACATTCACAACATAAGTCACCATGTAAAGGGGGTATTCGTTTTAGTATGGCGGTGAATCAGGATGAGGTAATGGCATTGGCTGCATTAATGACTTATAAGTGTGCTATTGTGAATGTTCCTTTTGGTGGTGCGAAGGGCGGTATTAAAATTAGCCCGCGAAGTTTAAGCGCGTATGAATTAGAAAAAATAACCAGAAGATATACTTCAGAATTAGTAAAGAAAAATTTTATCGGTCCTGGTATTGATGTCCCTGCACCTGATTACGGAACAGGGGAGCGTGAAATGGCATGGATCGTAGATACCTATCAATCATTAAAACCCGGTGAAATTGATGCAGCTGGTTGTGTCACTGGAAAGCCAATATCATTAGGTGGCGTTAGAGGAAGGAAAGAGGCCACTGGATTAGGTGTGTTTTTTGGAATTAGAGAAGTCTGTTTGATGGAAGATCAAATGAAAAAATTAGGACTAACATTGGGTGTGCAGGATAAAAAAGTAATTGTTCAAGGGTTGGGAAATGTTGGTTATTATACTACTAAATTTTTCAGAGAGGGTGGTGCTAAAGTTATTGCTATTGCAGAATTTGAAGGAGCTATTTATAACGCAGATGGATTAAATGAGGAGGATGTTTTTCAACATCGTAAAAAAACAGGAAGCATTTTAAATTTTCCAGGAGCAACGAATATTGCGAATAGTGGAGATGCATTAGAAATGGAATGTGATATTTTAATTCCAGCCGCATTGGAGAATGTCATTGATAAAAATAATGCACCTCGAATTAAAGCAAAAATAATTGGAGAAGCGGCGAATGGACCATTAACCCCAGCAGCGGATGAGATTTTTGCAAAAAAAGGAATTTTAGTTATTCCTGATATGTATTTAAATGCAGGCGGTGTTACAGTATCCTATTTTGAGTGGTTAAAAAACTTAAGCCATGTAAGGTATGGTCGTTTGGAAAAAAGATTCACAGAAAATGCGAACATTAATATTTTGAATCAGATTGAGGAGTTAACTGGGAAAAAAGTTACCCCATCTGAAAAAGAAATTATTGCGCATGGTCCTGATGAAATTGATTTAGTGCATAGTGGCTTGGAAGAAACCATGATTAATGCAACGCGTGAAATTATGGATATCTGGAAAGCAAATCCTGCGATACCTGATATGAGAACAGCCGCTTATGTTTGTGCCATTAATAAAGTAGGAACATCCTATGCTGAATTAGGAATATTTCCATAAGATTAATTCATTTCATTTTATATATACTCGGGGAAATTTTGCAATGGATGCAGTTTCCCCGAATCTATTTTAGCACCTAATGTTTGATATCCATTGGTGATAATTAAGTATTCAGCTTTTAATACTTGTTGGTATTGTAATATTTGTTGCAATGTTTTATCGCCTATCTCCACCCTTGCTTCCTTACATTCAATAATCATCCAAGGTTTATCATTTTTATACACGACAATATCAAAGCGTTTGTCAAGTTCCCCTAATTGGATGGTTTTTTCAACGGCAATTAAACTACTGGGATAGCTGCAAGTTTGTACTAAATATTGCAGAGTATTTTGCCTTACCCATTCTTCGGGGGTGAGTATGATCCACGATTTTCTAAAGGGATCAAATATTTGATCCTTACCTTGCACCTGCTGTATTTTAAAGGGATAGGTAGGGTAAATTAAGGCTTGCATGTGAATGTCCGATAAAATTTGTAATTTCAGCTATTAATACTTCAAATATAAGCACAGAATTCTTGGGAAGTAGTAGTCACAGTTAAATTAGTTATTTATGAAATCAAAGCAGGAAATTGTTGATAATTGGTTACCTAGGTATACCGGTGCAACCTTGGACCAATTTGGTAAATATGTATTATTAACCAACTTTAGCCATTATGTAAACATGTTTGCAAAAATGCATAAAGTGGATGTGATTGGTAAGGATCGCCCTATGCAGTGTGCAACTGCTGAAGGAATTACTATTATTAATTTTGGGATGGGTAGCCCAGGTGCTGCAACCATCATGGACTTACTTACCGCGATACAACCCGAAGCCGTTTTATTTTTAGGCAAATGTGGTGGGTTGAAAAAAAGAAACAAAATTGGAGATTTAATATTACCTATTGCTGCAATCAGGGGAGAGGGTACCTCCAATGATTATTTTCCAGCAGAAGTTCCAGCACTACCTGCGTTCGCATTACAAAAAGCAATTTCAACAACGATACGTGATAGTGGAGTTGACTATTGGACAGGCACGGTTTATACCACGAATCGTCGCGTATGGGAACATGATGAAGCATTCAAACAATACTTAACAGATATACGCGCTTATGCCATTGATATGGAAACAGCAACCATATTTACAGTAGGCTTTTATAATAAAATACCAACAGGTGCATTATTATTAGTGAGTGATTCACCGATGATTCCTGAAGGTGTTAAAACAGAAGCGAGTGATAGTTTGGTGACCGCTGAATTTGTGGAGCGTCATTTAAATATTGGCATTGAATCATTGAAGCAATTAATCAATAACGGACAAACCGTAAGACACCTTCAGTTTTAATCGCATCAAAATAAAATAAAGAAATATATTTTTTAGTCTCCCTATTCTTTCCACAAGAAGGGGAACAGGATATAGGACAGTGCAATGATCATAAAATCAAATCCTATCAATATCAAAACTAATTCAGGTAAACTGTTTTGTACAATATCTGAAAATGCAATATTTGCAATTTTCATTAATATCATTAACTGAGGAATAATCAATGGGAATCCAAGTATCGCCATGATAGCAGATGGTTGTTGTGCTTTAGATGCAATGGCTGCTAAAAAACTAAATACCAAACTTAAACTTATCCCACCCAAACAACTAATCCCAAAAAATAACCAAGCATGTTGCAAGGGGTTGCCGAGTAATACGGTGAATAATAATAAGCTAAGTCCACTCATGAGGGTCATGAGTAAACTGTTATAAATTAATTTTGAAAAAATAAAATGTACTGGACTTGCAATGGTATAAAAATACAGCATCCTTCCTCGACCTTCTTGTAAAAAACTTCGCGCCACAGTATTGATACAAATAAATAATAAAGTCACCCAAAACAAACCATTCCATACATGGTCATCGGGTTGCCCCATGGTTAAATAAATCACAAAAGTGGTGGAAGCAATATATAGTAGGATACCAAAAAAAGTATATTGCTGCCTAAATTCAAGCAGTGCATCTTTTTTCAATACGGTATAACCTATTTTGAGGCGCATACTCGGCATGTTGGTTCGTAATTATTTTTCTCACCTAATACAACAGTTCCTTCTTCATCACTTGTTCGATAAGATACATTTGCCAAATGTCCGCATTGCACACAAATAGCATGTAACTTGGTAATAAAGTCACCCACAGATAAGAGTGCAGGCATAGGTCCAAATGGTTTGCCCAGGTAATCCATATCTAATCCGGCAACAATCACCCTTTTGCCTTGCATGACTAAGGTCTCACAAACCGCAATAATCCCTTCATCAAAAAATTGTGCTTCATCAATTCCTACTACTTGTGCATGCTCGGCAAGTGCAAGTATTTCAGCTGAATTTGCCACTTGGGTGGAAGCGATAGCATTGGCGTCGTGGCTTACAATTTTGGTAACATCGTAACGGGTATCTGTTGCTGGCTTGTAAATTTCAATTTTTAAATTAGCAATTTTGGCTCTTTTTAATCTTCTAATTAACTCTTCGGTTTTGCCGCTAAACATGCTGCCGCAAATCACTTCTATCCATCCTCTGCGCTCGCCAGTTATATTCTGCTCAATAAACATAGACAATATTTAATTTAGTTTCTTCGTTTTAATAATAAGGGTAAAGGTATTGCCCCAAAAGTAAACATTCCTATGGATAGCGTAAAGGCTTTAGTGGAAAAATTAAGTGAGCAGTTGCGTCAAAATGAGGATAAATCAAGCTTAATATTAACTGCACAACAATTATTAACAGCTTTGGGTGGGGTTGTAGTCGCCAAGCCATTACCTCAAAATATATACCAGGAAACAACCATGGTCGGACCAGCGGATGAATTAGTTATGCAAACGCAGATTACTCCGGAACTTGCCCCTGTCAAGAATGCTGTGGAAGTAAACGAAACGCCTGTTGTAGGAATCAGTGAAAATATAGAAGATAGTATTAAGGAGGCTGCTAGTATTGTGGAAGTCACTGTAACCCCTGCCGTTGAAATTGTAGAAGCGCCTGCTGTTGAAATTAGTCAAGTAAATTTAGCGGAAGTAAAAACTGAGCCAATCCTGGTTGCTTCACAAAAAATTGAAATAAAAGAAGTGAAGGAGGTGAAAGATCATCTGGTTATGGAGCCAATTAAGGATTTACGATCAGCGATTGGCATCAATGATAAGTTTCAATTTATACAAGAATTATTTGGCGGAGATGAAAAGTCATTTGAAGTAGGCATTAAAACAATCAATGCTTTTAAAATATTTCCGGAAGCGCAATTTTATATCAAAAGGGAGTTAAGAGAAAAAAATAATTGGGATGAGGAAAGTAATATTGTAAAACAATTTGATCAATTGATCAAAAGACGATTTTCATAAATAAATTCCATTGTTTTTTGAGTAGCACCTGCATTTTGTGCAATAAAATTTGCAGATGATTCGCAAGCCTTTGTATATTTTTCAGGGGTGCTTGATAAAAGTTCAAGTGTTTTACTGAATGAATTTACATCATGTATTTTAAATCCGCCGCCTGCATTCACCAGTCCACGCGCTTCAATATATTTTTCATCATTAGGTCCCCAAAAAACAGGCTTCCCAAATGCAGCTGGTTCAAGTACATTGTGTATCCCTTCGGCACCAAAACCGCCACCAATATAGGTTATATAAGCGTGTTGGTATAAATTACGTAACAATCCTATTTGGTCAACAATGATCACTTTTGCGTTATTAAACTTTTGGTGGCTTGCTGCAAATGAAGTTAAAGTGGTGGCATTATTAAATAGTTGTAAACATTTTTGAATGGACGTATCATCCACATGATGGGGCACTACTATCCAATTTAGATTCGTATATTTTTCGGCTAAGCTTGATAATAAAATATGGTCCTTTTCCCAAGTGCTACCCGCTATTATTATTTTAGCAGTATTCAATTTTTGTAACCAATCAAAATTGGTAATTAATTTTGAAGTACTGAGCACCCGATCGAATCGCGTATCTCCAGTGATCCTGATTTTTTCTTCCGGGAAAAGTGGTGTTATTAATTTTTTTGAATTTTCATCCTGCACCAAAATGGAATAAAACAATGGAAGTATCCTTCTATAAAACCCACCATAGCGTTTAAAAAATATTTGATTCGGTCTAAATATAGCTGCCACTAATAAAGTGGGGATGTTTCTTTTTTTGGCTTCTGATAAATAATAAAACCAAAATTCATATTTTATAAAAATCACCAACTTGGGTTGTACTATATCAAAAAATTGTTTTGCATTGGAGGCACCATCCATCGGCAGGTAAGTAACAAAATCAACAGTAGGATCGTTTTTACGATGCAGGTATCCTGAAGGTGAAAAAAAGGTAAGCCAAACTTGATACCCTGGATAATCCGCCTTAATTTTTTCAATGATGGGTAAGCCTTGTTCAAATTCACCATAGGAAGCGCAGTGCACCCAAATAATGGGCTTTTGTATTTTTTCAGCTAGGCGCTTTACCTCATCCCAGACCCCTTCTTGCCCTAAAACCCATTGCTTGACCTTCCCATTAAAGGGGGCCGTGCATTTTGCAAGGAGGGTATAGAGTAGTAAAAATAGATTGTAAATGACCATGGGCTGTATCTGTCAAGCAAAAATCAATAAAATTCGGCATATAAATGGACATTTATTGCTAATAAACATACAATATTTAGATATTCTAGTGGGTAGGCCTTTTACCCTTTTTATAGTATTTTTGCAAAAATGGAATTGATGCGCAAAATTCAGATGGTAGATACTAAAAATCAGTATCTGGCAATAAAAAAAGAAGTGGATGAATCTATTCAAGCAGTTTTGGATAGTGCTTCCTATATTAATGGAAAATCAGTGCAGGATTTTAGTCAAAGTTTGGCTTCCTATTTACAAGTGTCACATGTGATTCCTTGTGCCAATGGTACTGATGCATTACAAATTGCGATGATGGCATTGGGCTTGCAACCTGGAGACGAAGTAATTACGCCTTCATTTACTTATATCGCTACCACTGAAGTAGTTGCATTACTTGGATTAACTCCCGTTTTTGTGGATGTGGATCCAGTGTCTTATTGTATGGATATTGCTTCTTTTAAAAAAGCAATTACACCAAAAACAAAAGCCGTAGTTCCTGTTCACTTATATGGACATGCCGCTCCGATGGCCGAAATTTTACAAATCGCGCAAGAACATAATTTGTTTGTGATTGAAGATAATGCCCAAGCCATTGGTTGTGATTATACTTTTCCAAATGGGGTAACAAAGAAAACCGGCACGATGGGGCATATTGGTGCTACTTCATTTTATCCAAGTAAAAATTTAGGTGCCTTTGGTGACGGGGGTGCTTTATTTACCAATGATAAAGTGTTGGCTGATAAAATGGCAATGATTGCCAATCATGGTCAATCGGCTAGATATTATCATGATGTAGTGGGATGTAATTCAAGATTGGATTCCATTCAAGCAGCGATATTAAATATTAAATTACAAAAGCTGGATAGTTATAACCATGCTCGTTATCAGGTAGCGCAATTTTATAATCAAGCATTTGCTGATATTAAACAAATCATCACACCGGCGGTAAATAAATATAGCACGCATGTGTATCATCAATATACGATTCAATTAGTTGGCGTGGATCGTGAAAAGTTAATCAAGCATTTGGCTGATCTTGAAATTCCATGCATGATTTATTATCCTGTGCCAGGGCATTTGCAAAAAATGTTTGGCGAAGGAAAAAATGAATACTTGGATTTGCCAGTAACTAATTCTTTAACACCAGTAGTTTGCTCGCTGCCAATACACACTGAAATGGAAGAAGCACAATTAAAACATATTGCATCAGGGGTAAACTCCTTTTTTAATGCTTAAAATTTGAAACAATGAAAATTACAGTAATAGGAACAGGCTATGTGGGATTGGTTACAGGAACTTGTTTCGCAGAAACGGGGAACAAGGTTACTTGTGTGGATATAGATAAAGCGAAGGTGGATAAATTATCATCTGGTCAAATCACGATATACGAGCCAGGACTTGAAAAAATATTTTTAAGAAACACGAAGGAAGGTCGATTGGTTTTTACCACTAATTTAGAAGAAGTATTAGAGGCGTCTGAAATTATATTTTTAGCATTGCCTACACCTCCAGGTGCGGATGGATCGGCTGATTTGAAATATGTATTAGGAGTAGCGGATCAAATGGGCAAGTTGATGAAAGGCTACAAAGTAGTTGTAAATAAGAGTACCGTGCCAGTGGGCACCGCTGATAAAGTAAGAGAAGCGATTGCGAAAAATTATAAAGGGGAATTTGATGTAGTCAGTAATCCAGAATTTTTAAGAGAAGGGGTAGCGGTGGATGATTTTATGAAGCCGGATAGAGTAGTGATTGGAACAAAGTCCGAGCAAGCTAAAAAAGTGATGACTGAATTATATGCGCCTTTTGTTAGACAAGGGAATCCATTAATTTTTATGGATGAGCGTAGTTCAGAGTTAACCAAATATGCAGCGAATAGTTTTTTAGCCACAAAAATTTCATTCATGAATGAAATCGCACAATTATGTGAGCGTATGGGTGCGGATGTGGATATGGTGCGTAGAGGAATAGGAAGTGATGATCGAATTGGGAAGCGTTTTTTATTTCCAGGCATTGGTTATGGGGGAAGTTGTTTTCCTAAGGATGTGCAAGCATTGGTGAAGTCATCCAATGAAGTAAATTATGATTTTGAAATTTTAAAAGCAGTGGAAAAAGTAAATGCATTACAAAAGTTGCATTTGGTGAATAAGATAAATACGTATTTTAAAAATGATTTACAAGGCAAGAAAATTGCTTTGTGGGGATTGGCGTTTAAACCGAATACCGATGATATTAGAGATGCACCAGCCATTGACATGATTAACGCTTTAACAGCTGCCGGCGCGACCATAACTGCCTATGATCCGGAAGCAATGCCGAATGTAAAAAATAAAATAGGAGATAAAATTAAATATGCCACTAATCAATACGAGGCGCTTGCTGGTGCTGATATATTGATCATTGCTACAGAGTGGAGTGAATTTAGAACACCTGATTTTGAAATCATCGAAAAGGAATTACCAAGTAAAGTGATTTTTGATGGCCGAAATTTATTTGATGTGGCCAAGATGAAGGAAATGGGGTATCATTATGAAAGTATTGGAAGATTGTAATAGAAGATAAGGTGATGGATTGTAGTTGCGTATTAAGTGGATGGTGAAGATGGAAACAATTTGGGATGAACGAATTTCGAGAAAAATAAAAAATGGATGAGGTAGCAAATAAATAATTATGAGTCAAAAAAGAATTTTAATCACAGGTGCTGCAGGATTTTTAGGATCTCATTTATGTGATCGATTTATTCGTGAGGGATATAAGGTGATTGCCATGGATAACTTGATTACAGGAGATATGAAAAATATTGAGCACTTAATGACCAATGAAAACTTTGAATTTAAATTACATGATGTAACTAAGTTTATTGAAATTGAAGGGTCGCTTGATTATATTTTACATTTTGCATCACCCGCAAGTCCGATTGATTATTTAAAAATCCCAATTCAAACCTTAAAAGTAGGGGCATTAGGTACACATAATTGTTTGGGTTTAGCGAAGGATAAAAAAGCACGCATATTAGTAGCAAGCACCAGTGAGGTATATGGTGATCCTTTGGTGCATCCGCAAACTGAGGAATATTGGGGTAATGTAAATCCAGTAGGACCAAGAGGCGTATACGACGAAGCAAAAAGATACATGGAATCCATTACCATGGCCTATCATACATTTCATCAGGTGGAAACACGCATCATTCGTATTTTTAATACCTATGGTCCAAGGATGCGCCTAAATGATGGAAGAGCATTGCCTGCATTTATTGGTCAAGCATTAAGAGGTGAGGATATGACGGTGTTTGGAGATGGATCACAAACAAGAAGCTTTTGCTATGTAGATGATTTAGTGGATGGGATATACAGATTATTATTAAGTGACTATTCAAGTCCGGTGAATATTGGCAATCCGAATGAAATTAGTTTAAAGGATTTTGCCGAAGAAGTATTGAAGTTAACAGGCTCCGCTGTCAAAATTGTTTACAAAGATTTACCGGTAGACGATCCAAAGCAAAGGCAACCAGATATTACCAAAGCCAAAACCATTTTAGGATGGGAGCCAAAAGTGGATCGTGCAGAAGGCCTAAAAAAGACTTACGATTATTTTAAGTCACTCCCTTCAAGTGAATGGACTAAATTGCCTAAGGAATTCGTTTCTAAATAATTACCCAAATTTCATTCCTAAACCACGCAATGAGTATAAAAAAAATATTAGTAACGGGTGCCAATGGACAATTAGGTTGGGAGTTAGCGCAATTGGCAGCTACTTATTCAATGTATGAATTTATTTTTTCGGATAGAAGCATGTTTGATTTATCGAAGCCAGAATTATTTGAATCACTAATAAAACAATGGGCGCCGCAAGCAATTATTAATACAGCTGCATATACTGCAGTGGACAAAGCGGAAACAGAACAAGATTTGGCCAATTTAATTAATACCACTGCTGTTGCTGAGTTGGCGCGCATTGCAGGTGAAAATGATATTCTATTCATAACATTTTCGACCGATTATGTTTTTAATGGCAATGCCTCTAGCCCTTATTTAACGGATACTATTATTGATCCTGTCAATTTTTACGGTACAACAAAAGCGCAAGGCGAGGTGATGGCGTTGGATGTGAATCCTAATTCCATCATTATTCGTACTTCATGGGTATTTAGTAGTCATGGTAATAATTTTGTTAAAACCATGATGCGATTAATGAAAGAGCGGGAAAGTTTAAATGTGGTGAGTGATCAAATAGGGCGTCCTACTTATGCAAAGGATTTGGCTGTTGCTACAATAAAAATAATCAATGAAGTAAGTGGTGGTAAAAAATTAAGGGGCGTGTATCACTATGCAAATAAAGGGGTTACGAATTGGTTTGAATTCGCACAACAAATTAAAATAAATGCAGGATTAAGTTGTGAACTAAACCCCATCAATACTGCTCAATTTCCAACGCCTGCAAAACGACCTGCTTATTCCGTGTTGGATACCCAAAAAATTGAATCAGCTATTAATATAGACATTCCAAGTTGGGAGGCGTCCTTATTGGCTTGTCAAAAAATGTTAGGATAAATTAAATGAAAAAGGAAGCACTATTAAAACAGTTACAATCACAAACCTATGTGATGATTAAGCCTTCACCACTTCATGGTATTGGTGTTTTTGCGATTCGTGATATACCCAAAGGTACTAAGGATATTTTTTCAGAAGGCTATGGTGATTGGATTAAAGTTAGCAAGGATGAGGTGGATGCTTTGCCGACGCATTCAAGGGAGTTAATTGAGAATCATTGTTTGTTTGATGAAGACAGTTATTTTATTCCTGAATATGGGTTTAAACTAGTGGATTTAGTAATCTATTTAAATCATTCTGAAACGCCTAATGTCATATCTTTAAACGAAGGAGAGCAGTTTGAGGCATTGGTGGATATAAAAGAAGGGGAGGAATTGCTAGTGGATTATGGAACGATTGTTGAATGCGATGATTAAGGAAAGTTGAAGTGTACTCCGTTTTATATTACGGTAATGTGGGCAATGAGAATGTATAAAAATTTCTAAACTTTGATTTATATAAATTTCAAATAATTGCTTCATGAAAAAAAACATCTTTTTACTCTCCGCTATTCTGTTTTTTTATAACGCGCAAGCGGCCTCATTTACCGATACCTTAAAAATTAAAAAGACAGCCGATTTTCAATTAGATGGCGCTGGTTCAAATGTCCAATGGGACTCCGCTGCTTGGGTTAACTTGATTCAATTGGATTCAGGTATTCGTGGGTATGACACTAAGTTTAAAGTACTTTATTCGGATGCGGGTGTTTATGTATTTTTTACAGGAAATGATAAAAAAGTGACTTCCACGTTTACAAAGGATTTTGATAATTTATTTACAGCTGATGTATTTGAAGTATTTTTTCATCCAGCACCTAAAATGCCCATTTATTTAGAATATGAAGTGAATGCTTTAAATGCAGAGCTGGTTTTATTGGTACCGCATTTAGATAAAAAAGCAATGGGCTGGACGCCATGGCATTATGAAGGGAAACGCAAAGTGGTTAAAAAAGTTCAAGTACATGAGGTAAATAATGAAATGTATAAATGGACTGCTGAATTATTTTTTCCTATTTCCCTTTTTGGGCCTTTGCAAAATACAGAATTAAAAAAAGGCGTTTGCTGGAATGCTAATTTTTACAGATTAGATTATGATGCAGGTAAAATGATCAAGTTTGCTTGGTCTCCTGTTAATGCAAGCTTTCATGAGTATGATAAATATGGTGTGATACAGTTTAATTAGGCTTGCAAAAATTTTGAAAAAAGTTTTGCAAAAAAAATAATAAAAAGCCCCGCCCCGATTAATCGGGGCGGGGCTTTTTAGGTGTTCCAATATTTATAACTAATCCTTTGGTTCTTTCTTATGCCAATAGGAAGCAAGGATGGATCCTGTAATATTCATAAATGGTCCAAATACGGCAGCAGCCAATCCCATGGTTGCAGCTTTTCCTAACTTCTCGGCAAGGCCAGAGGCTAAGCCACCATTTTGCATACCCACTTCAATAGCTACAGTGCGACAGTCTCTTTCAGGCATTTTAAATAATCGAGCACTCCAATAACCAAGTAAATAGCCAAACGTATTATGAATTAAAACAATGATTACTAATAATGGTCCGATTTTTAATAAATTATCACGGCCTGAAGCTGTAATAATGGTAATAATACATGCAATACCAATCATGGAAACAATAGGCATTGCATCATCGAGCCATTTTGATCTTCCTTTTAAAAGTTTATTGAAAATTAAACCAGCACCTATAGGTAAAATGATCATTTTATTTATATCCCACATCATTTTTATTACGTCAATTTCAACTAATGCGCCAGCAAATAATTTCATTAATAAAGGGGTTACAAATGGAGCTATTAATGTAGTGATTGAAGTAATTGTAATGGATAGTGCCAGGTTTGCTTTTGCTAAATAGGACATCACGTTTGAAGCAAGACCGCTTGGGGAGCAACCGATTAATATAATTCCAGCAGCGATCTCAGGAGGGAAATTAGATAAGCTTGCTAAGGTAAAGCCTAAGGTTGGCATAATTATAAATTGACTAAAAACACCAATAATTACTCCTTTGGGTGTTTTAACTACTGCGGCAAAATCATTCATGCTCATTGATGTTCCCATGCCAAACATGATAATTTGAATGAGTGGAACAATCAGTCCGCCTAATTTAAATCCACCCCATACTCTAAAATATTCAGGGTGAAACATGGACAACGATACAGCTGAAAATATAACCATCGTAAAACTTAATCCCTGTAAATTTTCAGTTGCTTTAACACCTAAGCTTAAGGATAAAAATGCTAATGCTAATGCGAGTCCTAAAAAATCATTTGAATGAATTAAATACAATACGCCTGCTAGGGCAAATAATAGTATAGATAAATAAAGGAATGGTTTGTAATTTTTCATTTTATTTTTTTAATTGAACTTACCAAGTTCTTTTTTCTAAAAACTTTTCTAGTGCTTCTTTGGTAATAATAGGTTCGTTAGGGTGGGCGCTTATCCAATTTAAAAAGGAAGTTTTAATTTCTTCCGTCCATTGGTTGTCAATTTGACCTGCATTGTATTTGCCTGATTTTAAAACGTCTTTTGAAAAACGATCGCGAACTGAAATAAATTCTGAAGTAGCCACTACTTTTTCAGCCATATGCGCAGGAATAAATAATACGCATTCTCTTTCAGATAAAACCAAATCACCAGGCATGACTATTGCACCACCAATTTTTATTGGGCCATTGAGTCCGATTAATACTACTTCTTCCAAAAATGAAGGATGAAAGTCA
>CAXNDZ010000035.1:0-14419 GCA_964201225.1 Chitinophagales bacterium | reverse complement strand
TGCTCCTTATCTAACATCTCTCTGTAATCCTTATAGTATTTTGCTTTAGGATAGCGTTGACGACTTTTCACTGCTTGTCTATCATCTACATCACATAAAAAAGCGATATCTGCTTTCCCAGAATTGTAAAAATTAAATAAATCGCTTTCGCCTTTTCCACCGGATCCGATACCGGCAACTTGTAATTTATCACTTGGCGCAATAAATCCTTTTCCTCCTAATACGTGTCTTGGTACAATATAGAAACCACCCATTGCAAGGGCAGAGTTTCTTATAAAATCCCGACGACTGTTATTTGATTTGTTCTTGGACATAGCAAACGGTTAATGGTTATAAAATCTTATTTTTTAAGTATGTTAAATTATATAAAAATTGGGATAATTTGAAATAATTTTTACCAACGAAGTTTCCGCCTAGTTCCATTTGCCTAATTAAGCTTAAATTGCCCTATAATTTTATGTTATGAGTACAAATATCAATGCACTTAAGGACTATTTCAATACTGGCGCAACCCAAACCTATGCGTTTAGATTACTTCAATTAGAAAGGCTTAAGAAAGCAGTCATGGATTCGGAAAAAATATTATATGAAGCATTGCATGCCGATCTTAAAAAAACAGACGAAGATGCTTGGGCCACAGAGGTTGGATTTTTCCTAAGTGAATTAAACCATACGATTAAGCATTTACAGGAATGGATGCAACCCAAATCAGTTGCTACTAATTTGGTGAACATGCCTTCGTCAAGTTATACCATACAAGAACCTTTGGGTGTGGTTTGTATTATTGCACCTTGGAACTATCCATTTCAGTTATTGTTTACACCATTAATAGGAGCAATTGCTGGAGGTAATTGTGCTGTATTAAAACCAAGTGAATTTGCACCAGCAACGGCAAAAGTAATGGCTAAAATAGTGGACGACTTATTTCCAAATAATTATATGCTTTATTTAGAAGGGGATGGCGCAACCATATTGCCCCCTTTATTAACCGAGAATAGATTTGATCATATTTTTTATACAGGTAGTACAGCGGTGGGGAAAATAATTTACAAATACGCTGCAGAACAACTGGTACCGGTGACTTTAGAATTAGGTGGTAAAAGTCCTGCTGTGATTACGGCTGATGCAAATTTGAGAGTAGCAGCACGTCGTTTGGCGAGCCCTAAATTTTCCAATTGTGGTCAAATGTGTATTGCACCTGACTATATTTTAGTACCGACTGATTTAAAGGATAAATTAATTAAAGAATTAATTATTGCGATTCAATCATTTTATGGTGCAGAAGCAGAAGCGTCAGAACATTATGGAAAAATTATCAATGACAAACAATGGTTGCGGATCACTAGTTATTTGTCGGAAGGGGAGATTGTTTATGGCGGAAAGTCAAACAGAGAAAAATTATTTATTGAACCAACAATAATGACCGGAATTCATGCAGATGCAAAAATTATGCAGGATGAAATTTTTGGCCCCATACTTCCTATTCTTACATACACATCCAAGGAAGAAGCTTTGGCCATTATACAAAAAAATCCAAACCCATTGGCCTTTTATGTTTTCACTGAAAACAAAGTTGATGAACAATATTGGTTAACCAATGTACCCTCTGGAGGTGCATGTGTAAATAATGCCACTATGCATATTACCAATCATGAGTTACCTTTTGGTGGTCGCGGTTTTAGTGGAACAGGTGGCTATCATGGCAAGTTAAGTTTTGACACATTTACGCATACGAAGTCGGTATTAAAAACACCTACTTGGATAGATCCTAGTTTTAAATATCCGCCCTATAAAGGCAAAGCTTGGTTATTGAAAAGATTGATTGGATAATCAGAGTATTATTTTTTGCGAAACTGCTCACTAAATTTGAATTACAATTGAAGAATAAAAAAAAGATCATGATAAAAGTTGCCATTGCTCTTGGAATATTAGTTTCTGCTGCTGTGTTAATGAAGAAGAAGGATATGTCCTATCGACAATCCATTTTGAAATCCATTTACCCAATGATTATGCGGTCAACGAATGCAAGTGGTAAAAAGAAATTATTGGAAAATAAAAATGGCGCCATGCCTGCAAGCGCTATTTATGATGTAAAGGCAACAACTATTGACGGCACCCCATTTAATTTTTCGGAGCTAAAAGGTAAAAAAATATTGATTGTAAATACGGCTAGCGATTGTGGATATACAGGTCAATATGAAGCACTTGAAAAATTATACCAACAATACAAAGGACAATTAGTGGTGATTGGATTCCCCGCAAATGATTTTAAGGGACAAGAAAAAAGTGACAATCAAGATATTGCTGCTTTTTGTAAAAAAAATTATGGCGTTAGTTTTCCTTTAATGGAAAAAAGCGTTGTCATCAAAAAGAATAATCAAAATTTGGTACATAAATGGTTGTCTGATCCTTCACTGAATGGTTGGTGTAATCAGGAGCCGGCCTGGAATTTTTGTAAATATTTAATTAATGAACAGGGCGTGTTGGTGAATTATTTTCCAATGACCATTGATCCCTTAGATCCTTTAGTCATTGCAGCTATCGAGAAAAAGTAATTTCAGAATTAATTAAATAGGGCAGTGTTCGTGGTAATTTTCTAAAACAATATGACCTGATTCAATCACCATGTCCTTGTAGTTTTCTTTTATCTCATCTAAGATAGCTTCCACTTCCTTTGGATCAGTGATACGCACTAGTTTATTTCGATATTCTTTTATATTAGGTAAACCCCTTAAATAATTAGCATAGTGACGTCGCATTTCATTGATGCCTGCAATCGGTCCCTTCCATTCCATTGATTTTATTAAATGTTTGCGCGCTACTTCCACACGTTCCTCAATCGTAGGATCGGCACGTCTGCTACCTGTTTCAACGAAATGTTTTATTTCTCTAAAAATCCAAGGATACCCTATAGCAGCACGACCAATCATAATACCATCCACACCATATCGGTTTTTATATTCTAATGCTTTTTCGGGTGAATTAATATCACCATTTCCAAAAATGGGAATATGAATGCGCGGATCGTTTTTTATTTCACCAATCAAGGTCCAATCTGCTTCCCCTTTATACATTTGTGTACGCGTGCGTCCATGAATGGCTAGGGCTTTGATGCCTACATCCTGCAATCGCAATGCTACTTCATGTATATTTCTTGTACTATCATCCCAGCCTAATCTTGTTTTTACAGTGACGGGTAGGTTGGTACTTTTAACGACCGCTTCGGTAAGTCGCACCATCAAATCCAAATCCTTTAAAACACCAGCACCTGCTCCTTTGGTCACCACTTTTTTTACTGGGCAACCAAAATTAATATCAATCAAATCGGGATTTACGGTGTCAACAATTTTGGTACACATGGCCATTGCCTCTTCATCACCGCCAAATATTTGTATACCAATAGGACGTTCGTAATCATAAATATCTAGTTTTTGGCGGCTTTTTATTGCATCTCGAATTAAGCCTTCACTACTGATAAATTCAGTATACATTAAGTCCGCACCATTGTCCTTACATACTGCTCTAAATGGAGGATCACTTACATCCTCCATGGGCGCTAGTAAAAGCGGAAAATCGGGCAACACAATAGGACCTATTTTAACCATATGATTTCATTATCTTGCATCCTAGTGGATACGATTGCAAATGTACCAATAAATTGCTTTTACATGTCAAGTTCAGAAACTTCCATATTTCAACTGCCTCCCGGCCTAAAAATGGTCGTTTTTATAGGATTGTCTGGTATCAGCCTAATTTTAGGGGGCATGATCAGCTTTTCAATTGCTGCTGCCTTATTGCATATACCTTTTAGTGGGCTACAATCTGCTTTATTACTGCCTCAAAATGCATCCATTGCACAGTTTGCCAACGCACTTGCCTCCATTATTGCCTTTGGATTACCTGGTATTGTGGTCGCCTTTTTTAGTAAGAATACATTAGTGTCGGAATTAGGATTTGCCCGTATTAAAAATTGGAACCAAATAGGACTTGTTGTTTTAATTGCCATCACCGGATTGTTTTTAAGTGGTGCTTTAGGTGACCTAACTGAAAAAATTCCTATCCCAATTGCTTTGAGAAATTGGGCAACACAAATGGAAGGTCAATATAAGAAAGCATTGTATGCAATGACGCAAATGAAGTCGGTCCTTGATTTATTGTTTGCTATTATCGCAGTAGCCGTGGTGCCGGCGGTGGTGGAGGAATTGTTTTTTAGGGCAAGCCTACAAAAAATATTAATGGACTGGACCGGTAAGCCTTATTTGGCAATTATAGTGACTGCGCTCATATTTAGCGCTTTTCATTTTTCTTATTTTGGTTTTTTATCCCGTATGTCGTTGGGCATTATTTTAGGCATTATTTATTTTTATACAAAAACTATTTGGCTGCCCATGCTAATGCATTTCATCAATAACGGGATAGGTATTACTATCTTATATTTTGTACGAGACAATCCTAAAAAAATGGATGCTGTCATCGATGGCAATCTTCCTTACTATTGGGTGGTTCTTGCCCTATTGGTTATTATTATATTGTGTAAAAAATTAAAAGAAACAAGCCATCATGTCGAATTGGAAAAAAGTATTTAGTAGTAGTCAGTTAGCTGTAGCTTCTATGGTTTCGGGCATTTTGATGGAACAACAAATTCAAACAAATGTGTTAAACAAGATTGATTCTTCCTATGTTTTTTTAGGGGAGGTAGAAGTTTATGTTTCAGCTGCTGATTATGAAAATGCATTACTAATTATTAAAGATTTTCAAGTTTAATTTTTTTATAAATTTACCATCCAATAACGAAGTGTTAAGCTTTGTATTCCTTAAACATTAAAAATAAAAATTTATGGCACTTAATTTTTCAGTTTTAAAAGTAAGGACTATTTCAGCAGTTATTTTTGGTGCAATTATGATTGGTGGGATTTTGTGGAACCAATGGTCCTTTTTTGCATTATTTACAATCATACAGTTGGGCTGTTTATATGAGTATCAAAAATTAATGCGCATTATTGTTCCCGTATATGCGGCCATTACCAAATTTCATCAATGGGGTGTTATAGCGATCGGGGTGTTTACCACGGTTGCCTTAGCATCATTGCCATTTGCTTATCAAGGAGTTTCTTTGACTACCTATGCTACTTATAGTGTCATTGCGGTTGCTGTCATTATTTTACTTGCGGAGCTGGTTTCAAAAAAAATAAATTTTAAAGCAATTATGGCGTCTGCTGTGGGCATTTTATATATTTCCATGGGCTTGTCTTTAATTTTTCCTTTAAGGGCGATTATGAGTAATTCTTTTATTGGAGATATTGGCTATACCATTCCACTTATTTTAATTATAACCATCTGGGTGAATGATACTGCTGCTTATTTAGTGGGGTCTTTGATTGGTCGACGGCCGTTGTCCTCTATTTCGCCCAATAAAACATGGGAAGGTACCATTGCAGGCATCCTAATTTCAGTTTTATTGGTGACTAAAATTATGGGTCAATATATTCCTTTAAATGAACGATCCATTTTATTGATAAGTATGGTAGCTGCTGTAGCAGGTACTTTTGGGGACTTAGTGGAAAGTAAATTAAAACGATTAGCGGGAGTAAAGGACAGTGGTACGATGATGCCTGGTCATGGTGGATTTTTGGACCGATTTGATTCTATATTACTGGCTACTCCCTTTGTTTGGTTATTGATTCAACTTGTATATTAATGTTTTACATTTGCACTTTAATAAAATAAGAAATATGACCATTCATAAGGAAGGCGGAGTAACCATTTCATTGACAGCGGTATTGGTGAGTTTATTAAACTTGGCTAATTTTTCCTATGTATTTCCTATGAGTGTTGCGGCTGCTTGGATGGTGTTTGTCATTACTGTTGCGTTTTTCTTGTTTATCGTTTCATTTTTTAGAATGCCCAATCGTACATTGACTATTAATGATTCAGCCATTGTTGCACCTGCAGATGGAAAAGTGGTCGTGATTGAGGAAGTACAACCCGATGAGTACTACACGGAGAAACGAATTCAAATTAGTGTTTTTATGAGTCCTGCGAATGTGCATGTGAATCGTTTGCCGATTGCGGGTAATATTGTTTATAACAAATACCATCCTGGAAAATTTTTGGTTGCATGGCATCCAAAGTCATCTACTGATAATGAAAGATGGTCGGTGGTCATTGAGAATAGTAAAGGAAGTATTTTATGTAAGCAAATCGCTGGCGCTTTAGCCCGCCGTATTTGTAATTATAGTAGCGTAGGCCAAAAATTTAATCAGTGCGATGAATATGGCTTTATTAAATTTGGGAGTCGTGTTGATTTATTATTACCTGTGGGTGCCAAAATACATACCAAAATAGATGACGTCGTAAAAGGCGGGGTGACGATATTAGCGAGTTGGTAATTACAAAATCTCCTCCAAATCCTTTAAGTGGGTAATGGTGTATGTAGCTGGTAGGGTGGGTGCTACCTTTAAATGATTCACAAACACGGTATCCATCCCTATATTAATACCTCCTTGGATATCAGCCGTTTCGTTATCACCAATCATGATACTTTCGGATAAGACAGCATTCGAAGTTTTTAATGCAAATTCAAAAATTTCCTTATTGGGTTTCAAGCTATTACTTGTTTCTGAAGTAATGACTTCGGTAAAAAAATGGGCAATCTCTGCATTCTTTATTTTTTGAAATTGCACCGATTCAAACCCATTTGTAATCAAGTGCATTTTATAGTCCTTTTCCTTTAGGTAATTTAGAATTTCAATGGTATGCGGAAAAAGTTTTTTCTTAGTGGGTAAGATTTGTAAAAATTCAAGTGACATATCCTTTGACAATTGCTCATTTGCAATTTTAAAATCTAATAAGCTTAAGTAAATACGCTTCCACCTTAATTCCTCTTGTTTGATAAAGCCTTTGGCATATCTATCCCATAAACGATGGTTGTGTGCAGCATAGATATTAAAAAATGCATCAAAATCGGTGATTCCTAATGCAGCTATATGATGGGTAATATATAATTCCTGCATAGTTTCCTTTGAGTTTAATTCAAAGTCCCATAAAGTGTGGTCCAAGTCAAAAAATAAATCCTTATACGCCATAGGGTGTGATTAAGAATTGCTAAAATACAATTTTGCTTCCTATCTTTAAGCATTAAATTAAAAGGGTTACTTAAACTTCATATTTGATCATGAATGTAGTTATCACAGGTGCTTCACAGGGAATAGGTTTGGCTATTTCAGCCGCTTTTGCAAATGCAGGATATACTTTATGCTTATGTAGTAAAACAAAGGCGAATATGGATGCAGCAGGTAATTCATTAGCTGCAAAATATCCAAATGCAACTATTCATTTTACGCATGCGGATCTGAGCAAAAAAGAACAGTGTACGCAATTCGCCCAATGGTGTTTGGGAAAGGGTATGCCTAGTATTTTAGTGAATAATGCAGGATTTTTTTCACCTGGTAATATTGAAGATGAAGCGGATGATGCATTGGAACAACAAATGGCGGTGAATTTATATTCGGCTTATCATACCACACGTACTTTGCTTCCTGCAATGTTAAAAATGGGTAAGGGGCATGTATTTAATATTTGCTCCATTGCCTCCCTCAATGCCTATGCGCAAGGGGGTTCCTATAGTATTAGCAAGTTTGCCTTATTGGGATTCTCAAAAAATTTAAGACTAGAATTAAAAGACAAAGGAATAAAAGTAACCGCAGTTTGCCCAGGGGCAGTGTATACCAATAGCTGGGTGGGTTCTGGCGTGGATCCAAACAGAATTATGGAATCCGAGGATATCGCAAAAATGATTTTCGCTGCTGCACACCTAAGTCCTCAAGCAGTGGTGGAAGATATAGTGATGCGTCCGCAAAAAGGGGATTTGTAATTATTATTTTACTTTTTATATTTCAACTCCGACTCGTATTTATAATTTTTCAGCACCTTCATCATCATGATTGATTGGATAGTCATTTTCGGTATTGGCTGCATTGTTATCATTTTTTGAAAAACTGGCTCTTGCCTTTTTAGCAATCGTTATTCTTTCGATAATTAAATCTGCAATCAAATGTGCCGCATCCTCATTGGGATTTTCATATAATACTTTTTTTAATTTAGCTTCGGATACATCAATGCGATAAAGTAATTGTACCACTTTAGAAAAGTCATGATTGATAAACTCATTAAGGTAGGCTACTAATTTTTCCTTAGAATAGGTTTCTAAAGTGAGTAGGGATAATTCCATTAGTTAAATTTTTCAATTACACCTAAGCTAAATAAAGCGAAGTCGTATTTTACAGGATCCTTAGGTGCTAAAGTTCGTAAATATTCCGTTAACTCCATGGCAGCAAGCCAATCCGTTTGTTTCCGTTGCAGAATGCCCAAGGAGCGGGATACCCTTGCTACGTGAACATCTATCGGGCAGATGAGTGCCGCGGGTTGAATGGATTTCCATATCCCAAAATCTACCCCCTGTTGGTCCTGTCGAACCATCCATCTTAAATACATGTTGAGGCGTTTACAAGTGGAACCGGATAGGGGACTGGCTATATGTTTTTTAGTGCGTTGTGGGGTATCTTCTAATGAAAAAAAATATTGCTGAAAATGTGTAAGGCCATCTTCCACATTTTTAATGGGCTTGCCTGTTATTTGATTTGTGAAAAATGCAGTTTCTAAACTAGGCTGCTTTGCATAGTGCTGTTTGAAAAATTCAATACAGTATAATAAGTCGGTATCGTTAAAAGTTCGGTGTACAAAACCGATTAACTTTTTTAAATCTTTAGGTTGCTGGTGAATACAAAATTCGTAGGGCGCATTATCCATGCGTTGCAATAGTTCCTTACTCTTATTAATAATGGTGGTTCGATTACCCCAGGCAAAAATAGCTGCAAAAAATCCAGCGATCTCAATGTCTTGTTGTTTTTTAAACTGATGCGGAATACAAATAGGATCTTTTGCTATAAAATCAATCTTATTATATTGTTTTACTTTTTGATCTAATATTTTTTTAATTTCTTGCCGGGTATTCACTTGCTCAATTGTCCTTTTCTAAATGGGTGCTATATTAAAATAGTTCCTATAATTGTTTTATCCAATGGCTTGCGCTAAATCAGCAATAATATCTTCGGCATCTTCAATACCCACACTTAAGCGAATTAATCCATCGGCCAAACCATTGGCAATTCTTTGTTCACGTGGAATGGATGCGTGTGTCATACTGGCTGGATGATTGATCAGGGATTCAACACCGCCTAAGCTTTCTGCTAATGAAAATATCTTTGTGCTCGAAAGTACTTTTGTTGCTGATGCAATGCTATCGTCCTTTAAAGTAAAACTCATCATACCCCCAAAACCACGCATTTGTCGTTTTGCAATATCATGATTAGGATGGTCTGCAAATCCGCACCAGTATACCTTTGCTACTTTAGGGTGTTGGCGTAAATAGGCTGCTACTTTTTCGCCATTTTCACAATGTCTTTGCATACGCACATGCAAGGTTTTGATTCCTCTTAAAACTAAAAAGCAATCCTGTGGTCCCGGAACTGCACCGGTACTTTTTTGTATAAAATAGAGTTGGTCACGTAAGGCTTGATCATTCATTACCAAACATCCTTGTATTACATCGCTATGCCCGCCTAAATACTTGGTCGCTGAATGCATGACAATGGTGGCGCCATCATCCAAAGGGTTTTGCAAATATGGCGATGCAAATGTATTATCCACGCAAACAATACAATTGTGTTTTTTTCCAATTGCGGCTACTGCTGCAATGTCTGTAATATTCATCAATGGATTGGTGGGTGTTTCTACCCAAATCAATTTAGTAGCGGGAGTTACGGCATTGGCAACATTATCTGCGTTAGAAGTGTCTACATAGATAAATTTAATGCCCATTTTTTCATGCACTTTTGAAAACAAACGAAATGAACCACCATACATATCATGTGCTGCAATTACTTCATCCCCAGGAACTAGTAAACGCATCACTGCATCGGTTGCTGCAACACCACTTGCAAAGGCCAAACCAAATTTACCATTTTCAATCACTGCAAATGCTTCTTCCAATGCGAAACGGGTAGGGTTTTGACTTCGCGCATATTCATAACCCTTGTGTACGCCAGGCGCTGATTGCACATAGGTGGAGGTTTGATAGATGGGCGTCATAATCGCGCCAGTGCTAGGATCTGGATGCGCACCTGCGTGTATGAATTTTGTCCCTAAATTATTTTTATTACTCATTTTATTTTTATTGACTTTCGTTATATTTTATTAATACATGAATCAGTTATTGGCTTATATTTTTTAAAGAATGTTTATGCGATGGTGTTTCCTCTTTTAAACATTCGGTAAGAAAATACAGAAGGAACAATAACCATGATTAAAGTGATACTAAAAAATACCATAAATCCTGCCATATTGGGTAATAATAAAGCGGCAATTGCTTGCGCAAACCCACCATACTTCCATATTTTACCTGCTAGTTTATGTGTTTCATTCCAGTTGTCTTCATTTTCTAAAGTCCAGGGAAGCTTAAATCCTGCAAAATAGTTTTGATGTAGTTTCGGCATATACCAACCAAATCCAGCAAAGGCAAGTCCTACTGCCGGAAGTAATAGTTTCCCAATAGTTATAGAATGATTACTTGCCGAAAAAATAATAATAAAACTGATCAGGCTTAAAAAAGCAACCGTAAACAAAGCGAATTTTTTGTACAAGCCATCATCAGCAGCTTTGTATCTTTTTGGGTCAAAACTTTTAATATTTGACAACAGCACAAATACAATTAATCCAACCACTGCCATGATTCCTGGCCCTAAAAAAATACTGTCTTTCCCGCCATAGGCATCCGCTTCCCCTTTGATATTAAAGTGGGTAGGGATGGTATCCGGTAAGCTTGGGTAAACATAGGCCGCATATGCAAAAGGGACAGCTATTAACAATAATGCTACAACTATATTTTTGGTGCTGTTTTTCATAAGTATGAATTGTACCACAAGGTACTATTTATGACTAAAAAAATTTACTTTTGCTTCAAATTCAAGAAAATGAGCAAAGGACCTGTTTCTCAATTTATAGAACATCATTACAGACATTTTAATGCTGCCGCTTTAGTGGATGCCGCTAAAGGATATGAAACCCATTTATTAGAAGGCGGAAAAATGTTGGTGAGCTTGGCGGGTGCCATGAGTACTGCCGAATTAGGTATTAGTTTGGCGGAAATGATTCGTCAGGATAAAATTGCCATCATTAGTTGTACTGGCGCCAACTTGGAGGAGGATGTGATGAACCTAGTAGCGCATAGTCATTACAAGCGTGTGCCTAACTATCGTGATTTAACCCCACAAGATGAGTGGGATTTATTAGAGAACCATTATAACCGTGTAACCGATACTTGTATTCCAGAGGAGGAAGCTTTTAGAAGATTACAAAAGCATATTGTGAAGTTTTGGAAACAAGCAGAAGCAAAAGGTGAACGTTATTTCCCACATGAGTTTATGTATCAAGTTATTTTAAGTGGCGAGTTAGAACAATATTATGAAATTGATCCTAAGGACAGCTGGATTGTAGCTGCTGCTAAAAAGAATATTCCAATTGTAGTACCAGGTTGGGAAGACAGTACGACCGGAAATATTTTTGCGAGCTATGTGATTAAAAATGAATTAAAAGCGAGTACGGTTAAAAACGGTATTGAATATATGGTGGAGTTAACCGAGTGGTATCGTGCGAATAGTGGTGGTAAGGGGGTTGGATTTTTCCAAGTGGGTGGTGGTATCGCAGGCGATTTCCCCATTTGCGTAGTTCCGATGATGTACCAGGATTTAGAATGGCATGATGTTCCGTTTTGGAGTTACTTCTGTCAAGTAAGTGATAGTACTACTTCTTATGGTTCTTATTCAGGCGCTGTACCAAATGAAAAAATTACCTGGGGTAAATTAGATATTCATACCCCTAAGTTTATTGTGGAAAGTGATGCCACCATTGTGGTGCCATTGATATTTGCTTATATACTTGGCCAATAGTTTCCTGAAACGTTAATCATTGAACTTAGAAAAAATATGGAATTATTTTCCTCTCCGCTCACTTCGTTCAATGTTCGTCAAATAATTGTATTTCTTTCTAAGTCCAATTAAGTAAATCGGCGCCCTCGTTTATGGGGGGCGCCGACACAATTATAAGAAAAAAATTAAAATGGGCCTTAAATTTCAGTAAGGCCCATTTTAATTATCGACCGGGCATATTCAATTTCAAATCTCTTTTCAACATATCTTCTCTTTGGGTAATCTCACAAGCAGTGTGATAAATCATCAACACTCTTTTTTGCATTAACTCAAAATTAATTTTTTCAATAGTATCAGTTGGTTTGTGGTAATCCGATTGCAACATACCATCATAAAAGAATAGGATAGGAACGCCTTTACGTGCAAAGTTGTAATGATCGCTGCGATAGTAGATTCTGTTTTTATCATTAGGATCATCAAACTTATAATCCAATATGATATTACTAGAAGCTTTATTTGCTGCTTCATTGATCACAGGTAAGTCGGTACTTAGTTTATCATGACCAATTACATATACGTAGTTTAAGGAGTCAGCAGTTAAACGCTCTGTATCAACACGACCTACCATATCAATATTTAAATCAACAGTGGTTTTATCCAATGGAAAAATGGGGTGCTCTGAATAATATTCTGAACCCCATAATCCTTTCTCTTCACCACTTACAGTCATAAATACAATCGTGCGTCTTGGTTGTTTTCCTTTTTTTGCAGCAGCCGCAAATGCTTCTGCAATTTGCATGACACTTACTGTACCTGAGCCATCGTCATCAGCACCATAATAAATAACATCCCCTCTTTTACCTAAGTGATCATGATGACCTGTAATCATTACATACTCCTCTTTTTTATCAGTACCTGGAATGATGCCAATCACATTACTACTTTCTACATTTTCAGTTACTTTTTTTGCTGCGACATTAATTGCAACAGGGTAGTTTGCTTTTTTTATATCCTTGAAATCTGCAACAGTCAATTTGCCTGCACTAACAATAGGTGTAATATTTGCAGCTACTTCGGGGGAAATGGTCGCCGATAAAAAACTAGCAGCCGTCGTGTTTGCTTTAAAATACATACCTCCTTTGGTTTCAGATGGAGATTTTTTTGGAAAGTCAGGGGAAATAATCAATATACCTAATGCGCCCTTTGTGGAAGCAGTTCTTGTTTTAGCATAGGAAGATGAAGGATTGTTAAACATGCCTCTTCCGCCAGCAGCATTTGCTGGAGCAGATCCGCCACCATCTAATACCACCACTAATTTTCCTTTCACTTCTAAATTTTCATAGTCATTTATATTTTTACTTGGGTCAACGATGCCATATCCAGCAAAAACCACTTCAGTAAAATTCCAATTACCAGTGGCAATTCCTTGTAATGAAAAATTAAAATCCTTATCCCACTCAAAAGTTTTGCCAGCCACTACTAATTTTTTTTCTACTAGTGCATCTTGGTAAACGGGGAACACTTGCTGGTAACTTTGGCCATTACCTGGCTGCAAGCCCATTCGTTTAAATTCTGATTCAATATAGGCAGCTGCTCTTTTTTCACCTTGCGTTCCTGTTTCTCTTCCCTCCATTTCGGCACTCGCAATAATAGAAAGCTTTTGTTTTAATCCTTCAGTAGTGATTACTTTTCCAAATTTTGTTAAAGCGTTTGTGGTTTGAGCGAAAGTAATATTGCTTATTAGCAATATTAAAATCCAAATCATTTTTTTCATAAATGTGATTTTGATGATAATTAAGCGCAACTAATTTTAGTTACCCTATTTTGATGTCTGCCACCCTCAAATGCGGTGGTCATAAAAATTTCAAGCATTTCTTTTGCCAATTCAATAGGCACATATCTCGCTGGAATACAAATTATATTTGCATCATTGTGAGAGCGTGTAAACTCGGTTACTTCGATCCTCCAACATAATCCAGCTCGAATTCCTTCATGTTTATTTGCTGTCATTGCAACGCCATTGGCTGTGCCACAGAACAAAATGCCAAATGCAGCTTCTCCTGTTTCAACACTTGTGGCAGTAGGATGTGCGAAGTCAGGATAATCAACAGAATCAGTGGTATAAGTACCAAAGTCCTTTGTAGTATATCCTTTTTCTTGTAACCAAGTGATAATTTCATTTTTATATTGCACCCCTGCATGGTCGGCGCCTAATGCAATAGGTTTTGAAGCATCAAACATGTATGACATAAAAAATTGTTTTGTATTAATGTTTTATTTTTTGTCTATGTTAATCCCACTCTTCGTCCTCCGATTTTTTAACTGATTTATGCGCCCATCTTGAAACAATAATACTAAATTCAAATAGGGTGTATAATGGTATAAAAACGATTAATTGACTATACCAATCAGGGCTCGGTGTAATAAATGCTGCA
>CAXNDZ010000034.1:0-14711 GCA_964201225.1 Chitinophagales bacterium | reverse complement strand
TAAATTAATAACCATCTATTTAAAATATACTGCTTAAATATTCGTTACAATTAAGATATGCCCGTTATTACATTAACATCAGATATTGGCCAAGCCGATTTTATTATTGGCGCTGTTAAAGGGCAAATTTTGTCAACGATTCCGGATTGTACCATCGCTGATATCACGCATTATCTTTCATCAAAAGATTACCAACAAGGGGCTTATATTTTTAATAATGCTGCAAAGTATTATCCAAAAGGAACCGTGCATATCGTGATGGTTAATTTTTTTCAAAATCAACAGGAGCATGTGTTGTTTGCGCATTTTAATGGGCACTTTTTTATCGTACCTGACAACGGATTTTTAACCATGATGCTGGGATTAAAACCGGTGGATATTGTTAAAATAAATTGCAAAGGTGCCACTACTTTTATTCAAATGTTGGATCGTGTGGTTGAATCGGTTGCTTACTTTTTTGCATCAGGTAATTTATTAGATGCAGGCGAGCCAGCGACTGAAATTTTGGAAATTTATCCAATGCAGCCAACTATTAGTCCAAATTGGATGGAAGGACAAATTTTATTTATTGATCAGTTTGAAAATGTAGTGGTGAATATTCGCAAGGAAGAATTTGATTTACATGCAAAAGGGCGGTCGTTTAAAATTGTGTTTACCCGCAATGAAACCATCGAAGTGTTGCGTAATAATTACGGGGATGTTCCGGTGGCAGATAAAATGGCATGGTTTAATTCAGCAGGTTATTTAGAAATAGCAGTGAGGGGCGGTAATATGGCAGGTTTGTTTGGCTTGAGTAAATACGATGAAAACCAGCATAATAAGCAACGTCCAAACGATAATAAATGGTTTTTCCAGATGGTGCGGGTTTTCTTTGAGTAAGGCAAGCGCATTTTGGGGTCAATAAGGCAATGAATAGTTTTTTGTTTTGCCTTTTTGGGGGTATTTTTGCTCCTCTTTAAATTAATAAAATAAGTGATACAATGGCATACGACGTAATTGTTATTGGTAGTGGTCCTGGGGGTTATCCTGCAGCCATCCGTGCTTCTCAATTAGGCTTAAAAGTGGCTATTATTGAAAAGGAAAGTTTGGGGGGTGTATGTTTGAACTGGGGATGTATTCCTACCAAGGCTTTAATAAAAAGTGCACAGGTTTATGATTATGTAAAGCATAGTGCAAACTATGGCATTACCACTACTGGTGTAAGCCATGATTTCGGCGCAGTGATTAAGCGTAGCCGTGGAGTTGCTGATAAAATGAGTAAAGGTGTTCAGTTTTTGATGAAGAAGAATAAGATTGATGTGATCATGGGTTATGGTAAGGTGATGTCAAAAGGGAAAGTAGAAGTAAAAGATGCGGAAGGAAAAACGCAGATCGTTGAAACTAAATATATCGTCATTGCAACAGGTGGTCGTAGTCGTGAATTACCTAATTTAAAACAAGATGGTAAAAAAGTAATAGGCTATCGTGAAGCAATGGTATTACCAACGCAACCAAAAAGTATGATTATTGTTGGAAGCGGTGCGATAGGTGTTGAGTTTGCATATGTATATAATAGCATGGGAACCAAGGTAACCATTGTTGAATTTTTACCAAGAATTGTTCCTGTAGAAGATGAGGATATTTCAAGAGAATTAGAAAAGCAATATCGCAAACAAGGCATTGAAATCATGACAAATGCTTCTGTTGAGTCCTTAGATACTTCAGGTGCATTAGTTAAAGCAAAAGTGAAACAACTAGACGGATCTTTTGTAACCTTAGAAGCGGATATTGTTTTAAGTGCGGTGGGTTATGTTGCTAATATTGAGAATATTGGATTGGAACAAAACGGCATCAAGGCAGACAAGGGCCGTATCATTGTAGATAAATTTCAACAAACAAGTGTAGCAGGTATTTACGCCATTGGGGATTGTTCTCCTGGTCAAGCATTAGCGCACGTTGCAGCGAAGGAAGGAATTAACGCAGCAGAACATATTGCCTATCAAGAAAAAAAGCATACACATATACCGGAAGGCATTGATTATAATAATATTCCAGGTTGTACTTATTGTATTCCTGAAATTTCAAGTGTGGGGTATACTGAAAAAGCGGCAAAGGAAGCAGGCTACGAAATTAAAGTGGGTAAGTTTCCATTCATGGCTAGCGGAAAAGCAAGTGCTGCTGGCGCAACAGAAGGTTTTGTGAAAGTGATATTTGATGCAAAGTATGGTGAATTTTTAGGCTGCCATATGATTGGTATGAATGTTACTGAAATGATTGCAGAAGCAGTGGTAGCGCGTAAGTTAGAAACTACTGCGCATGAAATATTAAATGCAATTCATCCACACCCAACCATGAGTGAAGGATTAAAAGAGGCAGTAGCGGCGGCATATGGTGAAGCAATTGATATCTAACTAGATAAAAAATATACCAATGGCTCGTGATTCAAAAAGTTTGAATGCGAGCCATTTTTTAATCATTGGCCGAACAAACTTTTAATAAAGTTGCAAATAATGCAACATTGCAAATAGCATGAAGTACGACAAGGAAATTAACAGGCGAAAAACATTCGCCATTATCTCTCACCCGGATGCAGGTAAAACTACTTTGACTGAAAAGTTGTTGTTATTTGGTGGTGCCATTCAAACAGCAGGAGCAGTTAAAAGTAATAAGATTAAAAAGCATGCGACCAGTGACTTCATGGAAATTGAAAGACAAAGAGGTATCTCCGTGGCCACTTCGGTGATGTCATTTGAGTATCAAAATATTTTAATTAATTTATTGGATACACCGGGGCACAAGGATTTTGCGGAAGATACTTATCGAACTTTAACGGCAGTGGATAGTGTTATATTGGTGATTGATAGTGTGAATGGGGTTGAGCCACAAACGAGAAGGTTAATGGAAGTATGTCGCATGCGTACAACGCCAGTCATTGTTTTTATCAATAAGATGGATCGGGATGGTAAAAATCGTTTTGACTTATTGGAAGAATTAGAGAATGAATTAAAATTATCCCTACACCCCATGACTTGGCCAATTAATAGTGGTAAGGAATTTAAGGGGGTATATAATTTACATGATAAAAACTTAAGGTTGTTTGCAGCTAGCACAAAAGCAGAGGAAGAAGATATTGTTGCAATTCAAGATTTAGCAAGTCCAGTTTTGCAGGAAAAAATAGGAGAACGGGATGCTGCAGTATTGCGTGAAGATGTAGAATTAATTGATGGTGTTTATGGGGCATTAAATGCAAGTGAATATTTGGAAGGTAAAATTGCACCCGTATTTTTTGGGTCCGCGGTGAACAACTTTGGTGTAAAGGAAATGTTAGATACTTTTATTCAAATTGCGCCAGTGCCTAGAGACAGGGAAACCAATGTGCGTGAGGTTAAAGCAAATGAGGAAAAATTTAGTGGCTTTATATTTAAGATACACGCCAATTTAGATCCCAAACATCGGGATCGCATTGCATTTATGCGTGTGTGTAGTGGTCGCTTTGAACGAAATACTTATTATAAGCATGTCCGTTTGGAAAAAGACGTTCGCTTCGCAAACCCTTATACTTTTTTAGCGCGCAGTAAGGATATTATTGATGATGCTTATCCTGGCGATGTAGTGGGTTTATTTGATACAGGTAATTTTAAGATTGGAGATACCTTAACCGAAGGTGAAAAGTTTTATTTTACGGGTATCCCAACATTCTCTCCTGAAATATTTAAGGAGTTGGTGAATAAGGATCCAATGAAAACAAAACAATTGGAAAAAGGAATACAGCAGTTAACCGACGAAGGCGTTGCGCAGTTGTTTACACAGTTTGGAGGAAATAAAAAAATTATTGGTTGCGTAGGTGATTTACAATTTGAGGTAATACAGTACAGATTATTGCAGGAGTATGGCGCGGCATGTGAATTTAGAACTCTGCCTTTTTATAAATCCTGTTGGTTAACTTCAAAGGATCAAAATAAGTTACATGATTTTTTAAGATTTAAGCAACAAAACGCAGCGATGGATAAGGATGAAGCACCGGTTTACTTGGCGCAAAGTGAATGGTTTTTAAATACCGAAATCACCAATAATCCTGATATCACATTTCATTTTACCAACGAGGTAAATAAATAAGGAAATTAAACCATGAAGGCAAAAACTTTAACACAGAACAAGGTCAATATCATTACATTAGGTTGTAGTAAAAACTTAGTGGATAGTGAAATGTTAAGTGGTCAATTATTGGCCAATGAGATTGACGTCGTGCACGAGAATAAAAAGTTAGATCACAATATAGTAGTAGTGAATACTTGTGGATTTATTGATAAAGCAAAAGAGGAGAGTGTTAATACCATTTTAGAACAAGTAGCATTAAAGAAAAAAGGTAAATTAGAAAAAGTATATGTGACGGGTTGTTTAAGCGAAAGGTATCGGAGTGACTTAGCTTTGGAAATCCCTGAAGTAGATGCTTGGTTTGGCACTTTGGAGTTGCCGTTGATGTTACATCAACTAAATGCCGATTATAAAGCGGAACTTTTAGGAGAAAGATTATTAAGTACCCCTTCGCATTATGCGTATTTAAAAATAAGTGAAGGTTGTAATCGTACTTGTTCTTTTTGTGCTATTCCATTAATGCGCGGCCAGCATGTTAGTAAAACAATTGAGCAATTAGTGGCCGAGGCGGAAGGCTTGGTGAAAAAAGGGGTGAAGGAAGTGATGCTCATTGCACAGGAATTAACTTATTACGGATTAGATATTTATAAGGAACGTGCATTACCAAAATTATTAAATGCATTAGCGGATGTAAAAGGGTTGGAGTGGATACGATTACATTATGCATACCCATCAAAATTTCCTTTGGAAGTGTTGGATGTAATGCGTGAGCGAGATAATATTTGCAAATACATTGACATTCCTTTACAACATGCAAGTAATAATATGTTACAAGCCATGCGTCGTAATATTACACGTGAGGAAATGGGGGAATTGATTACTGAAATTCGCAGACGTGTTCCAGGTATCGCAATTAGAACCACTTTAATCGCAGGCTTTCCAGGTGAAACATTAGCTGATATCGAAGAATTAAAAGGTTTTTTACAGGAGCATAAATTTGATCGCATTGGAATATTCACTTACAGTCATGAGGAAAATACAAGTGCCCATGACTTGGTAGATGATGTTCCAGCGGCCGAAAAGCAACGCCGAGCAGAGGAGATCATGGAAGTGCAGCAGGAAATAAGCTTGGATAAAAATCAACAAAAGGAAGGGTTGATTTTAAAGGTGTTGGTGGATAAAAAAGAAGCGGGCCGTTATTTGGGACGTACTGAATTTGATAGTGTGGAAGTGGATAATGAAGTAGTAATCAATACCAATACTAAATTAAACATTGGAGATTTTGTGATGGTCAAGATAACAAAGGCCTATGATTACGATTTAGAAGGGGAGTTGGTAGGATAATTCGCTGGTTTTTTTGTATATTAGTACTTCATTTATAAATTAAATAATATGGCAATTGTATGGAAAGGGGTATTCCCCGCAGTAACTACAAAATTTACATCTGATGACAAATTGGATCTTGATTTATTCAAGAAAAATTTACAAGCACAATTAGATGCTGGTGTGAATGGTATCATATTAGGGGGTTCATTAGGAGAAGCCAGCGTATTGAGTAATGAAGAAAAGGAAATTTTAGTAAAGGAAACTTTGGCATTTGTCAATGGCAAAGTTCCTGTAATAATTAACATAGCAGAAGGTAGTACCAGTGTAGCCGTTACATTGGCAAAAAATGCAAAATTATGGGGTGCGCAAGGATTGATGTTATTGCCTCCGATGCGTTACAAATCAGATCATCGTGAAACAGTACAGTATTTTAAAGATATTGCTGCAAGTACTGATTTGCCAATCATGATTTACAATAATCCAATTGATTACAAAATAGATGTCACCATTGAAATGTTTACAGAATTGGCAACAGTTCCTACTATACAAGCTATTAAGGAATCAACGCGTGATTTAACCAATGTAACAAGATTACGCAATGCTTTTGGAGATCGATTTAGTATTTTATGTGGGGTGGATACATTAGCATTGGAGGAAATATTATTAGGCGCTGATGGTTGGGTTGCTGGTTTGGTTTGTGCATTCCCTGCAGAAACAGTTGCGATTTTTAAATTAGCAAAGGCTGGTAAAATACAAGAAGCTATAAATATTTACAGATGGTTTATGCCATTGTTGGAATTAGATATTCATGCTAAATTAGTCCAGTATATCAAATTTGCTGAATCTAAAACGGGCATTGGTTCTGAAACGGTGCGTCGTCCAAGATTGGCATTGGAAGGTGAGGAGCGTAAAAGAATTGAATCTATTATTGACAATGGATTAAAAAATAGACCCACACTTCCTGAATACTTAAGTTTATAATTAAATAAATGCTTTATATGGCTATACCCTTTATTTTTAATTGGGTATAGCCATTTCTAATTTCCTGAATTGAATTAAATGATTTTATGATAAATATTACAACGGCAACACAAAATGCAGCAATAGCTTTTGACACTTATTCAAAATTGACTGCTTCAAAACGCGCTGAATTTTTGGAAACCATTGCAAATAATATAGAAGCATTGGGGGATGAATTATTAAATGTGGCGAACAAGGAAACCAATCTACCATTGCCTCGATTAACTGGCGAAAGAGGCCGTACCTGCTTTCAATTAAGAATGTTTGCAACTATGTTGCGTAAGGGGGATTATGTGGACGCAACCATTGATACTGCAGTGCCTGATAAAACACCACCCAAGCCAGATGTACGTCAAATGTTATATCCATTGGGTCCTGTGGTGGTATTTGGCGCAAGTAATTTTCCTTTTGCATATTCAACTGCAGGTGGCGATACCGCCAGTGCATTAGCTGCAGGTTGTCCAGTAATCGTGAAAGCGCATCCGGCTCATTTGCAAACTTCCACTATGGTGGCCGAAGCTATTCAACAAGCCATTAAAAGCAATTCAATACCTGAACATACATTCCAACATATAACAGCCACTGATTTTAGTGCAGGAAAAGCATTGGTGCAGGATGAAAATATTGCAGCCGTAGGTTTTACAGGTTCAAGATCGGGAGGACGTGCATTGTATGACTATGCAAACGCAAGAAAAAATCCAATTCCTGTTTTTGCTGAAATGGGTAGTGTAAATCCAGTGGTATTATTGGAGGGCGCTTTAATTGCGAATGCAGAAACCATTGCAAAAAATTATGCGGGGTCTATTACTTTAGGGATGGGGCAGTTTTGTACCAATCCAGGAATATTAATTGGTGTGAAGTCAGATGCTTTAACCTTATTTGCTAATCACTTAGCCAATGAGTTGAATCAGGTTGCAGTTGCACCTATGTTACATGCAGGTATTCAGTCTGCCTATTATAAAAATAGTTCCCATGCTTTAAGTCAAAAAGGTATTACTTGTTTAACTAAAAATACGCCAGCAGCAAATGCAGCAAGTCCAGTTTTAACGAGTGTGGAGGCTAGTGAATTTTTAGCAAATCCAGATTTAGCAGAAGAAGTGTTTGGTCCTTATTCAATATTAGTGCAATGTGAAAATATTTCCGAGTTGATACAAGTGTGGAAAAGTATCCAAGGTCAAATTAGTACCACTATCATGGGCACAGATAATGATCTTGAAAAAAATAATAATTTATTACAAATCGCAACAATCATTGCTGGTCGTGTATTATTAAATGGTGTGCCAACAGGCGTGGAAGTTTGCGATAGTATGGTGCATGGTGGTCCTTTTCCAGCATCAACTGATAGTCGTTTTACAGCAGTAGGTGTGAAAGCAGTAAAACGTTGGTTACGCCCAATATCTTTTCAAAATTGGCCGGATCATTTGTTACCTAATTATTTGCAAAATAAAAACGAGCATGCTATTTGGAGAACCATCAATGGAGAATTCACTAAATCAGATGTGAGTGTATAGCTTTTTTTAGTAGATAGGGGATTAAAAAATAGATACCATTAGAAAAATAATTATATGGCAGCAGTAAAACCAATCAGTTCTGAAAGTTTCGGATCTTACCAATTAACCGGTTCCATATTTAAATGTATTGATGCGCATACTTGCGGCAATCCTGTTCGAGTAGTGGTAAGTGGTGGTCCAGCACTTGAGGGGAATACGATGAGTGAAAAGCGCCAACATTTTTTAAAAGAGTTTGATTGGATCAGAAAAGGATTAATGTTTGAACCTAGAGGTCATGATATGATGAGTGGAAGTATTTTATATCCACCACATGATCCTGCAAATGATGTCGCTGTTTTGTTTATTGAAACCAGTGGTTGTTTACCCATGTGTGGACATGGAACCATTGGCACCATCACTGTTGCTATAGAAGCTGGTTTGATACAACCTAAAGTGCCTGGAAAAATTAGGATGGAAGCGCCTGCAGGATTAGTGCTGATTGATTATACGATGGACGGTAAAAAAGTGAGTTCAGTGAAGTTGACCAACGTGCCTTCGTTTTTAGCTGCCGAAAATTTAAAAGTACAATGCCCTGATTTGGGTGAATTGAATATTGATGTTTGTTACGGTGGTAATTATTATGCCATTGTGGAAGTGCAAGAAAATTTTAAGGGGGTTGAAAATTATACTGCTGGGCAATTAATTGCTTGGAGTGGAGAATTGCGTAAACGCATTAATGCTCTACATAAATTTGAGCATCCATTGGATCCTACTATTAATTCATGTTCTCATATTTTATGGACAGGAAAAGTATTAGATGAAAAAAATACGGCAAGAAACGCCGTTTTTTATGGTGATAAAGCCATTGATCGCTCACCATGTGGTACAGGTACTTCAGCAAGATTGGCCCATTGGCATGCGAAGGGTAAATTAAAACAAGGAGAGCCCTTTTTGCATGAAAGTATTATAGGGTCTGTATTTACCGGGAAAGTGGAGGCGATTACTGAAATTGGGGGCAGGGAGGCAATTATTCCCTCTATTCAGGGCTGGGCCAAGATAATAGGATTTAATACCATATCTATTGATCCTGCAGATGATCCTTATGCAGGTGGTTTTCAGGTGGTATAGGCTTTTTTATTTCTTTCCATAAATCTGATTAAATTATTGGGGAAGTGAACGCATTTTTAACGAAATTCGTGCTTTAATCTATTATATGAAAGTAGTTGTATTAGGCGGAGGTGTGATTGGATTGAGTAGCGCTTATTATTTACAAGAAGCAGGGCATCAAGTTACCGTTATTGATCAAAGTGATATTTTAAACAATTGTTCTTATGGTAATGCAGGATATGTTTGTCCAAGTCATTTTATTCCATTAGCCACACCTGGTATTGTGAAACAAGGATTAAAGTGGATGTTAAATCCACAAAGCCCCTTTTATGTTAAACCAAGATTAAGTTTGAGTTTAATGCAATGGGGTTTCAAGTTTATGCAAATGGCCACTGCTGAAAATGTAGATAAGGCAGCTATTCCTTTAAAGGATTATGCAATGTTGAGTCAACATTGTTATGAAGATTGGGCCAAGTTGCCTCAATTCAAATTTGCCTATGAACATAGGGGATTGCTAGAGATATTTCAAACTGAAAAAGTTGCTGAACATGCACATCATACAGTGGAGCGTGCACGTGAAATTGGATTGACGGATACGCAGTTGTTAACGCAGGCCGAATTGTTTGCTTTGGAGCCCCGTCATAAAATAAATGCATTAGGTGCCATCTATTTTAAATGTGATGCGCATTTGTATCCTAATAAATTAATGAAACAATTAATTGAAGATTTAAAATTAAAGGGAGTGCAATTTTGTATCAACGAGGAAGTCATTGATTTTGAATTAAACAATGGAAAAATTAAATCGGTGATCACCGACAAAAATAAATATACAGCGGATACAGTGGTTTTGGCTACTGGTTCATGGAGTAGGGAGCTGGTTCAAAAATTAGGTATTAAAATGCCGTTAATGCCAGGACGCGGGTACTCAGTTACATTGGAAGATTCTCCATTTCAAACGGATTATCCATCGGTTTTAATGGAAGGACGTGTTGCACTTACGCCCATGGATGGCAATAAAATGCGTTTTGGTGGCACCATGGAAATTACGACCACTGATGCTGCGCCACAAATGAACAGAGTAGTAGGTGTTTTAAAAGCAGTGAAACAATTTTTTCCTGAATTTGATATACCCACTCCAAGTTGGGATAAAGTATGGTATGGATATAGACCATGCTCTGCCGATGGCTTACCTTATTTAGGTCGTTCAAAAAAAATAAATAATTTGGTCATTGCAACGGGTCATTCCATGATTGGATTAAGTTTGGGTGCAGGTACTGGAAAATTAGTCGCTGAAATCATCGAAGAAAAACCAACCAGTATTGACATTAGTTTTTATCATCCAGAAAGGTTCAATAACTAATGAAATACACTGCCACTTCCATACCTTATAGCGCCACTGGAGTTTTTTCAACTTTGGTGAATGACTATATTTCAGGGAATGGGACTGCGCGTGATTATATGCCCTATACACCCAATTTGGAAGGGATTAAAAAAGCAATACAAGGACGGAAGTTTTCAGCTATTCAACGCCAAACATTGGTATCCGTTTTGGAAAATCAATACCAAATATTAGGAACGATTAAGGAGGAAAAAAATAAAGCAGCTTTTGAAAAGGTGCAGGAAAATATTGTACTATTAAAAAATGACAATTGCTTTGCTGTTACTACTGCACATCAGCCCAATTTGTTTACTGGGCCACTTTATTTTTTTTATAAGATAATCCATGTAATTAAATTAGCTGCTGAATTAAAGGCGCAGTTTCCTGACAATGATTTTGTGCCCATCTATTATATGGGCTCCGAAGATGCAGATTTGGACGAGGTGGGCAGCTATTGTATTGATGGCGCAAAACACCAATGGAAAACAAAACAGACGGGTGCCATTGGTCGCATGTTGGTGGATGATCATTTATTACAATTGCTTCAAAATTTGGAAGGATATTGGACAGTCAAGCCCAATGGCAAGGAAGCATTAGCAATCATTAAAGCCGCTTATAAAAAAGGGAACACTATAAATGAAGCCACTTTGCAAATGGTGCATTTGTTTTTTGGGCAATATGGTTTAGTGGTGCTGCAACCAGATGATGCAAAATTGAAATCACTTTTTGTGGAAGTGATGCAAAAAGAATTAACCACGCAGTTTTCTCATACAGCCATTCAGCCTACACTTAAAAATTTATCAATAAATTATCACGTGCAATCAGAAGGAAGGCCTATTAATTTGTTTTATCTAAAAGATGCACATCGAAATAGAATTGAAAAAAGTGGGGAATTGTATTTGGTGGCGGATACCAATATCCAATTTACACAAGCTGAAATAATCAAGGAATTACAAACATATCCTGAACGTTTTAGTCCAAATGTAATTTTAAGAGGGGCATATCAAGAAACCATCCTACCTAGTGTGGTCTTTGTTGGTGGCGGAGGGGAATTGGCTTATTGGATGGAGTTAAAAAATGTTTTTGCCCAAGCAGGTGTAAATTATCCTGTACTATTATTGCGCAATTCTTTTTTGTTTATCAATGAAAAGCAAGCTAAGCAATGGGCTTCATTGGAATTTAATTCGGATGCATTATTTAATTCCATCCAAGCGTTAGAATTGGCTTTTGTTAAGCAACAAAGTGTTGAAAATTTAGCATTAACCGAACATATCGCCTCATTGACAGATTTATATAAGTTAATACAAAAGGATGTAATCAAAATTGATTCCTCTTTAGGGGATCATGCTTTAAACTTATCAGTTCAAGCACAAAAAAAGTTAGCTTTATTGGAGAAGAAAATGATTCGAGCTGAAAAGCGAAAACAACATACTTCGCTTGCAAGGATTCATAGTATTAAATCGGAGTTATTCCCAGATAATAATTTACAAGAACGTGTCGAAAATTTTTCTAAATGGGTTGGGGAATATGGATGGAGCTGGGTAGAAGCTATTTTGAAAAATTCAAACTCGTTGGAAGCTAGCTTTACCATCATACATACCAGCAAGGACTAGTTTTTCACTAATTAGTATTAAGAACGATAAAATTTATTGGTCAAATCCGTTATTCCAACTTGATTTTAGATTTTCTACTTTTTGCATCACTTCTGATTCCATATTTAATTTATAGTCGTCCATCGCCTGCCCAATTTTGCTATCAGCACTTCCTAAAATTTGAGCAGCAAGTAAGCCTGCATTTTTTGCTCCATTTAGCGCAACTGTTGCAACCGGAACACCTCCTGGCATTTGTAAAATGGATAAAATTGAATCCCAGCCGTCCGCAGAATTAGTGGACTTAATGGGTACGCCAATCACAGGTAAGCTTGTAATTGCAGCAATCATACCAGGTAAATGCGCTGCACCACCTGCACCAGCAATAATAACTTTCAAACCTCTTTCGCGAGCAGTTTTTGCATATTGCACCATACGATCAGGCGTGCGATGTGCAGATACCACGGTCAACTCAAAAGGGATATTGAAAAGTGTAAGGGTATCTGCAGCGGCTTGCATGGTTGGCAAATCGCTATCACTTCCCATTACTATTCCTACGATTGGTGCTGTATTCATAAGTTTATATTATATGCAATTTAATACATTCGGGTTTAATTAGCGAACAAATAGCCTGATACCTCCGATATAATTGGAGTTGCTTTTGATTCAGTAATATGAATTCTAAAATATTTTAATTTTTGTGTCGTAAAAGTAATAATTCTTTTATGTCCAATCGTAGTACCCTTAGCAAAGATTTCAAATTTCTTAACATCGTTACCTCCAGAAATTTCAAATGTAACAACACGTTGTCCCATACTAATGGCTTCCATCAATTGAATGGCATTAATCTCAACAGCTTCTTTTAAATGAACTTCTATACTATTATTGGTTCTTAAAATTCTTGCATTTTTAAATAAATTATTTTTAAAAGCAGCGTCTTTAATTTTTTTGAAATCCATTAATGCCGTTGAATCTGCAGGTGCAAATAATCCTTGGCGGTTCGGAGGGACATTCAATAAAAAATTACCACCTCTACCTACATTTTTCAAATACAAATCAAATAATTGTTTGCCCGATTTAACTGTCTTGTCTTCTTCTTCATGGTAAAACCAACCTTTTCTAATGGATACATCTGCCTCGCCCGGTATCCAAGCCTTGCCATTGTAATTTCCTCTATTTAAGGAATCAGTAGGAGGGCCGCCAGCGCCTCTTTTAAATCCAGCAGTATCCAGTAGGTTCCAATTGGTTTCATTAATAATCCCTTGCTCATTTCCAATCCAACGGATATGGGGTCCAATATCACTAAAGATCATTAAGTGTGGTTGGTAAGCTAATGCAGAATCTTGAAAACGTTTAAAGTCGTATACCTGTGTTTTCCCATTGGGGCCTTCGCCATTCGCACCATCCCACCATAGTTCAAAAAATTTGCCATAACCCGTTAATAATTCTTTCATGGTTTGAATATATACCTCATTATATTTTGGCGTACCATAATCCGGATGGTTGCGATCCCATGGTGAAATGTATACCCCCATTTCAATACCTGCTTTTTTACAAGCTTCTGATAGCATTTTAACAACGTCTCCTTTGCCATTTAACCACTTACTTTCTCTTACAGTGTGCTTACTGTATTTACTTGGCCACAGACTAAATCCATCATGGTGTTTGGCGGTTAATATAATACCCTTTGCGCCTGAAGCTTTTGCAATGCGTGCCCATTGATTGCAATCTAACGCAGTGGGGTTAAAAACATTTGGATCCTCGCTACCATGTCCCCATTCCAAATCGGTAAATGTATTTGGACCAAAATGAATAAATAAATAAAATTCTTTATCGTGCCATTCCAATTGCATTTTTGTTGGCAAAGGCCCAAAGGTTTTTTGTGCAAATAATGTCGCTGAATTTAAAATAAATAAAGTAATAATAATTTTAGTTGCGTTGTTGATTAGTTTCATAATTAATTTATTTTAAAAGCGCTCGTTTGTATAATTGTATGGTATTTTCTAATCCTAAATATAATGCGTCACTAATTAATGCATGTCCAATACTTACTTCGTCAATGTTCGAAATTTGTTGTATTAAGTAGGGTAAATTAAATCGATCTAAATCATGTCCTGCATTTATGCCCATTCCTAATTGATTCGCTGAGGCAGCCGCTATAATATATGGTGCAATGGCTGCTTCTTTATTACCTATTGCAAATTGCTTCGCATACATTTCAGTATACAATTCAATACGATCAGTTCCTGTAGTGGCAGCTGCTTGGACCATTTTTTCATCGGGGTCAACAAAAATAGAAACGCGAATGCCTGCACTTTTAAATTTTGAAATTATATTTTTCAGATAGGCCTGTTCGCTGATGGTATCCCAGCCATGGTCACTGGTTAATTGCCCAAGGGTGTCAGGAACTAAGGTTACTTGTGCTGGTTGTGTGGCTAAAACTAATGCTACAAATTTATCTTCCTTGGGATTGCCTTCAATGTTGAACTCTGTCGTAATAATATTGCTTAAATCTTGCACATCTTGGTAACGAATATGCCTTTCATCGGGTCGGGGATGAACAGTGATGCCCTCCGCCCCAAATCGTTCACAATCCTTGGCCACTTGTACCAAATTTGGATTATCGCCGCCACGACTATTTCTTAAAGTGGCGATCTTATTTATATTCACACTTAAACGAGTCATGAGCGAATTTAAGTTATTTTTGTAACTCAATTAAAAGAGAAT
>CAXNDZ010000033.1:0-14725 GCA_964201225.1 Chitinophagales bacterium | reverse complement strand
GTTCCGCTAAAACTATAACCATGAAATAACTGAGATCTAAAATTAAATAGTCCAGAAACAAACCACATACCAGAAGTATCAATTTGGTATCCGTACTTACTTAATAAATCAAATCGATCGTCATTTTTTCGTCCACCCAAACGAGTATATTGAATAAACCCAAGGTTGACATCTAAATTATTATCCCAATTTTGATTTGGCTTCTTGAATAAAAGGAAATAATTAAAATAGGACCCTAGAGCCATATTAAAATTATCCCCTCCTGCAGCCCAATTGCTCAATGAACTTTGTGATAAATTAAAATTATACAACCCCCCTTGTTTCCAATTCCAGCGAGTGGTGTCATTATCTTTTCGAACACTTCGGGCAGTTTCAGAGCGTAATTTTGTGACTGTAATATTTTGGGCAATTATTATGGTTGCTAAATGAAAAAACAAAATAAATAATAGCCCTTTACGCATTTGCCGGTTTTTATCAAATATAACAATACAATAGTAAATGATTGATTTATAAGCCCATGTAATTTTTACTAGGAAGCCATGGGTATAACTAATATATTTAATTACCCTTAATAAGGGTTTAATTATCAAATAATTAGGGAATAGTGTATGACAAGTTGGCATATACTATAAATTTTTACTAAATTTGTCCTTTAAAATAGCGGAATGGAATTATTGCAGACTTTGAACAAGGAACATGACGAATTAAGGCAAGGTGAGGTTTTTTCTGATGCAACACAACAGGATCAATTCACCAAGCATTTCTATATCGAAAGTTACGGCTGTGCGATGAACTTTGCGGATAGCGAAGTGGTGGCATCTATATTAGCAAAAAATGGTTTTGGGAGTACCAGAAATATTGAAGTAGCTGATTTGATATTATTAAATACCTGCTCCATCCGCGAAAAAGCGGAACAAACTGTTCGTAAACGTTTAACGGAGTTTAGAAAATTAAAAACACAAAATCCAGGATTATTGGTGGGTGTTTTGGGTTGCATGGCGGAAAGATTAAAATCAAAATTATTAGAGGAAGAGAAATTAGTGGATTTGGTAGTTGGGCCCGATGCATACCGCACACTACCCGATTTAATTAATGATGCAGGCACAGGCCAAAAAGCAGTGAATGTTTTATTGAGTCGTGATGAAACCTATGCCGACATCTCCCCTGTTCGTTTGGACAGCAATGGCATTAGTGGATTTGTTTCCATTATGCGTGGCTGCAATAATATGTGTAGTTTTTGTGTGGTTCCCTTTACAAGAGGTCGTGAACGAAGCCGAGATGCATTTTCAATTATTGCAGAATGTCGCGACTTATTTGAAAAAGGATATAAAGAAATAACAATGCTAGGTCAAAATGTAGACAGCTACTATTGGAACAACCCTGAGAATAATTCAAGTACCACTTTTGCCATGTTGCTTGAAAGTGTTGCTTTAATTAGTACAACTTTAAGGGTTCGATTTAGCACTTCCCATCCAAAAGATATTACCGATGAAGTTTTGTTTACCATGGCAAAGTATCCTAACATTTGTAAATACATTCATTTACCCGTGCAAAGCGGGAGCACACGCGTATTGCAATTAATGAACAGAACTTATACACGTGAGTGGTATTTATCTAAAGTGGCACGCATTAAAGAGATAATGCCAACCTGCACCGTTTCTTCCGATATCATTGCAGGATTTTGTACTGAAACAGAACAGGATCACCAAGATACCATTAGCATTATGCAAGCTGCACAATACGATTATAGCTACATGTATTTTTATTCAGAGCGACCAGGTACCCTTGCAGCAAAAAGATACGAGGATGATATTACAGAAGAAGTTAAGAAAAGAAGACTACAAGAAATTGTGGATGTACAATGGACGCTTTCCAATGAAAGTAATAAAAGAGATGTTGGTAAATGTTTTGAAGTATTGATTGAAGGGGATAGTAAAAAAAGTGAAGCGGAATGGATGGGCCGCACAAGTCAAAACAAAGTGGTCGTATTCCCTAAGTTAAACCATCCATTAAAAAAAGGGGACTATGTTGAAATTTTCATTACAGGATTTACAAAAGGTACCTTATTGGGTACATTAAAAACGAACTAGTATGGATTTGCAGACATTAAAAAATAGATTTAGTATTATAGGCAACACGCCTACCTTAAATCACGCACTCAATACAGCTGCACAGGTGGCTGCAACGGATTTAACCGTATTAATTGTGGGTGAAAGTGGTGTTGGGAAAGAAGTGTTTTCACAAATTATACATAGCTTATCAGCACGAAAACACAATCCGTTTATTGCAGTAAACTGTGGCGCTATTCCTGAAGGCACAATTGACTCTGAATTATTTGGTCACGAAAAAGGTTCCTTTACAGGTGCAGTAGATAGTCGAAAAGGCTATTTTGAAACCGTAAGTGGTGGTACTATCTTTTTAGATGAAATTGGAGAATTACCTTTAGGTACGCAAGCAAGATTATTACGGGTTTTGGAAACAGGCGAATTTATTCGTGTGGGTTCCTCCAAGGTACAGAAATCAGATGTTCGTGTGGTTGCAGCTACGAATAGAGAGTTATTAGAATTTACTCAGAAGGGGCGTTTCAGAGAGGATCTATATTATCGTTTAAACACGGTGCCAATTCGGGTACCCTCATTGAGAGATAGAAAAGAAGATATTCCATTACTATTTAGAAAATTCGTGGTTGACTTTTCAGACAAATACAAAACCAAACCTATTTTTTTAGATGCAGACGCAAGAGATTTACTTACTCAGTATCCATGGCCAGGCAATGTGCGTGAACTAAAAAATATAGCAGAACAAATTTCTGTGTTAAGCAAAAGTGAAACCATCAATGCAATAACACTTGCGGAATTTTTACCACAAGCGCATGTAAATAAAGTGCCCATGTTAACTGGCAATACACCAATGGGTGAATTTGCAAATGAAAGAGAGATTTTATACAAGCTATTTTTTGACATGAAGAAAGATGTCAATGAACTAAAAAAGATGTTTGTTGAAATTTTACAAAACCCATCCTTGGGTGGACAAAATGTACATTTTAACAGAGAATCCATCTTAAATGAGTTGAAAGACGACTTATCCCCTGTCCCAAATTCTGTAGGCCCCATCATACATCATCCATCTAATCAAATAACCCATCCAAATCAACAGCCTGTTATCATTGACAATGAACAACAAGGAATGTATGAAGTAGATGAGTCGCTAAACATCATGGATAAGGAAAAAGAACTAATTTTAAAGGCCTTGAAAAAACACAGAGGCAGACGTAAGGATGCTTCAACGGACTTAGGCATTAGCGAACGCACTTTATATCGAAAAATTAAAGAATACGACATTGAAGAATAATTATTTTAAACATATCCTCGCATTACTTTTTATAAGTATTGGTTTAAGCGGTTGCGGAATATACAGCTTTAAGGATGCCGTAATTCCCGATAATATTAAAACCATAAAAATTGGTTTTATAGAGAACAAGGCTAGGTATGTGAATCCGCAATTAGCACCACAGCTTACGGACAAGTTGCTGCAAAAAATAATTAGTCAGACTAAATTAACGCGCACCAATAGTGATGATGCACATTATCAAATTTATGCGACCGTCACCAATTATGATCCTTCCCAAACCGTGGGTGTTAGCGCACAACAGGCCAGCACCAATCGACTTACCGTTACAGTGCATGTGATATTGAAAAAGACACTTGAAAACAAGGAACAGGAGTTTGATGTAACAAGAAATTTTGACTTTTCGGCTAACTTAACATTAAGTCAAGCCGAAGGACAATTAATGAGTGACATTTTAAGAAATATAACGGATGATATTTTTAACCAAATTTTTTCAAACTGGTAATTAATGACACCCACCTTACTAAATAATATTTTATTGCAATGGACAGGCCACGCTCATTTGGAAGCCATTGAAACCAAGGAATTAGCGCAATGGGTGGAAAAACACCCCTATAGCCCTAGCTTGCAATTTCTATTGGCAAAAAAGTATGATATGGTAAATTCGCCATTGCTTTTAACGCAATTGCAAAAAACAACTTCTTTTTTCCCTTCGGCAATACAAATTCAACAATGGCTAAAATTGGAGGATACCGATACTATTTCCGCCCCCATGGAGGAAAAGTTAAGTTCACTGATATCGGATCAATTAGCCCAATTTAAGGAACCTGTGACTTTGGACAATGCAGCTTACGAAATGGAGCTTACCCCGCTTCAAAAGGACTATTTTGCAGCCCAAGGCATCGAAATTGACCTTTCTACCCTGCCTCAGGATAAATTTACCCAACAATTACGCAGTTTTACTGCTTGGTTGAAAGTTTTAAAAGAAAAAGAAGGCGCACCAAATACCCCTGATTTAGCGGAAGCACAGGAAAAAGAGATCACTGCCATCGCTGAAAAAGCCAATATAATGGAGGAAGTGGTCACTGAAGCAATGGCTGAAGTATGGGAGAAACAAGGCAATTCCCGGAAGGCAATTGCCCTTTCTTCGAAATTAAGTTTTATTTTTCCTGAAAAATCCGTTTATTTTGCGTCCAGAATTGAACAACTAAAAAAAAGAAAATGATTACTTTATTCCTGATTTTAATTATCGCAGCGTGTTTTGGCCTAGGCTTTATGGTTTTGATTCAAAACCCTAAAGGAGGCGGATTGAACGCAAATGTGGGTGGTATATCCAATAATTTTATGGGCGTTAAGCAAACAACTGATGTTCTTGAAAAAGGAACCTGGGTTTTTGCTGCATTAATTGCCGTATTAGCAATAACATCAACTGTTTTCTTAAAATCAGGCACTACTGACGCTGACAAAGGATTATTACAAAAAGTAAACACTTCAGCAACTGCTCCTTTATCAGCGCCTGTGCAACAACAAGCTGCTCCAGCAATGGCTACACCGCCACCGCCGCCCCCAGCAAATACAAAAAAGTAAACACAATTGGGTGCTGGAACACGAATGTTACAATAGCTTCCATTTTATAATAAATTTATCCTAAATCCTTCTCTTTCAAAGAGAGGGATTTTTTATTTATGGTTTACAAAACTTAACTTTACCATAACCATTTTATAAAAATATTTAAGGGATATCCCAATGAAAAAACTGTTTCTATTTGCTTTGCTTATTTTAATCAGCTATGAAGCCTATATAATTTTTATAAAATCTACGTCATTCCCAGAGGCGCAAGTCAGTTTTCGTTATGACAAGAACAGCATGTCCATCAATGATTTGGGTGATAGCTTGGTAGCACATCATGTCATTCCAGAAAAATTTAGCTTCACCCTACTTGCCCCCCTTTTCGATATTCAAAATAAAACAAAATCTGGATCCTTCTTGGTTAAGAAGAAAGCAAATTTATTTTCAATTTTACGCATGCTTCGTAATAACCAACAACCAATTGTAAAATTTATATTAAACAAAGTAAGAACCAAGGGAGAGTTAGCAAAACTAATCTCCACCACTTTCACCACCGATAGTAGTGAAGCGGCCTTGTATTTAAATAGTAATGATTCATTGGCACCATTCAATATTGATACCGCACAATTATTCACTTTATTTATTCCAAACACCTACGAATTTTATTGGAACACTTCCATGTCTAAACTATTAAAAAAGATGAAGGCCGAACAATCACAATTTTGGAACGGGAATAATAGAAAAATTAAAGCCGCACAAATTGGATTAAATCCCGATCAAGTATATAATCTTGCTGCTATTATTGAAGAAGAAACCAATAATGATTCAGATAAAATTTTAATTGCTAGCGTTTATCAAAACAGACTTAAAAAAAATATGCTTTTGCAAGCCTGCCCAACTATTAAATTTGCGATGCAAGATTTTACCATTACCCGCATTTATGAAAAATATTTAACCAATCCTTCCCCTTATAACACCTACCAAAATTTAGGTTTGCCACCAGGGCCTATTTGCACGCCATCGCCGAATACGATTGACTTGGTATTGAATGCACCTAAAACAGATTACCTTTACTTTGTAGCCAAAGCCGACTTTAGTGGCTATCATCACTTCAGTAGCACCTATGAAGAACACAATCGTTATGCAAAAGAATATCAAAAAAAGCTAGACGAATACCAAGCGAAGAAGCAGTTAAAAGAAGTTGAAAACAAAAAAGAAAAATAAAATTTGAATAAAATATTCGACATATTATACAAACTCATTCAACCATTGCTTCATTTTTTAAAGCAAAAAGGGAAATTGGTTTATATCCCAGGATTTGAAAGAGTTAACTTATACCAAGTAATTAAGTTTTTATACACCCAACTTAATACCATTGGATTATATGATCGTGCATCTGCTATTTCCTTCAATTTAATCATGGCGCTACCTGCCTCCTTTTTATTTTTATTTTCAATCATTCCCTACTTTCCAAAAACATTAAAAATAAAAAAGCAGATACTTTCTATTTTTAAGGATATTTCCCCCAACTCTAGTACCTATCGTTTTATGTTAGATATCATCAATGATTTACTTAGCCAGCATGTGGGCATATTTTCATTCGGATTTCTTTTATTACTTTTTTACGCTTCTAATGCAATGACGGGTATCATTCGCAGCTTTGATAAATCATACATGGAACATAAACCATTTTTTTTACACCAACGCTGGCGCGCCATTCGACTTACACTTATATTAATTTTATTAGTATTTGCGAGTTTATTGGTATTAATTGGACAGGATCAGCTAACTACTTTATTAAGAGAAGTTTTTGATATCAAGCGCAAAACCATTATTCCTTACTGGAACTTTATAAGATGGGGTATAATTATTCTGTTGTTGTTTTTTGGAAATGCCTTTATATATAAATACGCACCCCATATCAAAGAAAGATGGTCTTTATGGTCGCCGGGCGCTATTTTATCTACCTTTTTAATGTTGGCTACTACCCTAGGGTTTTCCTATTGGGTAAATAACTTTAGCAGCTATAGTAAAATTTATGGCTCTATTGGAACCGTATTAGTGGTCATGACTTTAGTATACTTAAATGCACTCATTCTGCTCATTGGATTTGAATTGAATGTAAGTATTGAAGTACTAAAAAAAGAGCAAAACCAATTAGAGTTGCTCTAATCAATCCTGCTCTTTCAAATTTATTTTCAGCAATTTTATTTGGAAACTGCTACTTATTTGCCATGTCTGGAATCACTTCTGACTTATAATCTCCAGCATCTAATTTGGCCTTTGTTTCGCTAAATGCTTTTAAGGTTAAATCAATTTCTTCTTGCGTATGTTCGGCAGTCGGAATTAATCTATATATGATATGCCCTTTAGGTATCACTGGATAAACTACGATGGAACAAAATATTTTATAATTTTCTCTTAAGTCCATCACCATTAAAGTTGCTTCTTCTACACCCCCTTTCATATACACCGGCGTTACTACTGAATCTGTTTTTCCAATATCAAACCCTCTTTCCTTTAAACCTTTTTGTAAGGCAATAGCATTCTTCCACAAATTTTCCTTTAAGTGGGGCTGTGTTTTTAATAATTCTAAACGCTTTAGGTTTCCAACGACATACGGCATGGGTAAACTTTTTGCAAATATTTGAGATCGAATATTGTAACGGATATAATCAATAATCGTTTTAGGGCCTGCCATAAAAGCCCCAATGGATGCCATACTTTTTGCGAAAGTGGAAAAGTACAAATCAATTCCATCCTGACATCCTTGTTCCTCCCCTGCGCCAGCACCTGTTTTACCTAATGTACCAAATCCATGCGCATCATCCACCAACATTCTAAAAGGCACTTTTGATTTTAAATCCACTACCTCTTTAAGTTTTCCTTGATCACCTGCCATGCCAAATACCCCTTCAGTGATCACTAAAATTCCACCAGATTGTTGTTTTTCAATTAAAGCTTGTGCACGGTGTAATTGCTTTTCGCAATCTTCCACATCATTGTGCTTATATACAAAACGATGGCCTGGCAACATTCTTAGCCCATCAATAATACATGCATGACACTCTGCATCATACACAACCACATCATGACGACCACAAATTGCATCAATCGCACTCATGATACCTTGATAGCCATAATTCATTAAAATAGCATCTTCCTTATTTTCAAAACCAGCCAACTCTGCTTCTAGTTGTTCATGCAAATCACTATTTCCACTCATCATCCTAGCTCCCATCGGTAATGCCAAACCATATTTAGCACTCGCTTCCGCATCCGCTTTTCGCACTTCAGGATGATTGGCTAAACCTAAATAGTTATTCAAACTCCAAACAATCATTTCCTGGCCTCTAAACATCATTTTAGATCCAATTTCCCCTTCTAACTTAGGGAAAGCAAAGTAGCCATGTGCTCTTTCACGATGTTGGCCAATTGGGCCGTAGTTTTTAATGAGTCTTTCAAATATATCTGCCATAATAAGTGTGATTAAGTTAGGCAAATTTAATAAAATTTTAGGTTTAAAACACTAATAAATAGCTGTAATTTTGCCGCATCATTTAAACAAAAATTTATGCGATTTACCCTTTTGTTAACAGTTGGTTTAATAGCAACACAAACTTTTGCTCAAAAACCTAACGTAGTTAAAGTAACAGATGCAAAACCAAAGTTAGTGGTAGGAATACTAGTTGACCAAATGCGTTGGGACTATGTAAATAAATTTAAACCGTTTTTTAAAACACAAAATGGCTTTTTAAGATTTATGAATCAAGGTGCTAGTTGTAATAATAACCTTATCTCCTATTTACCTACTGTGACCGCTTGCGGACATGCCGCAGTTTATACTGGAAGCACCCCTGCTATTCATGGCATCACGGGCAACGATTGGTATGATAATATTCAGCAAAAAATGGTGTATTGTGTTGAAGATAATTCTGTACAAGCAGTGGGTATTGAAAATAGCAGTACAGGAAAAATGAGTCCCTTGAATGTATGGACTACGACTATTGGCGATGAATTAAAATTAGCCACTAATTTTAAAAGCAAAGTGTATGGCGTTTCGTTAAAAGACAGAGGCGCAATTATTCCTGCTGGTCATTCGGCAGATGGCGCTTTTTGGTATGATAGCAAATCAGGTAATATGATTAGTTCCACTTATTATGGTAAAACATTACCATTATGGTTGACTAATTACAACAATGCAAAAAAGGTCGATAGCTTTTACAAATTAGGTTGGAGTTTAAGTTTACCCACATCCGTTTATGAAGCAAATTGCGATAAAGATCAAAATGTATATGAATCAACTCCTTTTGGTAAGGATGCAAAAGGCTTCCCCTATAGCTTAACTCAGTTTGTTGGAAAGGACTACGGTAAAGTTGCAACTACGCCTTATGGAAATAATTTAGTACTAGATATTGCTACCCAAACCTTAATCAATGAAAAAATGGGTTTAGATGATATTACAGATTTATTGGCGGTAAGTTTTTCCTCTCCGGATTATATTGGTCATGCCTTTGGGCCTTATTCTTGGGAAACATTGGATAGCTATATTAAATTAGATGAACTATTGGCTCAGTTTTTTACGACCCTCGATCAGCAAGTAGGTAAAGATAACTATACTGTATTTTTAACTGCCGATCATGCTGTTGCGCCAATTCCCGGATATGCGCAAAAAAATAAAATACCCAATGGTACTATTTCTGATGCTGGTATTAAAAATGAAATTGAAAAAATGTTAACGGCTAAGGGCTTGAATTCAAAATTAATTTCAGCGATCACTGAATTCAATATTTACTTCAACCATCATTTAATGGACAGCTTGCAAGTAAGTCAAGATAAGTTAACCTCCCTAATTACAAACCACCTTGAACAAAAAAGTAATATTTTACAAGTGGTTGAATTGCGCAAGGCTGCGATCGCCCCATTACCGCAAAGTATTAGAGAACGGATTGTCAATGGATTTAATCCACAACGAAGCGGCGATTTAATATTTATTACAAAATCGGGTGTGGTTGGCGGTGGCAATACAGGAACTGGCCATGGCGTATTTTATAATTACGATGCACATATTCCTTTACTATTTTACGGAAAAGGAATCAAAAAGGGACAAGTGAATAATGTAAACTACATGACCGATATTGCTCCTACCATTACTACATTATTAGGAATTCAGATGCCAAGTGGAAGTATTGGAAAGCCAATTTTAGAAGTAATTCAATAAGGAAAATAGAAAAAGACTAAAACATGATATGTATCAACCCCAATTAAATCATATTATTTAAAAATTATACTAAATTGCAGATAGAAATTAATTCTATTATCATAAAAAATAAAACATGAAAAAGATAGCCATTTTTTTATTAGCGGGTTTACTTTCACTTTCCACCACTGCTGTAATGGCAAATTGTGATGGAAAATGCAAAGACAAAACCAAATGTACAGAATGCAAAAAGAAAGAAACCAAAGATCCTAAAGCACACAAATGCACTAAAGAATGCATGAAAGATGGCAAATGTGCTGAAATGAAAAAAGATACTAAAGGAAAAGGTAAAGGATAATCAAACACCCTATTCCACTAAAAAAGCCATCCCGATTTTTCGGAATGGCTTTTTTTATACGTAACATAGTGTCGTTAAATCGAAAAAATAATTAACCCAGTTTCGCTTTAAGATTTGCATCCAATGCATCCAAAAACTCTTCAGTATAAACATAGTGATCACCATGTTTAACTTTGTTTCCATGCACACATACCGCTAAATCCTTGGTCATAATACCTGACTCTACTGTTTCCACACACACTTCTTCCAATGCTTTAGAGAAACGAATTAATTCTTGGTTATTATCTAATTGACCACGGAATTCCAAACCTCTTGTCCATGCAAAGATAGACGCAATAGGATTGGTAGAGGTTCGATTTCCTTTTTGGTGCTCACGGAAGTGACGCGTTACTGTACCATGTGCAGCTTCTGCTTCCATTACTTTTCCATCAGGTGTAATTAAAGTTGAAGTCATTAAACCTAATGAGCCAAACCCTTGTGCTACTGTATCAGATTGTACGTCACCATCATAGTTTTTACAAGCCCATACAAAATTACCATTCCATTTTAAAGCACTCGCCACCATATCATCAATTAAACGGTGCTCGTAAGTGATACCTGCAGCTTCATACTTCGTTTTAAATTCTCCTTGATACACTTCTTCAAAAATATCTTTAAAACGGCCATCATATTTTTTCAAGATGGTATTTTTGGTAGACAAATACAAAGGCCATTTTTTAACCAAGGCTTGGTTAAAACAAGCACGTGCAAAACCATAAATACTTTCGTCGGTATTGTACATCGCTAACGCAACGCCATCTCCTTTAAAATTGAATACTTCAAATTCTTGAACTGTTCCGTCCTCGCCTTCAAACTTAACTGTTAATTTACCTTTTCCTTTTGTTACAAAGTCGGTTGCACGATATTGATCACCAAATGCATGACGACCAATACAAATAGGTGCTGTCCAGTTAGGCACCAAACGTGGCACATTACTACAAACAATGGGTTCTCTAAAAACAGTACCATCCAAAATATTACGAATAGTCCCATTAGGGCTCTTCCACATTTGTTTTAATTTGAATTCCTCCACTCTTTGTTCGTCAGGCGTTATAGTCGCGCATTTGATACCCACCCCATATTGCTTAATCGCATTGGCAGCGTCGATCGTTACTTGGTCATTTGTTTCATCGCGGTACTCCATTCCAAGATCATAATACTTAATATCAATCTCTAAATAAGGAAGAATTAATTTGTCCTTTATGAACTTCCATATGATTCTGGTCATCTCATCACCATCCAATTCTACTACTGGATTAGCTACTTTAATTTTTTGTCCCATAATGTTTGAAATTTAATGCCCAAATGTACAAAAACTAAGTTTAAAATGAACCATAAATAGCCTTAAAAAACGGCTGTTAGTCGGTAGATTACTTAATGATTTACAATTAAAACGGGGATATCTACTTTATGCCTTACCGACTCAATGGTTTCACCAAATATATAGTCCTTCCAACCTTGATGCCTGTGACCTCCCATTACGAGTAATTGTGCATCACATTCATTTACTATACGTACTATTTCCTTTACCCTATTTTTATAACCCAAACAGGTTTTTACTTGATAGCCTTTACTGATAAGTGCATTTGCATAAGTATCCAATCGCTCTTGGTCCTTTCTAGTTTCTGCATCATCACTCGCGTCCTGTAAATAATTTGCTGTGACACTTTCAACAACATGTATAAAAATGAATTGGGTATCCTCATGTGGCGTATGTTCAAAACCACTTGGATGGGCTTGCTGTACAGCCTTTTTGATCAGCTTTGCGTCCGTAACAGAAAAATCAACTGCAATAGCAATTCGATGCACCGGTGCATCATCTGACCAATCTAATTCAATGGGCATGCCATGAAAATCAGCATCGGATTGCGGTTTATTTTTTAACTTTAAAGGATAAAATGTAATAAATAAAAGTAATCCTAAAAATAGTAGCACTAATCCAACGAGCCCAATTTTCAGAATCATTGAATTTGAATTTTGAAAAAAATCACCCATAAAATCAATGACCAAATGACTATTTAAATAAACCAAAATTGCAGCAATGATCCATGCGAATATTTTAATTTTTATACCAATGGCGAATTCTCCCATTTTATTTTTATCACTTACAAAATGTATTAACGGGATTACTGCAAATCCTAATTGCAAACTAAGAATGACTTGACTAAACACCAATAAGGCATCTACCCTTTCCTCGCCCATAATTCCAATAACTAAAACCGCAGGCGTGATGGCTAATAAACGTGTCAGTAATCTTCTGATCCAAGGGTTTAATCTTAATTTCAAATACCCTTCCATGACTATTTGACCAGCCAATGTTCCTGTAACTGTTGAGCTTTGGCCAGCTGCAATTAATGCAATTGCAAATAAGATGGGTGCTAACTTTGAACCAAGTAAGGGCGCTAATAAGGAATGTGCTTCTTCAATTTTCGCTACCCCTTGGTGCCCTGTGTAAAAAAATGTGGACGCCGCTAAAATTAGTATCGCAGCGTTTACAAAAAATGCCAAATTTAAAGCAACTGCACTATCAATAAAATTGTACAAGATGGATTTACGAATACCCTTGGGTGTTCGATCTATTTTTCGCGTTTGTACCAAGGCCGAATGTAAATATAAATTATGCGGCATCACTGTAGCGCCTATGATTCCAACTGCAATGTATAAAGCCGTCGGAGATAATTTGGTCGGAATGAATCCTATAATTGCTTGAGACAAATCTGGCTTCGCAATAAATAATTGTGCTAAAAAACTAAACCCAATGGTCGCGACCAATAAAATAATAAAGGCCTCCATTTTTCGAATACCATAGCGCTGTAATAGTAAAAATAAAAAAGTATCTAAAACAGTAATGCATGTACCATACATTAATGGAATACCAGTCAGCAACTTAATTCCAATAGCCATACCTAAAACTTCTGCTAAATCGGTCGCCGCTATTGCTAGTTCCGCTAAAATGTATAAAGAAAAGTTGATGGCCGGAGGATAAGTTTCTCGATTGGCTTGCGCCAAATCAAGTCGGCGAACAATGCCCAATCTTGCACTTAAGCTTTGTAAAAGAATCGCCATAATATTACTTAAAAGCAAAATCCAAATAAGCTGATAACCAAAAGCTGCACCCCCTTGTAAATCTGTAGCCCAATTGCCTGGATCCATATAACCCACACTTACCAAATAGGCTGGACCTATAAAGGCAAGAAATTTACGCCAGCCGCGTTTATTTTGAACGGGGACTGATTCATGTAAAGTATCGAGTGATTTGTTAGACATAAGATACCCTAAATTTAATCATAAATCCCTTGTAGAACTGCATATGAAAGCCTATTTTAGTGAAAATTTACTAAATGCGTAAAGGGACCTTTATTTTTTGTATGGTATTGCTATTTTCTTGCGGTGAAAAAAAAACCGATTTGACAGGCAATACCCCCTTAAAAATTAATGATTTTAATCAAGCATTTAAACTTGCAACGCTTCCATTGACTATTTCAGACACCAACCTTAAAAAATTTACAGATACCGTTCAAATAGGTCGCAAAGCATTGGTGCAATTTATACCGGACTCCATTGTGGAACAAATTATTGCCACCAAGGATAAAAAAGCAATTTTACACCCTATTGTAAAAATAGAAAAAGAGGAAGAGTACTATTTATTATTAAATGTGCAACATCCCACAAAACAAGAAATCGCAGTGGTTGTTTTTAGTAAAAAAAATAAATACCTAGGCTATAAAGTTGTTGCAGCGTTTGATGAGCAGCAAAAAAACTCAAGGATGTATGGTAAAAGCTTAACCATTAACAAGGAACCCACATTTTTAGTCGCTGAAAATAAAATAGGAGAAGATAATGCAGCTAGTTATGAAAAAAAGGGATGGGCTTATTCCGATAGCTTTTTCAAACTCATCTTTTTTGATAGTAATAAAAAACCAAACTCAAGTATCATCATCAATCCGATTGATACATTGCCCACCTTGAATACCTATAGTGGGGACTATGCAAGAGATAGTAAAAATTTCATTTCAATTCGAGATTTATCTACACCTAATAAATACCAGTTTTTTTTACATTTTGAAAAACAAAATGGCGACTGCGTAGGTGAATTAAAAGGACTATTAAACTTTACAAAAAACAAGGCGACCTACACGGAAAAAGGCGACCCCTGCATCATACATTTCACCATTACGGGGAATGTTATTGCTATAAAGGAAGAGGGTAAT
>CAXNDZ010000032.1:0-15194 GCA_964201225.1 Chitinophagales bacterium | reverse complement strand
AAGATAAAGGATTAGATACATTGAATAAAACGCATAAAAAAGTAGTCGCAAGTGCTAAAAAATTACGTGAATTTATCTCAGGTAAAACGCAAGAGAAGCAAGGATATGGACCAGTGGATGTCATTACACCAATGTCGACCATTAGAGCTGCAACTATGTTAATTGCTGGAAAAAACACCATACCTGGTGAGCAGGACGAAGAAAAATTAAAAGATGCGGAGGCTGCGATTCGAACTGTAGTTGAAAAAGCAAATGCTTTCTTTGCGAATGAATGGGCTGCTTTCCGAAAATTAGTTGAAGCAACTCCAATTAAAAAATTCAAGGATTACGAAGTCATTAAATAATTTTATTAGCGACCCCTTCCCAAATAGGAGGGGTCGTTTTTTTAATTCCTATTTATTTTTATAATTAACACACATGAAAAAAATATTTTTATTTGCCACACTGATTACAGGTTTGTTTAGCAGTAATGCGGTGATGGCGCAAAAGAAAAAAGCAATTGCAGTAGCTCCTACTCCTCAAGTAAGTTTGGCAAAGGATCCAATTATTAAGGAGCAATCATTCCGATTGTTGGGACCCTTCAGAGGTGGAAGGGCAGCAGCAGGTGTTGGATCTTATACGGATATAAACACCTTTTATATGGGTGCCACTGGTGGTGGTGTTTGGAAAACAATAGATGCAGGAAACAATTGGAAAAATATTTCTGATGGCTATTTTGGTGGCACTATTGGTGCGATTGCGATAGCGCCTTCCAATGAATCAGTGATTTATGTTGGAGAAGGGGAGAATTCAATGAGAGGTAATGTAAGTGAAGGATTAGAGGGTATGTGGAAATCAACGGATGATGGTAGAACATGGAAAAATATTGGATTAAAAGAAGCAAGACATATTGTTCGCCTTATTGTTCATCCTAAAAACCCAGATATTATTTGGGCAGCAGTGATGGGTCATTTATTTGGACCTAACGAAACAAGAGGCGTGTTTAAAAGTATCGATGGTGGCCAAACATGGAAAAAAGTTTTGTATATTAATCCACAAACAGGGGCAAGTGATTTAATCATAGATCCTACTAACCCTGAAACCTTATATGCAGGTACATGGCAATTAATTCGCACACCTTATAGTTTAGAAAGTGGCGGCGAAGGTTCTGGTTTATTTAAAAGTACCGATGGAGGAGAAACTTGGAATTCCATTAAATCCAACAAAGGATTTCCAAAAGGGGTGTGGGGCATCACGGGTATTGCTGTAGCAAAATCAAATCCTGATAAACTGTATGCAATCATCGAAAATGCAAAAGGTGGCTTATATATGTCGGAGAATGCAGGTAAAACTTGGGCATTAATTAATAGTGATAATAATATTCGTCAAAGAGCTTGGTATTACACCAAGGTATTTGTGGATCCAGCAGATGAAAATAAAGTGTATTGCCCCAATGTAAGTTTTATGATGTCAAGTGATGGAGGACGAACTTTTGTAGCTGGAAGAACACCGCATGGAGATCATCATGATTTATGGATTGATCCTAAAAATGGCAAGCGCATGATTGTTGCAGATGATGGTGGTGCGCAAGTAAGTTTAGATGGTGCAAAAAACTGGAGCACAATGATGAATCAACCTACTGTACAAGTATATCGCTTAAGTACAGATAATCATTTCCCTTATCGCGTATTAGGTGCGCAACAAGATAATTCTGCATTCAGAATTTTATCAAGCACTTATGGTGCGTATATTGGCGAGAATGATTTTGATGTAACTGCTGGTGGTGAAAGTGGCTATATTGTTGCTGATCCCACGAATAGTGATATTGTTTATGGTGGCTCTTATGGTGGTTTAATCACAAGATATGATCACAAGACTGGCGAGAATAGAGTAATTAATGTATGGCCTGATAATCCAATGGGTGCTGGTGCAGAAGCTATGAAATATCGTTTTCAGTGGAATCATCCAATTTTCTTTTCTCCGCACAATCCAAAAAAATTATACACCGCAGGTAATCATTTATTTGCTACAGAAAATGAAGGTGCAAGTTGGAATATGTTATCACCTGACTTAACAACCAATGACAAGAGCCGTCAAAAAAGTTCTGGTGGTCCTATCACACAGGACAATACCAGTGTGGAATATTACTGTACCATTTTTACTGCTGCTGAATCGCCATTGGAAAAGGATTTGTTATGGACAGGAAGTGATGATGGTATCATTAATGTAAGTAAGGATGGTGGCAAAAATTGGAAAAATGTTACTCCGAAGGACATTCCACAATGGATGATGTGGAATCGTGTGGAAATTGATCCTATCAGAAAAGGAACTGCTTATTTTGCGGGAACACGCTATAAATTAGATGACTTTGCGCCATATTTATATGTAACACGTGATTATGGTGAAACCTGGGAAAAAATAACCAATGGTATTGATCCAATGCATTTCACAAGAGCTATTGTTGCTAGTCCACGTAAGGCAGGTGTATTATTTGCTGGAACAGAGTATGGTTTGTATATATCTGTAAATGATGGAAAAAATTGGGAGCCCTTCCAATTAAATTTACCCAAAACACCAATAACAGATTTATTAATCCGTGATCATAATTTAATTGTTGCAACACAAGGTCGTAGTATTTATATTTTAGATGATTTAAGATTCATTGAGAATCATGACGCTTTAAACGCAACTATAAACAAAGTGTTTCCAATTGCAAAAACATATCGCGTACCACCACAAATGGGCGGCAGACGCGGTCGTGGTATGATTACGAGTGCTCCGAATAATGTGGGTGCAAACCCGCCTAAGGGCGTTGTGATTAATTATTGGAACGCGAACACCTCTGATTCTACAAGAGTTATGATAAGCATATTGGATGATCAAAAAAAGGTCATCAGAACTTTTAATCAAAATGATATGGGCGGACCAAGCTCAGAAGCTGGATTCCAAAATTTCGTTTGGAATATGTACCACAAGGAAATTGAAAAGCCTGAGGAAGGTTTGATTCTTTGGAATGGTTCAACGAGTCCAGTATTAGCAGCACCAGGCAACTATTTTGCAAAAGTGACTATTGATAAGGATTCAGTTGAATTGCCTTTTGAAATTGTAGCGGATCCAAATTACAAAGTAAGTAATGCTGATTTAAAAGCACAGGAACAATTTTTATTATCTGTAGCGGATAATTTTAGTGCCATAATGAAAACATTAAAAGGCATTAAAGAAATTAGAACGCAAATACAAATAGTACAAAAGAAAACAAAGGATACGAGCTTCCAAAAGCAATCCAATACAATTTTAGCTAGCCTAAAGACCATTGAGGAAGCCTTACATCAAACCAAAGCGAAGAGCGGACAGGATGTTTTAAATTATCCTATTCGTTTGGATGACAAAATTGCAGGTGTATTTGGATCAGCATCATCTGGTTATACGGCACCAACGAAACAAGTACAAGAAACCTTTTTGGATTTAAAAGCGAAAGTGGATGTGCAATTAAAGCTGTATAATGATTTGAAAAAAGATGGTATTAATGCATTAAATGAAGCAGTACATAAATTAGGAATTCCGGTGATAGGTAACTAGTAATTTAAAACTATTATAGAAAAAAGCGTCCCGAGAAATCGGGACGCTTTTTTATTGGCAGCAAATTAGTCATATATTTAAATTGTCTCGTTTCACAAGGCTATGAGTTGAAAGCCAATTTTAAAATCACTTTATTCAAAATCGGCGTACAATAAATATTTTTTACGCATTATTTTGAATGCTGTTAATTTTGGCTCCCAACTTTTACGAATTTCGGCTTCGGAACTGCCTGCAATTAATTGCTGCATTAATGTTGCGTTGCCTGCAAGCTTGTTAAAAAAGTAAGCCGTTGGTTCGCCCGATTTAGGGCGAATAAAAAAGGAATCCTTTTGTGGGAAGCTTTTATAAATTTCAATGATTAGTGCTATATCAATTTTATTTTTTGGTGGTGTTATTTTTGATAAATCCCAACCATAACATTTTTGTCCATATAATTTTGAACTCATTGCACCTATACGTGGTGCTGGCGTAAAGCTATAGGTTTGACTCGTAATACTTGGATGTCCAATATTTGCAAATGCATTTGGTGTGCCTCGGCCTTCGCTTAACACAGTGCCTTCAATTAAACAAGTAGTGGGATACCAATAAATGGAATTCATACTGGCTAAGTTAGGAGAAGGGGCTACATCCACCGTATACATGGATGTATGTGTATAATTTTTATTTTGAATAATTGTAAGGGATAAGTTATTTTTTCCCTCCACCACTTTTAACCAATTTTCTCCTTTTAATAATTGCGCATATTCGCCCATGGTTAAACCATACACAGATGGGATAGCGTTTTTACCTACACCACTTGAATAAGGCGCTTCCAAAACAGGACCATCCACAAAATGGCCATTGGGGTTGGGGCGATCTAAAATAATTACAGGTTTGTTATTCGCCATCGCGGCTTCCATATAATATTGTAAGGAATTGATATAAGTATAAAAACGAGTACCTACATCTTGTACATCAAATAACATAATATCTACATCCGATAAATCATTGGCATCGGGTGCACTTTTTTTACCATATAAGGAAACAATTTTAATACCAGTTTTTGGATCAATTTCATCAGATACCTTTTCTCCAGCATCGGCAGTGCCTCTTAATCCATGTTCGGGTGTAAATATTTTTTGTATTTGTATGCCCGCAGCTTTTAAGGTATCAATCAAATGTTTTCCATTGATAGTGGCAGTTTGATTGGTAAATAAACTCACTCTTTTTCCTTTTAATAAGGGGAAATATTTTTCCGTTTGGTAAGCACCGGGTAGAATGTTTTTACTTTTTTGTGCAGTTGCTACAAATGAAGTAGCAAGCATTACTATACTTAGTAATAGACAGCTTATTTTTTTCATATTAAACAGTATTCTTTGAAAACACAATTTAGTATAAAAACAAAAGCAGTGATGTGTTTTTTGATTAACTCAGGTATTTACCAACAATCGGCATGCGACGACCTACACCAAAGGCCTTGGGTGAAATCCGAATAATAGGACAAAACTGATTACGCTTGTATTCATTGTTGTTGACCATCTTAAGTGTTCTGTCTACCAAATCATTTTCAAAACCTAATGCTTTTATATCATTGGGATTGGCGCGTCTTTCTATATATTGGTAAAGTATTTGATCCAAAACGGCATAATCAGGTAAGCTATCGCTGTCCTTTTGATTCGGTCTTAGTTCAGCACTAGGCGCTTTTGTAATGATATTCGTTGGTATGATTTCTTGATGGCGGTTAATGTATTTGGCAAGTTCATATACTTGCAATTTATAGCAATCGCCTAATACCCCTAAGCCACCCGCCATATCACCATACAAAGTCCCATAACCGGTTGCTAGTTCACTTTTATTAGAAGTGTTTAATAAAATGTAGCCAAACTTATTAGCAATGGCCATTAATATATTACCCCTTGATCTGCTTTGTATATTCTCCTCAGCCAAGGAAAATGGTAAGTCCTTAAATAATGGGTTTAAGGTTGCTAGGAATTCCTCATACACTTCCTTGATGGGAATAATATCATATTTGTTATCCAAATTTTGACTCAATACAATTGCATCATTCACAGAATGATCTGTTGAATAGGGGGAGGGCATTAAAACCGCATGCACATTTTCTTTTCCCAATGCTTCGCAAGCAATGGCTAATGTTACAGCCGAATCAATACCGCCCGAGGATCCAATAATTGCTTTGGCAAATCCCATTTTATTAAAATAATCCTTCACGCCCAACACAAGCGCTTGATATACTTGTTCAATATTTAATGTGGGAATTAAAGTGTTTGGATTTAATTCTTTGTTAGGCAGGCGACTGGCTGGCTCTAATATGGGTGCGTTAATAGTGCCATCAGCATTGCATTCAAAGGTGGCTAAGGCTGATTCAAACATAGGAAGGGCGCCACATAAATTTGCATCTTTATCAAATACCAACGAGCTACCATCAAAAACAATTTCTGTTTGACTGCCTACTGCATTACAATAAAATAAAGGAATTTTATATTTTAATACATTTGATTTAATCGTTGCTTTTCGATCTTCATCGTGTGTATAATCAAAAGGAGAAGCGCTTAGATTTAATAAAATGGTAGGTGCTTGTTCCATCATTTTATCCATCGGGCAAATACGGTACAATGGATTATCCCCTAAGTTCCAAATATCTTCACAAATAGTAATTGCTAATTTTTGTCCTTTAAATTCAATCACCTTCCATTCGTCTGCTGGTTCGAAATATCTGTTTTCATCAAAGACGTCGTAGGTAGGTAATAATGTTTTGTGAATTTCAGCAACTACTTTTTGTTCATACAAGAAAAAGGCAGCGTTATATAAATCCTTACCTTTTTTATTTGGGTTACGTGCAGGACTTCCAATTAATACCCCAATGGTATCGGCTGCTTGTTTGATTGCATCTATGCTTTGGTAGCATTTATTTATAAAATCTTCAAATTCAACAAAGTCCCTCGCAGGGTATCCGCAAACACTCATTTCACTAAACAAAATTAAATCTGCACCTTGATTTTTTGCTGCTTCAATAGCGCCTAAAATCTTTTCGGTGTTTTGTTCAAAATTGCCAATATGATAGTTCTGTTGTGCAATGCAAATCTTCATAGGGCAAAGGTCGGTTTTTAACAGAAATAACCTCGCTTTTTTTGTACTTTCGAGGATGCGTTTCCTAATTTTTATCTTATTTATCCTAATTGTTGGCACTAGTTCCTGTGGGCGAATGCAAAATAACCCTGCGCAAAATGCCCCGGAAATTATTTTGCCAATAGAAAGGCTGGATCAGGTATTGTTTAATATGGATACCCTCGATATTAAGGACAGCTTATTGGGAATGAATACCCAGTATCCGTTTATAAGTGAAGTATTATTGCAACAAATGTTGGCGATTGATTCAAACAATAGTGAAACAGGGTTGCTTAGTTTTTTAAATGTGTATCGACCCATTTTTACAGCCGTGCAAAAAATAAATGCACCTGCAAGCGCACATCCACAATTACAAGCCCTTTTTAAATACCTACACTATTATTTTCCAGCCTACCCATTACCAAAAAAAATTATTTATTTTATTGGACCTATAGATGGTTTTGGGAACTCAATTGGTTCGGATTATATGGCTGTTGGATTACAAATGTTCTTGGGTGATACTTCAACCTGGTATCAATCGGAACAATTTCAAAAATACTTTCCATCTTATATCAGTCGCAATTTTACACCCCGATTTATTCCCATTACTGCAGCAAAAAATTTAATACAGGATATAGTACCGAATAGTAGGGTAACGCGTGGCTTGATCATTGAAATGATTGAAATGGGAAAAAGACAATTCATTTTAAAAAAAGTATTACCTGAAGCCAATGATGCTGATTTATTTGGATATAGTGCATCACAGTTTGCGGCTACGATGAAAGCGGAACAAGATATTTGGAGCTATTTATTAAAAATGAATTTGATTTATTCCAAGGATCCTAAAGTGGCAAGGCAGCTATTAAGCGAAGGGCCTTTTAGTATTTATTTTGGGAACGAAATTCCGGGAAATGTTGGTGTATTTATAGGCTATCAAATAGTAAAATCATGGATGGAGCAACAATCTCATCTATATCAATCAAATTTAGTAGCGTTGTTACAAATGCCGGCAGAAAAAATATTTACCGAAAGTAAATACAAACCTTAAAATAGTAATAAATGCTGGTTGAACAACTAGTTTAGTTTGACTGGGGCCACCATTTTAAATGATGGAATATTAACATGAATAAGCTCCTTCGTGTCGATGTTTTCCATGGTATAGTGTCCTTGCATTTTTCCTAACTCACTTTTTAAATGACAGCCACTTACATATTGGTAATTTTGACCTGGCATGATTAAGGGTTGAACGCCAACAACGCCTTCGCCTTCTACTACACGAAATTCACTATTGCTATCATAAACTTCCCAATAGCGCTTCAATAATTTTACAGGGAATGAATTGTGGTTTTCGATCGTAATACGGTAGGCAAACATGTACTCGTTTTGCAAAGGATTACTATAATCTTTTTGGTAAAAAGTTTCGATACTTACCTCTATGCCTTCTGAAATTTTAGAGACCATATTATGTCGTTTCCTCAAATACCCTACAGAGAATACTGCGTAGTAAAAATAGCATAAAATGGGTCGGATTTTACAAAATAAGAAGCAATTTTTTTTTAACAACGGCTAAGTCGCGTAACTTTGCGCCATCGAATCAGTTAGAAAGGGTTTTTGCCTAAAATTTTCGCTAAAAAACACGAATCAAATGAAAATAGCTGTTGCAAAAGGGGATGGAATTGGACCAGAAATAATGGAAGCGGTTATTGCTATTTTTAATGCCGCTAAAGTGCCCATGGAATATGAGGTGGTAGATATGGGTAAGTGGGTTTTTGACAAAGGATTTAGTAATGGCATGACGCCCGAAGCGAAGCAAACCATTGAAGATTTAGGTATATTATTTAAAGGCCCGATGGAAACCCCTAAGGGTAAGGGCGTAAAAAGTGTGAATGTAACTGCGAGAAAAACCTGGAATACTTACGCAAACGATCGAAAATTTCAAACATTAAGCGGGGTAGATACTGTTTTTAGTAAAGCAGGGATTCCAATTGACCTGACCATTGTAAGAGAAAATATTGAGGATACTTATGGGGGTATTGAACACATGCTTACGCAAGATGTGGCATTGGGCCGCAGATTTATCACACGTCCAGGAAGCGAGCAAGTGATTCGTTATGCTTTTGAAATGGCCAAGAAAAAAGGCGCAAGTCGTATTACTTGTGGTCACAAGGCCAATATTATGAAATTAACAGATGGTTTATTTCTTGAAGTTTTTAAAGAAGTAGCCAAAGAATATCCTGAATTAAAATCGGATGATGTGATAGTGGATGACCTATGTATGAAATTAGTGAGCCGTCCTGATTTGTTTGATGTAATTGTATTAACCAATTTACAAGGAGATATAGTGAGTGACTTGTGCGCTGGATTGGTCGGTGGACTTGGTTTTGCACCCTCTGCAAATATTGGGGATCACATTTCAATTTTTGAAGCAGTACACGGCACTGCACCAGATATCGCTGGAAAAAATATTGCAAATCCAACTTCATTATTATTAAGTGGTTTAAGCATGCTTCGCCATTTAGGTTTAATGGAGCAAGCGGTGGTTATTGAAAATGCATTATTATATACTTTGGAGTCAGGCGTGCATACAGGAGATTTTGGCGATAAAAATATTCCTTCCGTAAATACCACTGTATTTACGGAAGCGATTATTGATAATTTTGGCAAACAACCAAAACACAATCCTAAACCTTTCTTGCCTAATTTTTATGTAACACCTACTAATTTTAAATTGGAACATAATCCAATGTTGCAAAGTGATTTAAGAGATCAACATAAAATTGTTGGAGTTGATTTTTTTATAGAAAGTGCGGATCAACCAAAAGTAATTGCGGATAAATGTTTGACACATGCAAGCGAAAGTCTTAAGTTGGTCACCATTACTAATCGCGGCACGCAGGTATGGCCATCAGGTTCGGTTTTCACCAATTTGGTGAATCAATTTTATTGCCGTTTTGAAACCGTGAATGAAGCGCCACTATCGCAGGATCAGGTCATTGATTTGTACCGATCTTTGGCCAAGGATTTTAAAATTTGTTCCTTAGAAGTCCTTAATATGTGGGCCGATAAAAAAGCATATGGTTTGGCCCAAGGCCAGTAGTTAGGCATGATTTAAAGCTTTCGGCTTTAAATTGTTTGTTTTTACTATAAATTTCCCTTTCCGGCTTGAAAAAAACCATTTTTAGTGTAATTTTACCACTCATTTACAAAATAGTCTTTTACCTATGGCTGAAGTTATCTTAATGCCCCGTTTGAGTGATACAATGACTGAAGGAGTTATTGCTGCATGGCATAAAAAAATGGGGGATACTGTTAAAAAAGGAGATTTATTAGCCGAAATAGAAACGGATAAAGCAACCATGGAATTGGAGAGCTATCAACAAGGTGTTTTATTACATATAGGCACACCTCGTGGTGGTAAATTGCAAGTCAATGATTTATTAGCCATTATTGGAACCGCTGGTGAAGATGTTTCTGCTTTAGTAGCACAAAATACCAACACAGGTTCTGAAACAAAAGCTGCTCCTGAAAATGTAAAAGTGGAAACACCTGCTGCTGCTATAGCTGTAAGTTCAGATAATATTGATTTTAGTAAGATGGATGAAGTGGTTTTAATGCCACGATTAAGTGATACCATGACAGAGGGTGTAATTGCAGGATGGCAAAAAAAGGTAGGAGATGCCGTAAAGAAAGGAGAAATTTTAGCGGACATTGAAACGGATAAAGCAACCATGGAATTAGAATCCTATAAAGATGGGATTTTATTATATCAAGGTGCCAATGCGGGAGAGAAAATTTTAGTGAATCAATTGTTGTGTATCATCGGACAACCTGGATTGGATATTGATGCGATTGTAAAATCGGTCAAAAGTGCATCTGATAGTCCTGCAGCTTCAGCGCCCGTTGCACAAGAATCAAAAGCGATAGCAACACCAGCATCAACTGCAGCTCCTGTAGTAGCAGCGACAGTTGCACCAGCAGCTTCGGTGGTGAATGAAGGACGAATTTTTGCTTCACCACTTGCTAAAAAAATAGCAAAAGAAAAAGGGCTGGATTTAAAATATGTAAAAGGATCAGGGGAGCATGGAAGAATTACTAAAACTGATTTAGATAACTATACACCAGCGAGTGCAAGTACTTATACCGCATCGGCGCCTGTTGGGCAAGTAAGTTTTATTGATACGCCAGTATCACAAATGCGCAAAGTAATTGCGAAGCGTTTAAGCGAAAGTTTATTTACAGCACCTCATTTTTATTTGACGATGAAAATAAATATGGATGCAGTAGTGGAGGCACGTGCGATGGTGAATGAAACTTCTCCGGTTAAAATAAGCTTTAATGATTTTATCATTAAAGCAGTAGCACTTTCCTTAAAGCAACATCCTAAAGTAAATAGCAGTTGGTTGGGCGATGTAATTCGCACGAATCATCATGTAAATATTGGTATTGCAGTAGCAGTAGAAGAAGGTTTGTTGGTTCCTGTACTTCGTTTTGCTGATGGTTTAAGCTTATCGCAGATCAGTGTTTCTGTTAAGGAGTTTGCGAAAAAAGCAAAAGATAAAAAATTACAACCAGCCGATTGGGAAGGAAGTACTTTCACTATTTCTAATTTAGGTATGTTTGGTATAGATCAATTCACGGCAATCATTAATACACCAGACGCTTGTATTTTAGCAGTGGGTGGTATTGCACAAGAGCCTATTGTTAAAAATGGTCAAATTGTACCTGGAAATGTTATGAATGTAAGCTTAAGCTGTGATCACCGCGTAGTGGATGGCGCAACAGGGTCTGCATTCTTACAAACATTAAAAAGTTATTTAGAAGCACCCATTAAAATGTTTATTTAAAATAGCTGAGCAAATATTAGCACTAAAAATTTATTTAAAGGCTCCGTTATTCTAAAAGTAACGGAGCCTTTTTGTTTAAATTAAAATATATTGAATGAAAAAATTATTAAATGTTTTAAATGATTTCGAAAAGCAGGCGCCGCTTTATTTAACGAGTAATAAAATCGTATCTGAAGCAAATATTGGATGGCATATCATCCATAGCTGCTTGGTGATTACTTCAATTACAGATGCGATCATGAAATCGGATCCTTCGCTTTATAAAAAGAAGTTTAGTTGGAAAGCATTTTTTGTATTGCTTTTTAATAAAATTCCTAGAGGTAAAGCAAAAGCACCCTCATTTACGCAACCTGCAAACGAAGTTTCTATGGACATGGTATTGCAGCAAATAGATAAAGCGCGTAAAAGCGCTGAATTGCTTTCAACGGTGAATAAAAATAAATATTTTACACATCCTATATTTGGAGACTTACAATTGCCAACTGCGATTAAATTTTTATACGTACACAGCTATCATCACGAAAAAATAATAAGAGATATTTTACAATAAGATGATTAAAAAAATCCCCTCCTGATTTATCGGGAGGGGATTTTAGGTTGAGGCTTTATTAATTACATATTAGTCCAAATCGCAACCAATAGGAGCGCCAGGAGCCATAGCTAATGGTTTTGGCAGACTTACTTTATCTGGACTCTTTATACTTTCTATCGCATATTGATAATGAGCACTATGTATTGGATCGGATTTGGATAAAGCTTCTAGCTTAGCTTTTAATTGCTTTATTCTTTGTTGTGTTATACTGCGTACTTCATAATTAGCATCCGTACTTTGACTTACGCCAATCAACCAATGAAGTGTTTGTTGTTGAGTTTGTTGTTGAATACTACCAGCCAAGCCATTGGGTATTTTAGTATACCAGGTATTTTCGAGAATTTGATCAAGTACGTCGTCCCAACCTATCACACCTGCCCTTGCTTTATTTTGCACCAAACGATTAGCGCGCTCTACATTAAATAAAAATCCTAATTGAAAATCAGCCAATGCTTCAGCTGCACTTAATGCATCAAAGCTCATGCCAGTTCTTTTTTCAAAAAGTTCACCAACGCCGTAAAATAAAGGAGGGCGTGGGGGAATCAATTGTAAAATGCTTTCAGGAAGGGTTAAAGTTTCTGCGCTCAAACATTTAAGTGCTGCTTTCAAAGCATTTTTTTGTAATTCATTGGATAAAATGGTTGGTTTTATTTGATTTGCATCTCCACGAACGCTATAGGTATAGTTTATACCACCTATTACTTTGGTCACTGCTTCATATTGATAACGATGGTAGTTATACAAGGGAACTAATACATCTTCCAATTTTGATAATGGGGTTCCGTTTGGAATAGCTTGTTCACCAAACTGACTTATTGCTTTTTTTCTCACTTCAATCACTTGATTCAATCCAACCACTGGATCTGCTTGGTTATCCCATAAATGTGCATTCGGGTGAAATCCACTTGCCGATCTCGCATCTGCATCCGCAATAAATTGCAAACCATTTTTTGAGTTCTCAATCAGTAAATTTTGCAATGCTTTATTTTCATCTATGGATTTGTCAAAATCTTGATAGCCGTAAGTAATAGCACGTTTATCCCATTCGCCAATTTCATTGGTATAGATATCTGAAAAATCAATGGCTCCTTTGTCATTCACAAATACATTAGGATGTGGGTAATCCATCACTGATGCGCGATTATTGAAACTTGACGCATAGTTATGTTGTAGTCCTAAGGTGTGACCCACTTCGTGCGCAGCCAATTGTCTTAATCTGTGTATTGCTGCAGTGCGCATTTTATCAGTCACGGCCTGTCCATTGATATAAGGAGACAATAATGCAGTAAATATTAAATAATCCTGTCTAACTCTAAGTGAGCCTAAAGTTACTTGGCCTTTTATAATTTCACCTGTTCTAGGATCGGTAATCGTGGCGCCATAACTCCAACCGCGCGTAGATCGGTGTACCCAATTAATCATATTGTAACGAATATCCATTGGGTCGGCACTGTCAGGTAGGATTTGTACTTGAAATGCATTTTTATAACCAGCTGCCTCGTAAGCTTGGTTCCACCATCTTGCACCTTCTAATAATGCAGTACGGATAGGTTCGGGTGTGCCATTATCTAAGTAATATATAATTGGTTTTACGGCTTCGCTCATCGCAGCATTTGGAGTCATTTTATTTAAGCGGTGTCTACTGATAAACATTTTTTGAATGGGTTCGCTAATGTCACTACCATAATCAAAATAAGTAATTCCAAAATAGCCACTTCTAATATCATACACTCTTGGCTTATATTTATTATCGGGTAATGCAACAAAGCTGTGGTGCATTCTTAATGTAATTGCTTCAGTGGAAGGTGCAACTGCTTGTACAAATCTTCCCGCATCAGAACCACCTATAAAAGTGAGCGATGCTTCAAACTCAGAATTATTTGGAAAGTTTTTTGTATTATTAATATAGATAGCAGAGCGACCTTCACTCAAGGTATACGTACCTTGTTTCATTTTTCTAATTTTATCGGCAGCATTATGCGCGTCTCTTAAAAAGAAAGATGTTGCATCTACTAACACGGTGTTTCCGTCTTCAGCTTCTACAGTAAAATTATATAAAACAGATTGCGCGAATGATTCACTTACTGCTTTTTGTTCTCTAGGATCATTAGTCACTGCTCGGTAGTCCAAATTAGGTTGTGTTAGTAATACTTTTTTACCTACGCGACTAAAATAAACAATTCTTGAATCGCCTATTTGTCCTCTGTCTAATCCAATATCATTTGAACCAAGCCCTGCTGGCAGAGAGTTTACATATAAAAATGGGTTGTTCCATTTGTCAATGACTAAGAATATTTTTCCTTGGCTAGCATCCCAGTAATAATTAAAGTAGCCTTTACGCAATTCCATGCTTTTTGTTTTTTCAATAATGGGATTACTTTGCGCATGCAACATAAAAGGGAAACATAAAAGAACTAATAAATTTTTCATACATTTTAGTTTTGTCAATAAAAAAATCCTCCCATTCGCGCTTTCGGAATGAGAGGATTAAGATATGAATTTTACCGCTAATTTTAAGCAGTAGGAGTATCAGTGGTAGGTTCTGCAAAAAGCGTTGGCGCTACAACAGCTGCTTCAACAACAACAGGAGCTGGAGCAGCTTTCTTAGGAGCCGCTTTCTTAGTTACTTTTTTAGGAGCTACTTTTTTTACTGCCTTCTTAGGAGCTGCTTTCTTTGCTGCCTTTTTAGGAGCTACTTTCTTAGTTACTTTTTTAGGAGCTACTTTTTTCTTAGGGGCTGCTTTTTTCGCTGCCTTTTTAGGAGCTACTTTTTTCTTAGGGGCTGCTTTTTTCGCTGCCTTCTTAGGAGCCGCTTTCTTTGCTGCCTTTTTAGGAGCTACTTTTTTCTTAGGGGCTGCTTTTTTTGCTGCTTTCTTAGGAGCTGTTTTCTTTGCTGCCTTTTTAGGAGCTACTTTTTTCTTAGGAGCTGCTTTTTTTGCTGCTTTCTTCTTGCTTGACTTTGCCATAATGATTATTTAATTTAGTTAGTAAAGTTGATTTTGATAAAATTACATTCTTTTATTTAAACAAAATAAAATCTATTCATCTATTTAATAATAGATTTGTAATATGAAATCACCAGTCACCTTAGTGGT
>CAXNDZ010000031.1:0-15702 GCA_964201225.1 Chitinophagales bacterium | reverse complement strand
ATCTTCAGCGTCAATACAAACTAGGACAGGTTTATCAAATTTTTTCTTATTGCCTGCAAAGGCTTCTAAAAAATCTTTCACCGAGGAATATATAATTTTTACGCCTGGTGTTTTTTCTAAAATTTTCTCAAAAATTGACATTAATCTTTCAACAAAGAACAAGGACGACAACCATCCTACAGCCAACACTAAAGTAATTGCAACCACAAAACCCAATCCAGTGACTTTAGGAATTTGGCCATTGACTTCGGCAAATTGTAAAGGGAAAATAAAATTTAGGAGGTTGGGTAAAAAATTATCTACCCAATTAAACAAACTAACCACTACCCAAATAGTCACACCAATCGGTGCCAAAACGACTACGCCTTGAAAAAATAATTGCGCTGCCGTACTTAAAATCTTCTGTCTAATGACTTGTTGCCTTAAACTGGGCATTTTGAATGGGTTTAGGCTCAAATTTCAAACAATTTTGCCATTTGACATAAAATATAAAAAAATAACCTTGGAAACTTTGAAAACGCAAATAGTTTCCGTAGTTTTGCGCCTTCAAATCAACCTATGGAAGAAAGAATTGTCAATAAAGCCCAGGAATTAATGTTCCAAACAGGCGTAAAGCATGTCACTATGGACGATTTAGCTACCCAATTGGGCATCAGCAAAAAGACCATTTACCAATATTATAAGGACAAGGATAGTTTGGTGTCAGCTGTCGTGGAAAAAGAGCTAAATAATCATACCCAATTTTGTAATACTAGCATGCTTAATGCTGAAAACGCAGTGCATGAAATATTTCTATTAATGGCAGTGATTCAGGAAATGTTTACTAGAATGAACCCACTCGCTTTATTTGAAATTGAAAAATATTATCCATTGGCTTTTGAAAAAATTAAAACACATAAAGACGAATATATCTATTCGATGATCAGTGCCAACTTGGAAAAGGGAATGAATGAAGGTTTATACCGTAAAGAAATAGATATCAATATCCTTTCAAAATACCGACTTGAAACAAGTTTAATTCCATTTAACATTCATGTTTTCCCATCCAACAAATTTGATATTTTAAAAGTGAACTTGCAAATTATTGAACATTTTGTTTATGGCGTAGCAACTTTGGAAGGACATAAGCTAATGGATAAATACAAATCAGAAAACCTAAGTAAATAAATATTAATTAATATATACCAATGAAACAATTTTTGATCTTTTCTGCGATTTTAATTTTAAGTGTGTATTCGCAAGCACAAAATAAAACGAAGCAGGTATATGCATTTTCATTAGAAGAATGTGTATCCTATGCGAAAAATAATAATGTACAAGTAAAAAATTCATTGCTTGCAATTGAAGCGCAAATGCAAACCAATCGTGAAATTGCTGCTGCTGCTTTTCCTACTATTGGAACCAATGCTGGCGTGAATGATTTTTTAACAATACCTACCTCCTTACTACCTGCTCAGATATTTGGTGGTGCAGCTGGAACCTATATCCCAGTGCAGTTTGGAACAAAATATAATGCTAATTATGGTATTAATTTTCAACAACTATTATTTGATGGTCAAGTATTTGTTGCTTTGCAAGCAAGGGCATCTTCAGTAGAGTGGCAAAAGAAAAATGCGGCATTAACTCAGGAAGTAATTAAAACAAATATTTATAAAATTTATTACCAATTATCAGCTAGTAAAACACAGCTTAATATATTAGATGCCAATATTGAACGTTTGTCAAAATTATCGCATGATGCAGAAGTGATGTATAAAAACGGATTTGTTGAAAAATTAGATGTAGACAAAGTAAGCGTTCAATTAAATAATTTACAAACCGAAAAAATAAAAGCAAACAATAGTGTAGCCATTGGTTATATGGGATTAAAAATGTTAATGGGTATGCCGGTCAATGATAGCCTTGCCTTAACTGATGTGATTGATGAGAAAAGTTTAGATAAAGATATTTTAGTGGAGAATGATTTTCAATATGGCGTAAGGAAAGATTTTCAATACTTAAGTGAAACAAAAAAATTAACTGAATTTAATGTTAAGCGTTATCAATTAAGTTACTTGCCTACTATAAGCATGTCGGGAAATGCTTCAAAAAATGCAATGCGTACTAAGTTTGATTTTTTTGAAGGGGGTAGTTGGTTTAATACTACTTTGGTTAGTTTAAATGTAAACCTGCCACTATTTAATGGTTTTGCGCGAGATGCACGTGTCAAAAAAACAAAAATTGAATTAAATCAAATTGAAAATCAACTAGGCGCTTTAAAAAATAATATTGATAATGAAATTACGCAAGCCAAACTAAATTATATGTCGTCAGTAGCTACGATGCAATTTCAAAAAAAGAACATGCAACTAGCAGAAGCTGTATACCAGCAAACAAAAAAGAAATTTGAAACCGGTATGGGTTCAAATACCGAAATGTCTGCTGCCCAAGCGGATTTAGTGACTGCACAGAATAACTACATGAACGCTTTGTATAGTGCGTTAATTGCTAAAGTAGATTTACTAAAAGCAACAGGAAAATTATAAAATAAAAATCGCTGCAAATTAAATTGCAGAAAAATATAAAATGATAAAATCAAACATAATGAAAAATTACGCAACATTAATTATCGGATCATTGGTATTATTCTTAATCGCTTGTGGTGGTGATAAAAATTCAGTAGAAGCTAAAAAAACAGCTTTGGCTAATTTAAAAAAGCAAGCTTTAGAAATTAGTATCAATATTGCTAATCTAGAAAAAGAAATCAAAACCCTGGGCGGCGCTAAAGCTGATAAAACCATTTTAGTTTCTATTGATACTATTAAAACGCAAGTGTTTGATCATTATATTGAGCTTCAAGGAAAAATTGAATCTGAAAGTGTTTCTTATATTACACCACGTGCTGGTGGCGGTCAAGTAAGATCGCTTTATATTAAAAGAGGCGACCTTGTAAAGAAAGGCCAGTTATTATTACAGTTGGACAATAGCTTAATCAAACAAAGCGTTGCTGCAGCTTCTCAAAATATTGAAACACTAAAAGCACAGGCTGCTTTAGCGAAATCGGTATATGAAAAACAAAAGAATTTATGGGAGCAAAACATTGGTAGTGAAATACAATTATTAACAGCTAAAACAAATGCAGAAGCATTGGCTAGTCAATTAAAAGGGGCTACTGAACAAGTAGGCGTAATCAAAGATCAATTGGCTTATACGAGTATTTATAGTGATGTGGATGGCGTTGCGGAGGAGGTAAATATACATGTGGGGGAAATGTTTATGGGCGCTGGTCAAATAAAAATTGTAAACACACAAAAGTTAAAAGCAACGGCTTTAGTACCTGAAAATTATACTGGCAAAGTGCGTGTGGGAAGTGATGTGGCTTTGAATTTTCCTGATATGCAAAAAACAATTGAAACAAAAATTAGTGTTCTAGGTAAAGTGATTGACCCACTCAGTAGAAGCTTTTTTATTGAAACGAAAATAGCACCTAACAGTGACTTTAGACCTAATCAATTGGTCCAAGTGAAAATTAAAGATTATTCCAAAGCAAATGCAATAAGCATACCTATTAATATTTTACAAAATGATGAAAAAGGTAAATTCGTTTATGTGGCCATTAGCGAAAATGGAAAGATGATCGCAAGAAAAAAAATAATTACTGTAGGTGAATTTTATGGTGACAACATGGAAGTATTAGGCGGCTTAGTCATGGGAGATGCAATAATTACTACTGGGTACCAAAACTTATTTGATGGTCAGTTTATCACTACAGTAGCTAAATAAATAATTCAAATCATTAACAGATTACTATGTCGACAATTCAAAATATAAAAGAAAAGTTTAAGGAGTTCAAACCTACTTCTTGGAGTATCACCAACAAAACTTCCATTTACCTACTCATGTTATTTATAAGCATAGGGGGTATATTCCAGTTTTTGACACTCCCTAAGGAGCAGTTTCCTGATATTATCATCCCGACCATATTTGTACAAACCGTTTATGTAGGTAATTCTCCCAAGGATATTGAGAACCTGGTAACCGTTCCTATCGAAAAACAAATCAAGGGTATTACAGGAGCGAAAATTACAAAATTCACGTCCAACTCTCAACAGGACTTTTCGGCTATTACCATTGAGTTTGGAACCAACGTGCCAACCGATGTGGCTTTACAAAAAGTGAAAGATGCAGTTGATAAAGCTAAGTCCGACTTGCCGAATGATTTAACACAAGCACCTAGGGTAATAGAGATTAGCTTGAGTGAGCAGCCCATTATGTATGTAAACATTAATGGGAATTACGACTTAGTGCAATTGTCTAAATATTCAGAGTTATTGAAAGATAAATTGGAAAATATTTTTCAAATCAATAGAATTGACATCGTAGGTGCGCCTGAGAGAGAATTTCAAATTAACGTAGATAATTATAAAATGCAAAGTGCAGGCATCACGTTTGATGATATCACTTTTGCGATTCAGCGTGAAAATTTAGATTTATCGGGTGGCTTATTGGAAGTTGGTACGATGAATCGTAACCTGCAACTAAAAGGGCAATTGAAAAATGCCAACGACATTAGTAATATCATTGTACGCAACACCAGTGGTTCAGCTATTTATTTAAAAGATGTAGCTAATATTGTGGATACGGTTAAGACCAATGAAAGTTACGCGCGATTAGATGGTAAAAATGTGATGACCTTAAATATCATCAAAAGAAGTGGTGAAAACTTAATCGCTACTTCAGATGCGGTTAAAAAAGTAGTGGATGAAACCATATTAAACGATTTCCCCACCGATTTAAAAGTGGTTATTTCGGGTGACCAAAGTATTAGAACCAGAAGTTCGTTTACTGAATTAGTAAATTCAATAATTATTGGATTTGTACTTGTATTAATTGTACTTATGTTTTTCATGGGTGTGACCAACGCATTCTTTGTTGCCTTATCGGTGCCTTTGAGTATGTTTGTTGCGTTTGTATTTATACCAGGTGCTGAACTAATTGTAGGAAACAGTATCACCTTGAATTTTATCGTACTATTTGCTTTGCTGTTTGGATTGGGTATTATTGTAGATGATGCCATTGTAGTCATTGAAAACACCCATCGTATATTTATTCAAGGCAAAGGAAAATTATCAGCAACGGTTTCTGCGAAAATGGCAGCAGGCGAAGTGTTTATTCCAGTGTTAGCAGGAACCATCACTACATTAGCACCCTTTTTCCCATTATTGTTTTGGCCTGGCTTGATTGGTAAGTTTATGATTTACCTACCCACCATGTTAATATTTACATTGACTGCTTCCTTATTGGTGGCATTTATCATGAACCCAGTTTTTGCGGTTGATTTTATGAATCATGAAGAGGAAAGTGAAGAAGACAGATTAAAAAACAGGGCTAAAATATTTAAACAAAAAGGATTTTGGATTCCAATCATCGTAGGAATTTTATTGGATTTAACTGGATTTACTTTTTTAGGTAACCTGCTTATTTTCTTTATGATATTAGTATTAGCCAATAGATTTTTTATTGCTTCTGCAATTCATAAATTCCAATCAGTCACTTTGCCAAATTTAATGGGCATGTATGAAAACGGATTGCGCCGTGCATTAACAGGATGGAGACCCGTAAAATTATTAATAGGTACTTTTGTTTTGCTGGTCGTTTCCTTTGTGGTATTTGGCATTAGCGTTGCTAAGGGTCGTGTAGGAATTGAATTTTTCCCGGTGGGTGACCCCAACCAATTATATGTTTATTTAAAATTACCCGTAGGTACGCAAGTGGGATACACTGATTCTGTAACCAAAGTGCTTGAAGCAAAGGTTAATAAGGTATTAGATAACGAGCCAGGTAAACGAAATCCAATTGTAGAGAGTATTATTTCCAATGTAGCAGTAGGTGCGGGTGACCCAATGCGCGGTGATCGAAGCCCACATGCAGAATTAGGGCGATTACAAATCAATTTTGTTGAATTTGAAAAACGAGATGGTAAATCAACAGCTCCTTATTTGGATGCGATTCGTGCACAATTAAAAGGTATTCCTGGTGCTGAGATTTCAGTAACTCAGGAACAAAGTGGTCCGCCAACGGAGCCTCCGATTAATATTGAAATTCAGGGCGATGATTTTGATAATTTAATTAAAACTGCAGTCGGGTTAAAAAACTATCTAGATTCCGTGCAGGTACCAGGTGTGGAAGAATTAAAAATGGATGTTGACTTACAAAATCCAGAATTAACTTTAACCGTTGATCGTGAGCGGGCATTAATTGCAGGCGTTTCCTCGGCACAAGTGGGTATGCAAATTAGAACTGCTTTATTTGGAAAAGAAGTTTCCAAAATTAAAGATGGTAAGGAAGAATATAAGATTCAATTGCGTAATGAAAGTTTACAACGTAAAAATTTAGTGGATATATTAAACATGCGTCTGTCCTTTAGAGATATGGCGGCGGGTGGCATGGTTAAAAATATTCCTATTAGTTCATTGGTTAAAGTAGAACCTACTAATACCTTAGGCAGTGTAAGACGTAAGGATCAAAAACGCCTTATTCAATTAAGTTCAAATGTATTATTAGCGCAAGGCTTTAATCCCACTTCCGTAAACGCAGTGATTGCACAATATATTTCTAATTTTAATGGAATACAGGAAGGGGTGACAATTAAACAAACTGGTGAAAATCAACAACAATTAGAAACGGTAAGCTTTTTAGGAAAAGCAATGATCATTGCATTAATGTTGATCCTTTTCACATTAGTGTTGCAGTTTAATTCTATTTCAAAATCGGTGATTATTTTAACAGAGATTTTATTTAGTATCATTGGTGTATTATTAGGATTTTCCATATTTGGAATGAAAGTGTCTGGGGTGATGACCGGTTTGGGTATTGTTGGGCTTGCGGGTATTGTTGTGAAAAATGGTATTTTAATTATCGAGTTCACCGATGTATTAAGAGCAAGAGGTATGAAAACTAAAGAAGCTTTGATACAAGCGGGTAAAACCAGAATTATTCCCGTACTATTGACTGCATTGGCTGCCATCCTAGGCTTTATACCTATTGCGATTGGCTTTAACATCAACTTTGTGACTTTGTTTAGTGAGTTAAATCCACATATCTTTTTTGGTGGCGATAGCGTTTCCTTCTGGAAGCCATTAAGCTGGACTTTGATATTTGGATTGATATTTGCCTTTTTCATGACCTTGTTTATTGTACCGGCTATGTATTTAATCGCAGAGCGTTTACGTCGTCCAATGCGTCGTCACTTTGGTGGTAAATGGATTAGCATGTTGGGGATTCCTCCTTTAACATTTATCTTTTTACCATTAATGTTTGTGACTGCTTTCATTCACAGCAGAAATGCAAAAAGAAGAAATGCAAAAAATAATGCAAACGGCGATAAAATAATTAACGGCTCTTGGTATTAAACCATTTACAGCGCTAGTTTAATAATTGCAGTGAATCAATTAAAGTAAATCGATTAAAGCAAAAGAACTATAGCAAAAAGCCCTTCTCCGAAATTTCGGAGAAGGGCTTTTTTATCTGTGGTATAATCCTAGTTATATATTACGAATATGATGACTCCAATGAAGTTACCAGAACTTAATATACAAGGCTGATAAAATCATCAATATTGAAACAATTAAAACCAATGTTGTATTGTCTACTTTGTACATTGACTTATCAGAAACAAAAGCTTTAGGATTTACTTTTGGTCCAAATAATGTAATCACCACCATTAATATGGCTGTTATGATTCCCGCGATACCCATCGCCACTAAAAATGGAATTTTATATACACCAGCACTATTCGGATAAGCAGTATAATAGAATGTTTCATTACCAAATACCATCGGAGCAAATTCATTATAGAATAAGGATAAAATAAAACCACCTAATATACCCACTATGGCTGCAGTACCTGTGGTACGCTTCCAAAACATACCTAATACAAATACTACCAATACGCCTGGGCTTATAAAGCCTGTATATTTTTGGATAAATGTAAATCCACCTGCACCTCCAATGCCTAAAATATCATCCCAAGTGAATAGTACACTAATACACATAGCACAAATGACTACCCATCTTCCCATCCACACTAATTTTTCCTCGCTTGCTTCCTTAGCAAAATATTTTTTATAAATATCTAAAGTGAAAATGGTACTAATGCTGTTTGATTTACCTGCTAATGAGGCAACAATGGCAGCCGTAAGTGCTGCTAATGATAAACCTTTGATTCCAGTAGGTAAAAAAGCCAATACTGCAGAGTATGCACCATCCATTCCACCTACTAAATGATCTAAATGTCCATTTTTGTGAAGTACATACGCTGCGATACCTGGTAACATGACAATGACAGGCATTAATAGTTTTAATAAGGCCGCGAATAATATTCCTTTACGCGCAGTGGGTAAATCAGCACCTAATGCACGTTGTGTAATATATTGATTACATCCCCAATAATTTAAATTCAAAATCCATTGGCCTGCTGCATACATAGCAATACCTGGAAGAATCATATACTTGTCAATATATTCCTGCGAGGACGCCCCATTAGGTTTGTCCATCACCATGTGAAAATGGTCGGGCGCTTGTTGCATTAATGTTGTAAATCCTGAGATAATACCACCGCCCATGCCAAATTTTTCGCTCACCATAGATAAAGCCATATACGTTGTAGCCAATCCGCCAACAATTAAAACCGTTACTTGAATTACATCCGTATATCCAATTACTTTCATTCCCCCCAATGTAATAAACACGGCAAAGATGGCTAAGCAAACAATAATTTCATGTAAATGATTTTGACCCGGCAATAATCCATTGATAGCAGTAGCACCTAAATATAAAATAGAAGTTAAATTCACAAACACATATAAAAACAACCAGAAAATGGCCATGATTAAAGACACCGTTTCATTATACCTCATTTGTAAAAACTGAGGCATGGTATAAATTTTATTTTTTAAATAAATAGGCATAAACCATACCGCAATAATCACCAAGCCCAATGCGGCAATCCACTCATAGGCAGATACTGCAATACCTACAAAATATCCATTACCACTCATTCCTATAAATTGTTCTGCTGAAATATTAGAGGCAATAAGAGATGCACCAATCGCCCACCAGGTTAAGGATCCTTCCGCTAAAAAGAATGCTTTTGAATCCTGTTCTTTGGTTTGTCTTTTTTTATAAATGTAATATCCATAAGATAGGATCAAAACAAAATAAACTAGAAATACTATATAATCTAATGTGCTTAATTGGTAATTCATAGGTAATCGATTGGTTTGGTTTTTTTATTTTGTTGCGAACTTATAAATAGTGGTATGCTTATAAGTTTCTCCTGGTTTTAATAAAGTAGTTGGAAATTTTGCTTGATTGGGCGCATCAGGATAATGTTGTGTTTCCAATGTTAATGCTCCATGTTTAATATATTGGATACCATTTTTAGTGTGTGTTAATGTGCCATCTAAAAAATTACCTGAATAAAATTGTAAACCTGGCTCTGTCGTAAATACAGTTAAAGTCCGCCCTGATAAAGGGTCATATACATTAGCCACTTCTTGTAAACCTTCTGCTTTGTTTAATATCCAATTATGGTCATAGCCCCCTTCCACTTTATCTAAATCATCTCCAATACGCTTGGCCTGTGTAAAATCCATTGGCGTACTTTTTACATCCAATGATTCCCCTGTAGGAATAAGCACTGCATCCACGGGTGTATATTGATTGGCATTTATTTGTAAAATATGATCTTTGATCGTTAGTGACTTTCCTGCAGATAAATTAAAATAAGCGTGATTGGTTAAATTAATCACAGTGGTTTTATCTGTTGTTGCGGTATAATCTATTTTAATACCATTATCTGCTGTTAAGGTATACACCACCTGTACTTTTAAATTTCCTGGATAACCTTCCTCGCCATCCTTGCTTTCATAATTTAATTGAATACTACTATCGCCTGCTAATGGAGTGGCCGTCCATACCACCTTATCAAAACCTTTCAAACCACCATGTAATGATTGTCCATTATTATTCAATGCAGCATGGTATGCAACGCCATCCACTTGATAAGTTCCTTTAGCAATACGATTTGCATAACGACCTATCAATGCCCCAAAATAAGGATTAGCTATTTGTGTAAATCCACTTAAGGAATCATAGCCAGTGAGTACATCACCCCAGCTACTGTCCTTTGCTTCTGTAATAATTTTAGTGAGCGCACCTCCATAGTTTATAATACCTACTTGCATGCCATGCGCGTTGGTTAAAGTATATTCCGTAATGGGTTGGCCCTCAAATTCACCATATGCTTGGCTGGTCAACTTAACAGTAGTGTCCATAGTATTCGTATTATTGGATGAACATGCTTGATTGAATAATGAAATTGCAAGGGTTAAGATAAAGCCTTGTAATACTTTTTTTGACATAAATATTTAAATTGAATGTAAAGTAGGATGGGTCTTTTTAAATACCCTCTGTAATATAATTATTTTATGTGAGTTCCTTGGGCAATTTTTACCTGATGCACTTTTAAGGTATGTGCTGTTTGTTGCGCGTATACTTCCGCAACCTGATGGATGATTGCTTGTACTTCGGATTTTTTTATAATATTAATTGTGCAGCCACCAAATCCACCACCCATCATCCTTGCGCCTAATACATGGGGATTATCCTTGACAGCATTGACTAAAATGTCCAATTCCCTGCAACTCACTTCATATAATTTTGATAAACCTTCGTGTGTTTCATACATCTTTTGACCAAAGGCTTTTATATCTCCTGCTAATAAATCCTTGACCGCTAATTGCACACGTTCTATTTCATCCACCACATATTTACATCTTTGATAAACCTTATCGCTTATCGCATTTTTTGCATCATTATTTTTAGGTGCAAGACATTGCTCCACTTGTTGCTTACTAGCATCACGTAAAGTTTTAATCGACGGATATTTTTGTTGCAATACCCCAACACCCTGTTCGCATTCCATTCGGCGCGTATTGTATTCGGAAGATGCTAGGGCATGTTTGATTTGTGTATCAAATAAAATAATTTGGTAGTCTTTTAAATCTAAGGGGTAATAACTATGTTGTAAACTACCACAATCCAATAGTATGACTTGATTACTTTTCCCATGTAAACTGGCAAACATATCCATGATGCCACATTTAACCCCTGCAAATTCATGTTCCGATTGCTGTGTCATCAACGCCATTTGCATCTTCGTTAAACCCAGCTGATACATTTCATTCAACGCAAAAATAACTGCACACTCCACTGCTGCCGAACTTGATAAGCCAGCGCCAACTGGGATATCGCCTTGTATACAAATATCAAAACCTTTGTCAATTTCATGGGAAGCATTACTGCCAGACCTGCTTGTGTTATACTTTTGTACTTGTACCACTACTCCAATTATATAATTCACCCAGATTGTTGCATGTGGTTGCATTGCAACAGCAGGAACAATCACGCTTTCCTGCAAATCAATGGCATACATATGTATTGTACCATCTGTTCGTTTTGCAATGGCTACTTGCACACATTTGTCAATGGCAGCAGGTAAAACAAAACCATTATTATAGTCCGTATGTTCACCAATTAAATTAATGCGTCCTGGTGATTGCACTACTAAGGAAGCAGTTGTATTAAATAACTGCTGAAAGGACACACGAATATCTTGCATTCCTAATTAAATATTAATTGTTGGATTTAAAGTTAATGAACCTTTTGCAAACATGCTGCAGCAGCATCCAATGTTTCTTTAACTTTGGCAAAACACAAGCGAATCACTTTATGATCGGTGGACTTTTGATAAAATGCAGACATGGGAACAATAGCAATACCAAATTCCCTTACTAATCTTTCCGCAAATACGGTATCGGGTTCATCTGAAATTGCATCATAGCGATAACTTTCAAAATAAGAGCCAGAGGAAGGTAAGCGTACAAATTTAGTATTATCCAATAAACCCCGTAAGTAATCTCTTTTCTCTTGATACATAGCGCCGATAGATAGATAAGCTTCCTTATTAGTCATGTACTCCGCAATCGCTATTTGTTTGGGTGTATCACATCCAAAAGCATTAAACTGATGCACTTTTCGATACTCCTTCATTATATTTTCAGGTGCAATACAATACCCTAATTTCCAACCGGTACAATGGTAAGTTTTACCAAAGGAAAAACAAACAAAAGTACGTGCAAACAAATCAGGATATTTCATCACTGTTTCATGTTGCTTGTTGTCATAAATCAGGTGCTCATAAACTTCATCGCTGATTAAATACAAATTATTTGAAAGCACTATTTCTTGTAATATTAAAATATCTTCTTTGGTAAACACACGCCCCGTAGGATTATGCGGGGTGTTCACTAGTATCGCTTTTGTTTTAGGCGTAATCGCTGCTTTCACTTTATCCCAAGGAATACTATAATCTGGAAATTCTAATTCTATAGGCACCACAATACCACCATTAAAAACAATATTAGGTATATAACTATCATAGGCAGGTTCAAAAATAATCACCTCATCCCCTGGTTGTATAATGGTTGAAAATGCACAAAAGATAGAATAGGTACCGCCGGGCACAATGGTAATATTCGTTTCGGGATTAATATTTACATCATATAAATATTTAATTTTCTCCGCCAATCTTTCACGTAATAATGGAACACCATTGGTGTGCGCATATTGATTACCACCCGATTGCATGGCTTTATTAACACACTCTATCAACTCCGCACTCATGGGAAAATCAGGGAACCCCTGTCCTAAATTAATTGCATTATGCTTTGCTGCCAATTGGCTCATTACCGTAAAAATACTAGTGCCGATATTGGGAAGCTTTGATTGCATATAGTAAGTTAAATTAAAAATTTAATTGATTGGATAATCGCTTTAATTCAATCTCAGCAATTTTTGCGTTGAAACGCAAACTCACTAATCTAAATCCAGCTGTTTCAAAACTTTGTTGGGCTTGCTTTACATCCACCATGGTGGCTTGGCCTAACTTATATTTTTGCATTACTAAATCCAATAAGGATTGTGACATTTCAAAATTTTGTATTTCAATCGGCGTTTGCTTTAAACTATTTTTATAACTCTGATACGTTTTAAATAATTCAGTAGTCAAATCCTGCTCCGTATTTTGTAGTTGAATTTTAGCGGACTTAGTGTTGATTTCTGCATTTTTAATCGCACGCTTATTAGCACCACCCGTATAAATAGGGATGCTTAAATTTAGCCCCAAAAATGGACCATAGCTTTCATTCAATAATATAAAACCTGCTGCTGACTTGTTGCTATTGTAATTGAATCCAGTACTCGCTCTTAACGTAGGATAAGTTAATGTTTTGGTTTCCTTTTCCAAAAACTGATTCACATTAACCAACTGTTGTGCTGATTGTAACAAAGGATGCTCCTTTATTTTTGCTTCCACTACCGACAATACCAATTGATCATCTACCTTGATGCTATCATTGATGATAACGCTATTTGTATTAGGCATTACAATCGTATTTAACAAATCGGCTTTGGCTTGATCAATAATTAATAATTGATTTTGTTCTGCTTGAATTAAAGCATTTAAATCCAAGTTAGATTGTAAAAAATCAGCTTCATTAGCAACGCCAATTTTTTGACGCGTTTCAACAATAGCTAATCTTTGCTTTGAGGTCTCGATTGATTTTTGAATAGTTTTTAAAAATGCTTGTTGACGAACAACATTATAATATTGTTGCATCACTGTTGAAATGGTATTCAACAATTGTGATTCAAGTAAGGATTTGTTTTGACGCTCCAAACTTTCCAAACGATTTTTAGTAGCCTGTACTCTATAGCCATTGAATAATACCATCGTGGCATTCACGGCACTATTTAAAGTGCTACCATCAACACCGTTTCTTGAAGTATTACGATTCGCATCTGGAAAGGTTTGATTAATCGACGTTAATGTATTGTTGTTGTTGCTTGTATTGGTAATGGTAGGTAGGCCCCCTGCAATACCAATATTATTATTATTTTTAGCAATCGCTAAATTATTTTCCACCAATTGAATATCATAACTGTTTTTTAAAGCAGTTTGAATGGCTTCGTTTAAGCTTAAAGTTTTTTGTGCAATCCCATTATTACTTAATGCTGCTAAAAAAAATAGGCTAATACATGTAATTCTCAATCCTGATTTATGCATATAATAAAATTAACGACACCCTGCTTGGTCTCAAAATATATTACACAAGTGGCGAGTGACCTATTATCCAACTAAGGTACCCACTTCACCCCCTTGTACTACTCTTAATAAATTACCTGGCTGATTCATATCAAAAACAATAATAGGCAATTTGTTTTCCATACACAAGGTGAATGCCGTCATGTCCATCACCTTTAAATTTTTTGATATACAATCCTGGAAGCTGATTTTATCAAATTTAACCGCGTTTGGATTTTTTTCTGGATCGCTATCATATACCCCATCCACGCGTGTTCCTTTCAAAATAACATCTGCTTTCATTTCAATGGCACGTAGCGAACCGGCCGTATCCGTAGTGAAATAAGGATTACCCGTTCCAGCACCAAATATAACTACACGTCCCTTTTCCAAATGGCGCAATGCTTTGCGACGAATGTAGGGCTCCGCTACTTGTTCCATATTAATGGCAGATTGTAATCGCGTATACACGCCTATTTTTTCAAGCATGGCTTGTATTGCCATTGCATTAATCATGGTTGCCAACATACCCATATAATCACCATGTGCCCGCTCAATACCGCTATCCGCCTCATTCATACCGCGATAAATATTTCCACCGCCAATCACGATAGCTACTTGTACACCTAAGTCGGTTACTTGTTTGATTTCATTAGCATATTGCTCAATGATCTTAGGATCAAATGGATCTCCATTTCTTTGTTCTCCTAATAATGCTTCCCCTGATAATTTTAATAATACGCGCTTGTATTTTGGCAGCATAGTAGTTGGTATTTTGTACTTGCAAGATAAGAATTTTAGAGCAACAAAAAAGGGTCCCGAGCAATCGGGACCCTTTTTAAACTATTATTCTAGTAAGTTATTACTATCCCAATGCTACACGCTTAAACTCGATAACTTTAAGGTCAGCCCCTACGCTCTTAACGTGGTCACCCACTGTTTTAGAACCGTCTTTTACGAAAGACTGCGCTAATAAGGTTTGTTCTTTAAAGAAAGCTGCAATTTTACCTTCGGCAATTTTAGCAATCATTTCTTCTGGTTTACCAGCCATTTTAGGATCTTCCTTCATGGTATCAATGATGATTGCACGCTCACGTGTTACTGTTTCCGCTGGAACTGAATCAGCGTCAACTGCTACTGGATTCATCGCAGCAATTTGCATCGCAAGGTCTTTACCTAATTCAGCTGCCTCAGTAGATAATCCTACTAATACACCCATTCTGTAAGAACCGTGAATATAAGAAGCTACAAATGGAGCGTCCACTCTTTCAAATTTAGCGACTCCGATTTTTTCACCGATAGAAGCTAATTTATCATTGATCATGTCCGATACTTTTGTACCATTCACGCTTACTTCATTTAATTCTGCCGCAGATTTTACATTGTTCGCAACTGCAGCGTCAGCAATGCTTTGCGCAAATGCAACGAATTCAGCATTCTTAGAAACGAAATCTGTTTCACAAGAAATACAAACAACAAAACCTGTTTTGTGATCCGCAGAAGTTTGTGCAATAATT
>CAXNDZ010000030.1:0-15795 GCA_964201225.1 Chitinophagales bacterium | reverse complement strand
AAACCACTTTGTGTTATTTAAATTTAACTTTCGCGAAACCAATTCTATTTTTAAATTGATACGGCAAAATAGCTTCGTTATCGCTCACTTGCTTCAACATACGCGGCATCCATTCATAGTTTTTTTCATTAGCCACGACCACTGCTCCTTTTTCTAATTGCCCTTGTTTTGTTAAACTATTAAAAACCAAACTATGTTGTCCCTTACGTTTTTGATGGTATAAAAAATGAATCCCTTCCTGATTTTCGATAGTACCATACCCAATAAACTGATCCACATTTTGATCGTTTTGCGATTTATCGATTGTTTTAATCGATTGTAAATTACCTTTTGCATCAAATGACAAAAGCGCAATTTTATTGGCATTATAAGTGACTGATGGATAACCAAAAGAAGCAAATGGATTACCCCACATAAATGGATTACCCCAGAAATTAAAGCCCCATGGTCCCATACCAAAGGAATTAAAGCCCCATGGTCCCATACCCCAACCAAATCGTCCCCATGGATAAAAACCAAAAGGCCTATTCCAATAATTAAACATAAATGGATTATAAAAAGCACCGCCCCAATAAAAATCCCATCTTGAAAAATAGTTGTTGCGATTGGAATAAGAATCTGCCGCCTCAGCAATTACTGTATAACTGCCATCCGCTTGTGTAGCAACTTTATCCAAATAGTAGGTATCAAAAACATTTTTTAAATTTCGCTTACTTGAAACTGCACCTCTGTTAAAATCAGTAAAACGATTTGCATTGGTTAATATTTCTTTTTTAGCAGCTACGTCCCATAAATAAGAATATAAGCCTTCCACATGTCCCTTTTTCTCGGTAGCATAAAAGGAGTTTAAAATCACTTGGCCTTTTGCATTATCAATTTTAAGCCTGATTTCATCTAATTCCAAACTATTATTTACAATCGCAGATTCAATAACCTCTTTTCCATCAGCAGATAAATACAACAAACTCACCGCTGGTGCCATATTGGTCTGGGTGATATTGCGTAAGCAAAACAAATTGCCTTGATTATCTAGTGCAAAATCAGATAAGGCACTTTTTTTATTTTGAGATTGTACGATAAATTCACTTTCTGATAATAACTCGAAATTTTTATCTAATGAAAGTGTTTTTACTTTAATAGCAGACGCGTTTGTCTTATTGATACTGAATAATAATATTTTTTCTTCGTTATCACTACGCAATAAATTAAAAACCTTCGTTCCCGAACCCGGCCTTATTTTATCTGCAGTATCCATTATTTTAGGCTCACCAATTAATTTACCATCTGCATTTAATTTTGCAACAGCTGCATATACGGTAGCGTTCACTTGAAATTGATAAAAAATAACCACCTGATCATTGGATGAAATAAACTCTAATCCATTTAATGATTTTGGCAAAAAGGATAAATCATTTTGCTTAACAATTTGCATCTGTTCATTGTACTGTGCAATGGTTGAAATACCTGCATTGTTTTTAAAAACCCAATAATGAGTACCTACTTTTCCCAAAATTTCATATTGCATGGCCTCCTTATCCGTTTTTTCGATGGTCGAAGCAAGATAGGATTGCGCTTCACACCATTGTCCTCCAATTAACATGGAAATAAAAAAACTTAAAATTGACTTTTTCATAGCATTCAAATTTATATACACAAATTTAGTACAATATTTAGCTTGTATAGCTATTAGGCGTTGAATATTAACGCTCTTTTAAGATGGCCCCCTCATTGTTTACCTCCAATGTGTAGGCGCCCCCTTGCTTTACTGCATAGTTTTGCAATCCATGACTTATCGGAAAATCAAAACAAACGGGATAATTGAAATTTGAAATATGTGCGTGTATAATTTCATAGGCTGTGGCACCAAAATCGGCTGCAGTATCTTTTAATTCGGTAAAACCACCAACAACCAGACCTGCTAAATCATCCAATATTCCTGCATTTTTACACTGAATAATTAATCGATCTATATTATAATGCGCCTCTCCTATATCTTCGATAAATAATATTTTACCCTTGGTATCCATGGCATTTTTAGACCCTATTAAATGGGCGATCATACATAAATTACCGCCAATAAGGTTTGCTGTGGCCAATCCTTGCTTATTTAGCGCATTAGGGACTGCTTTGATTATTTGGTTTTCGCCTATCAAAATATTTTTTAATGATTGGATATAAACTTCCCCCTCCGCACCTTTATTAAAAGCAGCTGCCATGGGGCCATGTATACTCATGGTATTTTGCTTTTGAATAGCAGCATGCAAAACGGTAATGTCACTAAAGCCAATTACCCATTTGGGATTTTGGTTAAACCCGGAAAAATTGATTTGATCAATGATTCTACTTAAGCCATAGCCACCACGGCCACACAATACCGTTTTGATATTTGTATCATCTAGCATTTGCTGTAATTCCATTGCCCTTTCAGCGTCGGATGCGGAAAAACAATCCTTTTTCGACCCCACGGTTTTACCCAATTGTACCTTAAACCCCCAATTTTCTAGGGTCAAAATGCAATTTTGTACCTTTTCCAAGGGGATGGAACCTGCTGGGCAAGTGATCCCAATAGTGTCTCCAGGAATGAGGATTGGCGGTTGAATCATAACACAAATTAAGTACTTTTGCAGCAATGAACACGCCAAAAAGATATTTGATTACTGCAGCCCTTCCCTATGCGAATGGTTTAAAGCATATTGGCCATTTAGCAGGTGCATATTTGCCTGCGGATATTTACGTCCGATATTTAAAAGCGCAAAAAAGAGATGTGGTTTTTGTTTGTGGAAGTGACGAGCATGGCACTGCCATCCCTATCCAGGCAACGAAGGAGGGAACCACTGCGCAAGCAATTATAGATAAGTACCACCCAATTATTGAACAAAATTTTAAAGACCTGGGAATTGCATTTGATGTTTACCATCGCACAAGCGATGCTTTGCATCATGAAACAGCCAGTGCATTTTTTAAAGATCTTGAAGCCAAAGGTGATTTAGAAACCAAAACTTCATTGCAATATTTTGACGCCGCTGCAAATAGCTTTTTGGCGGACAGATATATCAAAGGTACCTGTCCCAATTGCGCATATCATGAAGCTTACGGAGACCAATGTGAAAAATGTGGCAAAAGTTTAAGCCCTGAAGAATTAATTAATCCAGTAAGTACTTTAAGTGGTAACGCACCTATAAAAAAAGAAACTACCCATTGGTATTTGCCTTTAAATAAACACGAAGATTTTTTACGTGAATGGATTTTAAAGGAACATGTAAGTGATTGGCGCCCTGCAGTAGTAGGCCAATGTAAAAGTTGGATTGATGGCGGCTTGCAACCTAGGGCTGTGACCCGTGATTTAGATTGGGGTGTTAAGGTTCCTGTGGCAGGAGGTGATGGCAAAGTATTATATGTTTGGTTTGATGCACCAATCGGTTATATCAGTGCTACTAGGCAATGGGCAAAAGATAATGCTAAAGATTGGACCCCGTATTGGAATGATCCGGAAAGCAAATTAGTCCACTTCATTGGAAAAGATAATATTGTTTTTCATTGTATCATTTTCCCGATCATGCTAAAATTGCATGGCCATATTTTACCGGAAAGTGTTCCTGCCAACGAATTCATGAATTTAGAAGGTGATAAAATGAGTACTTCTAAAGGTTGGAGTATTGAAATGGATGACTATATTAATAAATGGATTAAAAAAGAAAATGGTGGCACAGGATTAGCGGATAGCTTACGCTTTTATTTAACATCGATTGCCCCTGAATCAAAGGACAGTGAATTTACATGGAAAGGATTTCAGGAATCGGTGAATGGTGAATTAGTAAGCATCTTTGCCAATTATGTAAATAGAACTTGGGTATTGATGCATAAATTATGCAAAGGAAAAGTACCCCCCATTCATATTGAACTATTGGATGAGGAGGACAATGCCATTTTACTAAGTGTAAAAGATAGCAAAGCAAAAATTACTGAATTACTTGAGCAATATAAATTTAGAGATGCCCAATTTGAAGTGATCAATTTAGCGCGTATTGGAAATCAATACATGCAAAAAAAAGAACCTTGGATTTTGGCTAAAAATATAGCGACCGACCTAACAGCGCAAGCAAAAATTGACAACTGCATGCATGCTTGCTTGCAATTATGTGCCAACCTTGCTATTTTAATAAATCCTTTTTTACCATTTACTGCAAAAAAAATGTGCCACTTGATGAAAGTAGTAGACAAAATGCTGGATTGGGAAAATGCAGGAAACTTTAATTTATTAAAAGTGGGTTATAGCTTACGACCTCCTGAATTATTATTTAGAAAAATTGAAGATGAAGAAATTGAAGCGGAATTGACACAATTGCAAACAAATTTAAAAGCAAAAAAAATTACGATGGATACAATTACTACCACTGATGCTAGCAGCGCTCCTGAAGCGAATGAAAATGCATTCAAACCTGAAATTATTTTCGACGATTTTGGTAAAATTGATTTGCGTGTAGGCACTATCATTGATGCCAAGAAGGTAGAGAAAGCAGATAAATTATTACAATTAGAAGTGGATTTGGGATTGGAAAAAAGAACCATTTTATCAGGTATTGCTATGCATTTTGATCCAGCTGACATTATTGGTAAGCAAGTAGTGGTGGTGGCAAACTTAGCGCCACGTAAAATGCGCGGTGTTGAAAGTAAGGGTATGATTTTAATGGCCGAAGATGCCCATGGTAAATTATACTTTGTACAACCTAGTGAAGCCATTGCTGCTGGAAGTAAAATTTCATAAATTCAGAGCCCTTATATTTTATAAAATAAACTCACTAAAAACAAAGCCCTTCGAAAAATCGAAGGGCTTTGTTAATATTAAAATCATTAGGGGAATTAATAACTTATACACTCTTTAATTTCCTTCTCCGTATAGGCTAATCCGTGTTGCTTTAATACTTCATCAGGAACTCCGTTCCATTGGTTGGGTACATTACCCATATAGCCCAAATCCTTCACTCCAATTTCAGAAGTATAAAATCCTGTGGTTACCAAGTCGCGTATTTTATTAAAAAAGCTTACGCCTTGCGCTACTTCTGGTTTCGCTTTATTTGGATACGCAATTTCATCTACAATTTCTAATTGCTGCGGCTTTGTTAAATCAACAAATGCTTTTTCATGTTTTTTATAACAATGTAAATCCAACCATCTTAAGCCACCACGCATTGGCACTTGATGATCCGGCATATCCTTTACTATGAACTCAATAAATTCAGGCACTTTAGCATCTGTGGCTGAGCCACTTACCGCATCCTTAGGCATAATGATATCAGCTAGTACAGTAATGGTAGCCATTTCCTGTGCATCAAAAAAATCAGGCTGTGCTTTTACTTTAACTAAGTAGTCCTTTTCCTCCTGCATACGATCGTCCATATTCACTTCTGAAACAGTCGTATTCGTATTTTTACAAGCTTCAAGTAATACACCTGCGGAAACAGTGCCTAATACCAACGCTTTAATGGAATCTCTTCTATCCATGATCAATATTTTTATTTAATTAAATATTATGTTTTGCTACTTTTTTTATTACAAAATCAAAAATTATATATTTTTCTTTTGTAACTGATCCAATATATATTCTGATGTACGCATGGACAATGCTAAAATAGTCCATGTAATATTTTTATCTGCTTGTGAGGTAAATACAGAACCATCCACACAGAATAAATTTTTACAATCATGCGCTTGTCCAAATGCATTTAATGCAGATGATTTTTTATCGGCACCCATACGAACTGTTCCTGCTTCATGAATGATATTACCTGGATTTGATAATCCATATTTATTACTTGCATCATCTTGATCACCCCAAGTAATTACCGCACCCATTTCATGCATTATTTCACGGAAGGTTTCCTTCATGTGTTTTGCTTGTTGTACTTCGTAATCTGAATTTTTACAATCAAACTTTAATACGGGAATACCATATTTGTCCACTACATCTGGATCAATTTTACAATGATTTTCAAAAGTAGGAACTGCTTCCCCTCTTCCGCCCATACCTACACTTGCACCATAAAAAAAGCGCACATCCTCTTTCAATGATTCTCCATATCCCCCCGCTTCTTTGGTTCTACCATTAACTTGAAACTTGCCATTCAATCCTTGTTGGCCCATTCCAAATCCATAACCAGGTTGGCTCATACCACCCCAATATTCAATATGGTATCCTCTTGGGAAATTTAATTTTTTATTATCCAACCACCATGGTGTATACACGTGCATACCACCAACACCATCTTCGTTGTAACGCTTACGTCCAAACAAACTTGGAATAACACCACCCAATGCAGCTCCTGTTGAATCATGTAAATAATGTCCTACAACACCGGAACTATTTGCCAAACCATTTGGATGTTTGGATGAATTTGAGTTTAATAATAAACGCGCAGTTTCACAAGTACTTGCACCTAATACCACCACCTTCGCATTGATTTGGTATTCCTGTCTGTCGGCTTTGTTGACATAGGAAATGCCTACTGCTTTTCCTTCTCTGTCCGTAATAACTTCACGCGCCATAGCACCGGTAATTAAATCAACATTACCCGTTAACAATGCAGGTCGCACTAAAACAGAAGAAGAAGAAAAATCACCATACACTTTACAGGAACGATTACATTGACCGCAGTAAAAACAAACCCCACGATCATCATTTATTTTTTTAGTTAAAATAGATAAACGAGATGGAATCACTGGAATGTTAATGCCTGTTGCTGCTTTTTTAAACATCAACTCATGCAATCTTGGTTTTGGGGGCGGTAAGAAAATACCATCTGGATCATTGGCTAATCCTTCATTCGTTCCGTATACGCCAATTAATTTATCAATTTTATCATAATAAGGTTTGATGTCCTCATAACCTATTGGCCAATCATCGCCTAAGCCGTCAATACTTCTTCTTTTAAAATCTTTTGGACCAAATCTTAATGAGATACGACCCCAATGGTTCGTACGACCACCTACCATTCTCGCTCTCCACCACTCAAATTTATCACTGCCTGGCGTTTGGGTATAAGGTTCTCCATCTATTTCCCAACCCCAATAGGAAGCATCAAAATCGCCAAATGGACGCATTTTTGTACTTGCACCACGACGCGGTGATTCCCAAGGGTTTTTCATTTGTGATGAGTTTTTAGCTGGATCAAATTCAGGACCCGCTTCTAACAAACAAACTTTAAGACCAGCTTTTGCTAATACATAAGCTGACATTCCCCCTCCTGCGCCTGAACCAACAATGACAGCGTCATAATTTTTAGGCGAAACTTTTACTTGAAAATTGGACATATTACTATTTTTTTCTCTAATGGTATTGAACTATGAATTTAAAGAAAATTATTAATGGTTGCCTAATTTTTACATGAAAGTTTAGGCAAAAAAATACCCGTTTCAAAATGAACGGGAGATTTGTTTAGGTTTGATTTATTTTATTCAATTAAAATCAAACCTACAAACCATTTTATGATTTTTCATTAGACCCCCATAAACGGGGTCTAATGACTTAGTTTCCAAAAAAATACCCGCTCATAAATGAGCGGGTATTTAAAGCTTGTTCATTAAAGGACTAACTACAGCCCATAGAGGTTCCACAGTTCAAGCATTTATAGCAAGTACCGCTTCTAATGGTGATATGTCCACAAGTGCTACAAGCTGGTGCATCACTTTGCATGCTCTTAGCAGCTGCTTGTACTTGGTCCATTGATCCACCAGCAGTTGTTTCAACAGCTACCGCTACATTCGCTTTAGCTACTGTTGGCGCAGTAACACGAATGCTACTTAGCTCAGGCTTTCCCACTAATGTAATATCGCCCTCCTCACCTAAATTTTCAACAGTTGGCTTGTCAAGTACATGAACTAAATCAGTTCTACCTAAATATTCATATGCCAATGAACGGAATATAAAGTCAACGATTGAAGTAGTTGTTTTAATATTTGGATGATCGACCATTCCTGAAGGTTCAAATTTGGTAAATACAAATTTCTCAACAAACTCTTCCAATGGAACACCATATTGTAAACCCACTGAAATGGAGATCGCAAAACAGTTCATTAAACTGCGAAGTGTTGAACCTTCTTTTGCTAAATCAATAAATATTTCTCCTAGCGTGTTGTCATTGTATTCGCCTGTTCTTAAAAATAGTACTTGTCCGCCAATGCGTGCTTTTTGTGTAAAGCCACGACGCTTAGCAGGCAATGATTTACGCTCAACGATTCTAGAAAGTTGACGCTTAAATTTAGTATCCGTTGAAGCAGACATTCTTTTTTGAACTTCTTCTAACAACTCATCTACATTTAATTTACTTAGGTCAACCAATTGAGAACCGCCTTCTGCCACTACTTCTTCTTCAGTAGCTGCATCTACTTTTTTCTTTTTATCCGACTTTGTACTTAATGGCTGGCTTAATTTAGAGCCATCACGGTATATAGCATTCGCTTTTAAACCAAGGGACCAACTCATTAAATAAGAATCGGCAATTTCTTCAACAGTTGCTTCGTTTGGAAGATTAATGGTTTTAGAAATCGCACCTGATAAGAATGGTTGACAAGCAGCCATCATTCTAATATGACCATGCGCGTGAATATATCTTTCTCCTTTTTTACCATTTTTATTCGCACAATCAAATATAGACAAATGCTCATCCTTCAATGCTGGTGCACCTTCTACAGTCATGGTACCGCAAACATAATCGTTGGCAGCATCAATTTGATCTTCCGTAAATCCTAAAGCTTCTAATAAACTAAAGCTCCAGTCTGCAAAAACTTCTTCTTTAAAACCTAATCTTGTTAAACAAGCATCACCCAATGTGAAACGGTTAAAGATGAATCCAATTTCAAATGCTGATTTTGCAGCTCCATTTAATTTTGCAATTTCTTCTGCAGTAAATCCTTTAGCTAATAATGATTCATTGTTAATGAATGGAGCTCCTGCGAAACTTGCATGTCCTACAGCGAAGTTTACAATTGCATCATTTTCAGCTTGTGTATATCCTAAATTCTTTAATGCTTGTGGTACCGATTGGTTGATGATTTTGAAATAACCACCACCAGATAATTTTTTAAATTTCACTAAAGCGAAATCTGGTTCAACACCTGTAGTATCGCAATCCATTACTAAACCAATCGTTCCTGTTGGAGCAATTACAGTTGTTTGCGCATTTCTATAACCATATTTTTCACCTAATTGAACTGCATCATCCCAAGCCTTTGTTGCAGCTTTCAATAAATAATCAGGCGTATGTTGTGCTTGAATACCTTGTGGTTTAATTTCAATTCCTACATAAGCATCTTCTGCATCATATGCAGCAGCGCGGTGATTACGCATTACACGTAACATATCCTCTTTATTTTCTTCGTATCTATCAAAAGCACCTAAGAAGGAGGCCATTTCTGCAGATGTCTTATACGCTACACCTGTCATGATCGCAGTGATAGATCCTGCAATACCACGCGCTTGATCGCTATCGTAAGCAATTCCACTTACCATTAACATTGAACCTAAGTTGGCAAAACCTAAACCTGTAGTTCTGTAGTCATAAGATAATTGTGCTACTTCTTTAGATGGGAACTGCGCCATTAAAATAGATACTTCTAATACAGTCGCCCATAATCTTGTTGTATATTCAAAACCAGCAACATCAAAAGTGTTGTCAGATTCATTGAAAAATTTACGCAGGTTGATGGAAGCCAAGTTACAAGCAGTATTGTCCAAGAACATATATTCTGAACAAGGATTGGATGCATTAATACGTCCGCCTTTTGGACAAGTATGCCACTCATTAATAGTAGTGTCATATTGTGTTCCTGGATCCGCACAACGCCATGCAGCGTTTGCAATTTGATCCCATACTTCACGCGCAGGGATAGATTGCATCACACGACCATCGGTACGTGCTTTTAATTCCCAATTGCCATTTTCAGACAATGCTTTAAAGAAGCTATTCGGGATACGAACTGAGTTATTTGAGTTTTGCCCAGAAACTGTTGCGTATGCTTCCCCTTCATAACTATTATCATAACCAGCTGCAATTAATGCGGCAACTTTATCTTCTTCCTTTACTTTCCAGTTAATGAATTCCATTACTTCTGGATGATCTAAATCCAAACAAACCATTTTAGCAGCACGACGTGTGGTACCACCTGACTTAATCGCACCTGCTGCACGATCACCAATTTTCAAGAAACTCATTAAACCACTTGATGATCCGCCACCAGATAATTTCTCGTTAGCCCCTCTGATTTGAGAGAAGTTTGTTCCAACCCCAGATCCGTATTTAAAAATTCTTGCTTCTCTTGTCCATAAATCCATAATACCACCCTCATTCACTAAATCATCACTTACGCTTAATATAAAACAAGCATGCGGTTGTGGACGCTCATATGCACTCGTTGATCTCTTTAATTTTTTATCTGTTGGATCAACATAATAATGCCCTTGCGCACCACCAGTGATACCATAGCTTTCGTGTAACCCCGTATTAAACCACTGTGGTGAATTTGGAACACAAGCTTGATTTAAAATACTATATACTAACTCCTCATAAAAAGTTTGTGCATCTTGTTCCGTTGCAAAATAACCATAACGCTCACCCCACACTCTCCAGCAATTTGCCATACGATGTGCAACTTGCTTTACTGTTGTTTCACGACCTAATGAACCATCTGGTTGAGGAACACCGGCTTTTCTAAAATATTTTTGTGCAAGAATATCTGTTGCAATTTGACTCCACTGTTTCGGAACTTCCACATTGGTCATTTCAAACACTTTTTCTCCGTTAGGATTTTTGATTACGCTATCACGATAGTCGTAATCAAATTGATCAAATGGAGAAACATTTTCTTTTGTAAAGAGGCGTGTAAATTTTAAGCCTTTTTTTGTTTTAGTAGTAGCCATGGTCTTGTTCTATTTAAGAATGTTAGTGGGTTATCCCATTAGGTTTTTCAAAAACCTTGATGGGTATACGAAAATATATAGGTCTTTTGAGACTTTAGCAACTGAAATATCAACAGCTGTGGAAAAGAAATGTGGATTAAATTAAACCCTATATCCGGCTTGATTTTCGTGATTTATCCCCAAGAGATGTTAGTTTCTGCGAAAAAAAAACCTTGGATGTTTGAAATTTTTAGTATTAATGTAGGCCACCTATCCCCCGTTGCAATAAAATCAATATTTTTGAGGATTCCAACATATAATGAACCCCTTTTGGCGCAAATGGGAGCTGGGGGTAAATAAATCTTTAAAAAATAATTTTTACCCGTTTTATTATATGTTTTTTTGGAAAAAATATTGCACCTTACACGGGCTTATAAAATGAAGAATAAACTATACGATATTATTACACAGGGAAAGGCAAATGCAAAAAAAGCATTTGCTGTTTTAATTGACCCCGATAAACTCAATGACCAAAGTTTAGCCCAAACTATTGAGATGGCTGTTAAGTCCAAAGTAGATTATTTTTTTGTAGGTGGTAGTTTAGTCGTGACCGATACTTTGGATACTGTAGTGGCAAGTATCAAAAAGCAATGCAACATTCCTGTTATTCTTTTCCCTGGTTCCCCTGATCAAATTACCCCAAAAGCAGATGCCCTTTTATACCTCTCTTTAATTTCAGGTCGCAATGCAGAATTGCTCATTGGGCAGCATGTAATCAGTGCTCCTTTTGTTAAAAAAAGCGGTCTTGAAATTATATCGGTGGGTTATATGTTAATTGATGGTGGCACCCCTACCACTGTTTCCTATATTTCAAACTCCAACCCAATTCCTGCGAATAAAAATGATATCGCTTTGTGTACTGCCATGGCGGGAGAAATGCTTGGGCAAAAGTTAATTTATATGGATGCTGGAAGTGGTGCACAAAAAGCCATTCCAACTGAAATGATTGCAAAAGTAAGTGCGCATATACAAATACCTTTAGTCGTAGGTGGTGGTATTACTACGCCTGAAAAAGCAAAACAAAACTGTATTGCTGGCGCTGATATTATTGTAGTGGGAAATGCAGTTGAAAAAGATCCTACATTAATTCAAGCCATCGCTGAAGCGATTCATAGTTTGAACTAAATTAAGCTAATAAGTACCTTAGCATTGGAAGTATTTATGATGCAGTATTAAAAACTCATCATTTCCTTAAACTTCACCGTTTGACGACGGCTAATTTCAATTTTCTCTCCCCCTTTTAATTCTACTAGTAACCCACCATTAAAGTAAGGTTCGATTTTTTCAATCCAATGTAAATTGATGATATGCTTGCGATTGGCCCTAAAAAATACATGTTCATCCAATCGATCTTCCAGTGCATTTAAGGATTTTAATATTAAAGGCTTGTGGGTTGAAAAATATACCTTGGCGTAATTTCCTACACTTTCAAACAACCTAATTTCCGCCAATTTAACAAACCAACACTTCTCTCCATCTTTAACAAACACCTGATCGGCTTCCGTCAAAGGACCCCTAACCGAACCACCAAGTAGGCTGGCTTGCTCCAATGCTAACTCAGTTTGTAATTTTTGAATCGCATCACTTAATCTATTGGGATCAATCGGCTTTAACAAATAGTCCAATGCATTTACCTCAAAAGCCTTTAATGCAAATTCATCAAAAGCAGTGGTGAAAATAACCTTGGGCGCTTTTTCTAATTCTCCTAACAAATCAAACCCGGTTTTACCTGGCATTTGAATATCTAAAAAAATTAAATCGGGACGCGCCAATTCTATTTTTTCAACACCCTCATCCACGCCACTCGCTTCGTCAATAATTTGAATTTCAGGATGTTGTTCTAATAATTTTTTTAGCTCATTGCGCGCTAATCTTTCATCATCAATAATTATGGCTGTAACTGGCATATAAAAAAATTTAAGCTGCTATTGGAATTTTTAATTTGGCGGTAACTTGATTAGGTGCGTCTTGGTATATCTCAAACGCTGCCGATCCTTTGTATAAAATATTTAATCGCTCTCTGGTACTTTGTAATCCAAAACCATCCTTTCCCACCTTTTCTAAAATACCTGTGTTTTGAACCATCAACACATGTTTGTCATTTTCAAATTTTGAAATAATTTTTATTTGACAAACCCCTGGTTGTTTGCTTAAGCCGTGCTTGATCGCGTTTTCAACGAGTGTTTGCAACATCATTGGAGGCACTTTGTTTTGAAGTGAACCAGCTTCCACTTCGTAGATCACCTGCAACCTATCTTCGAAACGAATATATTCCAATGCTAAGTAATCCTTGACAATGGTTAACTCCTTTTCGAGTGTTGTGATTTCAACTTTATCTGCCTGTATACTGCTTCTTAAAATATTGCTTAACTCCGTTATAGCTTGCCTAGCTCTGGTTGGATTCTCATCCACTAATGCACGAATACTATTTAATGCATTAAAAATAAAGTGTGGATTAATTTGCGACTTAATTGTTTTCAATTCCAATTCCTTGATTAAGGATTCAAGCTTTATTTTATTAATCGCTTCCGAATTACTGAACTCTATATAATGCCAAAGCATATATACCGAAATCCAAATTAATGATATGGGGGTGTCAAACACAAGACTTATAAAAAAGCGTTTCGATACCCTTGCAGTATTCCATTCTGAAACAATACTTTGAATATTTAAACTAGGGAACGTATACTGGGTCATTTTTCGACCTGCATCATACAATTTAAAAATTTCAAAAATACTGCTTATTAAAAAGCTAAATAAAACAGCATACCCAAAAAATAACAACAAAATTTTCCACCACTGACCTGAAGGCATGGGTGGACGAAGTCCGACCTTTAAAATAAGTAATCTTAATAAATGCGTCAAGCTAAGCCCCAACAAAAGATTAATAGCCATTCTTGGATAAAAAACAGGGCTTAATTGCCTTTCAAGTACATACGAAAAAAAGATCAGGGTAAGGCCATAGCTTAACCACCCTGCAATTTGACATATCCAATACCTGGTTTGATTATTTTTCATCTTTTCAAATTTACTCCAATTCCAGCTGTTCTAAGGGTTCGTTTGGGATTAATGGTCGAATAGCTGGTTGCACGGCAATGATTTTCATAGTTTTAAACTTTTGCTATATTTTTATGTTATTTAATTACTTTTACTTACCAATTATCGTTAATGCAGATAACAGCAGGCCCACTTTTAAATTCGATTAATACTCCTCAGGACTTGAAAAAAGTGAGCAGGGAGCAATTACATCAGGTATGTGATGAATTAAGACAATACATTATTGATGTTGTTAGTATTCATGGAGGCCACTTTTCGGCAAGCCTTGGTGTTGTAGAACTTAGCGTGGCATTACATTATGTATATAATACCCCTTACGATCAGCTGGTATGGGATGTAGGCCATCAGGCTTATGGACACAAAATTTTAACAGGGCGCCGTGATCAATTTGTTACTAATCGAAAATATAAGGGTTTAAGTGGGTTCCCAAAACGTAGTGAAAGTGAATACGACACTTTTGGCGTCGGGCATTCCTCTACCTCTATTTCAGCAGCGCTAGGAATGGCGATGGCTGCCAAATACAAGGGAGAAAATAGAAAGTCGGTGGCAATTATTGGGGATGGTTCTATGACCGCTGGTATGGCCTTTGAAGCAATGAATCATGCAGGGATTGCAGATAGTGATGTGCTTATCATATTGAACGATAATAATATGAGTATTGACCCCAATGTTGGGGCTTTAAGAGAATACTTAACAGATATTAGTACTTCTCCTACTTATAATAAAGTGCGGGATGAAATTTGGAACCTGATGGGTAAATTACCTATTGGTAAAAACTTTACCCGTGAAATGGCTTCTAAAATGGAAGCAAGTGTAAAAGGAGTCGTTTCCAAGAGCAGCAATATTTTTGAAGCTTTACAACTTAGATATTTTGGCCCAATTGATGGACATAATATTGCCAATTTGGTGGATACACTGAATGACCTCAAGGAAATTCCAGGACCTAAACTATTGCATATCATTACCGTGAAAGGAAAGGGTTATGCATTGGCTGAAAAAGACCAAACCAAATGGCATGCCCCAGGTTTGTTTGATAAATTAACAGGGGAAATAATTAAGAAAAAAATTGAAACACCACAACCTCCAAAATACCAAGATGTTTTTGGACATAGTATTGTTGAATTAGCAAAAGTGAATCCGCAAATTATGGGTGTGACGCCTGCAATGCCAAGTGGATCTTCATTAAAATTCATGATGGATGAAATGCCTCACCGTGCATTTGATGTAGGTATTTGCGAACAACATGCAGTTACATTAAGTGCTGGACTTGCAACGCAAGGCATCAAAGTTTTTTGCAATATTTATTCTTCCTTTATGCAACGCGCATATGATCAAGTAATACATGATGTTGCTATTCAAAAATTACCTGTAGTATTTTGTTTGGATCGCGCTGGTTTGGTTGGGGAAGATGGTCCAACACATCATGGCTGTTATGATATTGCTTTTTTCAGATGTATTCCTAATATGATTATTAGCGCACCGATGAACGAACAAGAATTGCGCAATTTAATGTACACCGCACAGCTTCCTGAAATCAATTTACCTTTTGTAATTCGTTACCCAAGAGGAGAAGGCGTAATGGTTGATTGGCAAAAACCTTTTGAGAAAATCGAAATTGGTAAAGGCCGGAAGCTCAAGGATGGTAAGGATATCGCGATTTTAAGTTTTGGACACCCTGGTAATTTTGTTCAAACAGCGATTCGCAATTTACGCCCAGAAGGCATTGACCCAGCGCATTATGATATACGATTTGTAAAACCTTTGGATACCGATTTATTACATGAAGT
>CAXNDZ010000029.1:0-15801 GCA_964201225.1 Chitinophagales bacterium | reverse complement strand
ATATACTGGCATTATATTTCATCAAATTATCATTATTATTTATTAATTATATAATTATTCAAAAATGAATTAATAAAAATATTACCCACTGTTAATTAACGGGTATAAGTGAACCCTTAAATCCAATAATACTTAGTTATTTACTAATCCTAATTTTGTTATTCTATTTTTCTGCAGGTTTATTCAGATAAAAAGTAGAGATATCCACGAAAATTAAATTTATCCACCTACCCAATGTGCATTTTAAACTAGGCTTTTAATAAAAATAGCCTTAAAAATACCTTAAGACCGCCTATTTAGACGCTAGAAAACATTATTTTTGCTCTCCTATAATTATTCATATATGTCAATTATTCAGAACATTCGCGAAAGAGGTACATGGATCATCTTTATTATCATAGTAATCGCATTGGTTGCTTTTATATTACAAGATGGTGTTGGACGTCAAAATGGAAGTAATACTACTAGCCTTGGTACCGTAAATGGTGAAGAAATTCAAAAAGTAGACTTTGAAGAGAAGGTCGAAATTCAAGTACAAAACTATGCATCTCAAGGAATTAAGAGAGAGCAAATAATTGGCTTCTTATGGAACCAAGAAGTTGATCTACTCTTATTTAAATCAGAACAAGAAAAACTAGGGCTTTCTGTGGGTAATAAGGAACTAAATGATGTTTTATTTGGTAATGAATCTCCTTTCAGACAAGAGTTCACTGACAGAGCAACAGGAGAGTTTAAAGTGAACGATGCGCGTCAAGCAATAGCACAAATTAAAAAAAGCAAGAACAGAGATGAAATTAACAAAATAGAAAAGTTTTATATTAAACCATCTATTGAAAATAGACAAAGAAGTAAGTATCAAGCAATAGTAATTAAAGGAATTCAATTTCCGAAATGGTTGGCAGATAAAGAATATACAGAATCAAATGCCATCTCAAATATTTCTTATGTTGCAGTTCCATACAATAGTATAATAGATAGCACCATTAAAGTAGATAATAATGATATTTCTACTTATTTAAAAGAAAACAAGGCTGCTTACCAGGTTGATGAAACTTCAAGAAATATTAGCTTCGTTGCCTTTAGTGCTGCACCAACTAGCACAGATTCTTTGAATGCTTATAATCAAGTTGCTTCTTTAAAAGAAGAATTTAAAAACGCAACAGATGTGTCTTCTTATTTAAACAAGGTGGGAACAGAGAAAAACTTTGAAAACACGTTTTTAAGTAAAAATTTAATTCAAGATCCACAAAAAGATTCTATTATTTCATTACCCATTGGTGGGGTTTTTGGACCATATGTAAATGGTAAAAACTATTCTATTGCAAAGGTGATAGGAGCAACACAGTGGCCCGATAGTGCTAGTATTAGGCAAATATTTATAGCCACCAATAATCCACAAAACGGACAACCAATTAAAGACGATAGTATTGCAAAAAAACTAGCGGATAGTATTAATTTAGCAATTCAAAAAGGTGCTTCTTTTAATGATCTTTGTCAAAAATATTCAGACGATCAGGCTGGCAAACAAAACAATGGAAAAACAGAAATGTTTGCACAGGGACAGGTACCATTAATTTTTAATGAATTTTCATTCGGAAATCCAATTGGAACAAAACAAGTTATTAAAACAGATGTTGGATATTATATTGTTGAAATATTAAAACAATCACCAAGGGTACCCGCTTATAAAATAGCTTTTTTAACCAAGCCTTTATTACCTAGCACGGAAACAATTAATGCAGCATCTTCCGCAGCAGCTCAATTTGCTACATCTAGTAGCGATTTAAAATCCTTTAATTCAAATGCTGTTAAGGCTAATAAACAAGCATTACCTGCAACTAATATTAAAGAAAATGATTTTAGTATTCAAGGTATTGGTGAGTCAAGGGCGATGGTGCGTTGGGTATATGAAAAATCAGTAAATGACATTTCAGAACCATTTGAGGTAGAAGATAATTATTTGGTTGCGATCATTACTAGTGAAGATAAAAAAGGACTAATGGGTGTTGATGCAGCAAGACCACAAGTAGAAGGAATAATTAGAGATGAAAAAAAGGCGAGCATCATTAAAACAACACTTAAGGGTAATTCTTTAGAAGCATATGCTACCGCAGGAAAAACAATAGTTCAGAAATTAGACAGCATTGGCTATGCATTCTCAATGTTATCAAATGTTGGTAACGAACCAAAAGTGGTTGGCGCGGCTTTTAATAAAGCATTATTAAATAAAATAAGTGAGCCAATTTCAGGTAATACGGGTGTTTTTGTTTTAAGCGTAAGCGCATTGGGTGCTAAACCGGCGCAACAAGATCCTGCCTTTTACAAAGACGAAACACTACAAAGATTAAGGAATGTTATGTTTAGAACAAATGTCGCCTTAAGAAAGGCAGCCAATATTAAAGATAACAGGTCTAAAGTGTATTAATACACCAATGATTTTATAGACTTTGCGGCCCCGATCAATCGGGGCCGTTTGTTTTTAATCACATTCTTCCTATTTCGCTAGTAGATATATTAAATAGTGCCTAATTTTACATCATGTCTAATTCATTAATAAATAAGGTTGCCGAAAGTGGATTAATTAGCATTGATTTGGCTAGCTTTTTACCAAACAACCCTTTGGTTGTATTTGATATCAAGCCGTACTTATTCATGGAACTCATTTTAAAAGAAAAGGATTTTAGGGCCTCGCTTGCTGAAATTGACTGGATGGAATACCAAGACAAAATAGTGGGGATACATTGTTCGGCAGATGCTATAATTCCAATGTGGGCTAATATGTTGGTTGCTTCTAATTTAAGCTACACCGCAAAAGCAATTTATTTCGGTGATGAAAATAAGGTACGTGAACAGATTTTATTACAAGAAATAAGCGCAATCAATGCTGCTGAATATATTGATCAGCGAGTGGTTATTAAGGGTTGTGGCGATACGCCCATCGGCGAGTCGGCCTATATTGCTATTACACAGAAACTTAGACCCGTGGTTAAAAGTATTATGTATGGTGAACCCTGCAGTACAGTGCCTGTTTATAAAAAAAAGTAGGGTTGACTTATTTTAAAAACGACTAACAATTTTAATGCGCCTCAAGCCAGTTTTTTCCAACACCCACCTCTGCTTCCACCGGAACACCATTAGGTAATACCATTGCAGACTTCATACAATCTAATATTAATTCTTTAAGTGCCGGAACTTCTTTTTCAGTTGCATCAAATACCAATTCATCATGCACTTGTAAAATCATTTTCGATTCCCAATTTGACTTCTTCATTTCTGCATGTATTTTAATCATCGCTAATTTAATCATATCAGCAGCAGAGCCTTGAATAGGAGAGTTGATCGCGTTTCTTTCCGCAAAACCGCGCACTGTAAAATTACTACTATTAATATCCCTTAACCATCGCTTCCTTCCCATGAGCGTCTCTACATAACCCATTTCTTTAGCATGATTAATTTGTTGGTCCATGTACAATTGAATATTCGGAAATTCTTTTTTATAGTTGTCTATTATTTCTTTTGCCTCTGCTCTTGGAATACCTAAGTTTTCTGCTAATCCAAAAGCACCCTGACCATATATAATTCCAAAATTTACACTCTTTGCTTTATACCGCATTTCTTTTGTTACTGCGGATTCCTCAATGCCATATACTTTCGCCGCAGTGGCGGTATGAATATCTTTACCCTGCTTAAACGCATCACACATATTTGGATCGCCACTGATGGCAGCAACAATTCTTAATTCAATTTGTGAATAGTCGGCACTTATTAAAACCCTACTAGGTTCTCTTGGTATAAAAGCTTTTCTAATTTCACGCCCACGTTCAGTTCTAATGGGTATATTTTGCAAATTTGGATTAGTACTGCTTAATCTACCAGTAACCGCCACCGCTTGTGCATAGCTAGTGTGTATACGTCCTGTTTTAGGATTTATCAAGGCGGGAACAGAATCCACATAAGTAGATTTTAATTTAGTGAGCTCTCTAAAATTTAAAATATCATCTACTATTTTATGCTTTGCAGCCATTTTTTGTAAAACGTCCTCCCCTGTTGCGTATTGTCCTGTTTTGGTCTTTTTTGCTTTTGCATCTAATTTTAAAATTTCAAAAAGCACTTCGCCGAGTTGTTTAGGAGAAGCCAAATTAAATCGAACCCCCGCTTGTTCATAAACACGCTCCTCGCTTATTTTAGCATCTACCTCTAATACCTTACTATAGTCGCTCAAAAATTTTGTATCTACCTTAACGCCCTCGTATTCCATATCTACCAAAACGCGCACCAGAGGATTTTCTACTTCATTAAAAACCTTGCTTACGTCTCTTTTTAATATTAATGGCGCGAAACAATTTTTCAGTTGTAATGTGATATCTGCATCCTCCGCAGCATATTGTGTAATTTGATCTAGTGGCGCATCACGCATGCTGCCTTGGTTTTTACCCTTCTTGCCAATGATGCTTGTAATAGATACGGGCTCGTAGCCTAAAAATTGTGCACTTAGCAAATCCATACCACGTCTACCTTCTGGCTCAATTACATAATGCGCTAACATGGTATCAAAAGTTTTTCCTTTTAATTCAACGCCATACCATTTCAAAACTAAAAAATCATATTTTAAGTTTTGCCCAATCCAGGTGATATGTTCATTATCAAATAGGGGTTTTAATTTTTTTAGTATATGTTTAGCGCCAGTTATACCATCCCCATCATTTTCTATTGGTAAAAAATAACCAGCATGTTCTTTGAAAGAGAAGCTTAATCCTACTAATGATACATTGTTTGCATCAATACCCGTTGTTTCCGTATCAATACAAATTTCATTTTGCTCCAAAAGAATTTTTAATAGCGCATCTATTTCTTTATCTCCAACAACTGATTTATAATCGTGCTCCGTGTTATTTATATTTTTATTTACAACTAGAGCCGTTTCTGCACTTCCACCAAAATCATTCTCCTCGCTGTTATCTTCTATATCTGCTGTTTCTTCTGAATCGGTTGTTTTATTTGCTCTTTGTTTGGGTGGCTTAACATTAACAGTGTTACCAAATAAGTCTGTCTGTTCTTGTGCATTTCCACTAGGTGCTGTTTTAGAATATGAAGCTTCGCTCTTTTCTTCACTACCACTAACATTTCCTGTTACAGAAAATGCGTCCCCTAAAATTCTTTTGCCTAATGTTTTAAATTCCAGTTCGTTAAATATTTCAGTTAACGCAGAATTGTTTTTTTCTTTTAACCTAAAATCTTCTTCGTGAAATTGAACTGGCACATTGGTAATAATTGTAGCAAGTTTTTTACTCATGATGGCAGACGCTTTACCCGCCCGCACCTTTTCGCCCATGGCACCCGTAATTTTATCTGCGTTTTCTAATACCCCTTCTAACGTATCATATAATTTTAAAAGTTTAGCGGCTGTTTTTTCTCCAACGCCCGGTATACCTGGTATATTATCAGAAGCGTCACCCATCAACCCCAACATATCAATTACCTGTTCCACTCTTTGAATATCCCATTTTTCACAAATCTTTTTAGCATCTACAATTTCTTCCTTATTGCCAAAAGCCGGCGGCTTCCATATAAAAACATTGGGGTGTATTAATAATTGACCATAATCCTTATCTGGGGTAACCATATATACATCATATCCCATATCAGCTGCTTGCCACGCCAGGGTTCCAATGATATCATCTGCTTCGTAACCGTCATATTCGATTACAGGTATATTAAAGCCTTCTATAATCGCTTTAATATGCGGTAATGAGTCTAACAAATCTTCGGGTGTTTCCTGACGATTGGCTTTATAATCAGCAAAGTCGATATGTCTTTCCGTAGGTGCATGTGTATCAAAACAAACGGCAATATGTGTCGGGTTTTCCTTACGTATTATTTCAAGTAGGGTATTCGTAAACCCAAATTGTGCATTGGTATTAATACCCGTTGATGTAATACGTGGCGTACGTATGAGTGCATAATACGCTCGATAAATCAACGCAAGCGCATCTAATAAAAATAGTTTTTTAGACATGATGCTAAGATACCCAAAAAAACCGGCCGCCAATTAAAGCGACCGGTCAAAATTTACAATTAATATATTTTATTCTTTCACAACACAATTAAGTTTTACTTAATGCCATATTTATGTTTATAGCGTTCGTAAAGTTGTAATTGTTTGTTGTCCAAAGATACCGTGCGCCCTTGAATAAAAATTTGAGTCAGCTGATTGCCTCGCATGTCTAAGATATCTCCTGTACTGATAATGATATTCGCATCTTTACCCGCTTCTATTGACCCGGTAACATTATCAATACCTAATATTTTAGCCGTGTTAAGCGTGATTGATGACAAAGCCTCTTCCTTGGTTAAACCATAGGTAGCGGCTGTTCCAGCATTAAAGCTAAGGTTGCGTGATTTCGTATTATCAGCTACGTCGTTCATCGCAAACAAAACACCTGCTTTTTGTAATTGTGCCGGAGTTTTATAAGGTTGGTCAACATCATCATCTTCGGTTGCTGGTAATGCATGTGTTTCATCTAGTATCACCGGAATTTTATTATCAGCCAATAGGCCTGCAATTTGAAAACTTTCCCCACCGCCTACTATTACTATATTAAAACCAAATGTTTTTCCTAAATCAATAGCGAGTAGCATTTGTTTTACTTCATTCGCACGAACATATAGTTTTTGTTTGCCTTCAAACAAAGCGCGAGCCGCCTCTAATTTCAAATTATTATTAGCATGAACCTTTTCTTGGCAATAGGCTTTCGCTTCTGTGAAATAGTTTTTAATCGTTTCAATTTTATCAAATGCTGCTTTTAATGGATCTCCACCACCACCCATCATCATACCACGCATAAAGCCACCACGTCCACCACGGCGCGCCATTAGTGAAGGCATGGATATATACATTCCTGTATTTGCCTTATACTCAGCATCTTCATAATTCCATGCATCTAATTGAACCACACTTGATCTTCCTTCGATTAGCTCACCCGATGGAGAAACATGCGCCAATAAAATACCATTACTGCGTAATACGTTGATAATTTTAGAATCAGTGTTGTATGAAACAATACTTCTTATGTCTGCATTATTTTCACCAATTTCTTGATAGTCATTACTACCGCGAACACCTGAGCTAATTTCACGTAAGCCTAAACTTGAACTTGGTAAAATTAAACCAGGATACACCTGTTTTCCAGTTGCATCAATTTCAGTAGCACCCTTTGGTATTGAAACACCAGTTCCCACTGCCGTGATTTTTCCTTTTTCAAACAGTATGGTTGCATCTGTTAATATGGTTCCATTACCCACGTGCACAGTAGCATGTGTAATTGCAGAAACCCCTTTTTGTGGTCCTGCTGGATAAACCGTTTCCTGTGCTTTTGCATTATTTGCAAAAACGGCAAGCGTTAATATTAGTAAGGTTGAATATTTATTTTTCATAAATTAATTATTTTGATTTTCATAAATAGTTGCCATGTGATCTTCGTGTTCATGATCACCACAGGTTAATATAGTTTGGAAACTAGGCATTGGTCTGCCCATTGGCATACCAGATCTTTTTTCTCCTAATAGTTTTTGTATTAACCTTGTTTTTTCTGCAGTAATTTTTTTACTCATCTCTGCGTCTTTTGTTCTATCAAAATAAACAATACCATCTACAATTGTTTTTTCAACTTTTGCATAAATACTTAATGGATTATCAGTCCACAAAACTACATCCGCATCTTTTCCAGTTTTTATACTTCCTACTTTATCAGCAACGTGTAATGCTTTCGCAGCATTTAATGTTACCATTTTAAATGCTTCTTCTTCACTAACGCCACCATATTTAACTGCCTTTGCTGCTTCTTGATTCAATCTTCTTGCCATTTCAGCATCATCTGAATTGATAACCACATTTAAACCCACCTTTTGCATTATAGCGGCATTATAAGCAATTGCATCCTGTACCTCGGTTTTATACATAAACCAATCAGAGAAGGTAGACGCGCTTGATCCGTGTGCTTTCATTTTATCAGCTACTTTGTAACCCTCTAAAATATGAGTGAAAGTATTGAATTTAAAACCATACTTATCACCAATGCGTAATGCATAGGTAATTTCAGGTTGTACATAACTGTGACAAGTAATGAAACGCTTCTTATTTAAAATCTCAACTAAGGCGTCTAATTCTAAATCACGTCTAGCAGAAGGGTTTGCTTTTAAGTTTTTTTGATAATCAAGTGCGCGATCAAACGCATCGTTTAATACTTCTTCCACGCCCATTCTTGTATCAGGATAACGATTATTACTTTGACTGGTTGTACGCTTAACGTTTTCACCTAATGCGAATTTGATAAACGGATCAGCGCCAGCGAATTTTAAATCCTCATCATTAGCACCCCAACGTAGTTTAATTAATTGTGTTTGTCCACCAATGGTATTAGCAGAGCCATGTAATATATGTGAGCTGGTTACTCCGCCGCTTAATTGACGATATATATTAATGTCTTCCGGATTTAAATTATCTGCAATACGCGCTTCTGATGTAACCGATTGACCCCCTTCGTTAATGGACATTGCAGCGATATGTGAGTGTTCGTCGATAATTCCAGCACTTAAGTGTTTTCCTGTTCCGTCAACCACCGTTGCAGTTGCATCGCTGATATTTTTACCAATTTTTGCAATTTTACCCGCCTTAAGCAATACATCGGTATTTTGTAAAACGCCTTCCTTTTCGTTGGTCCAAACGGTAGCGTTTTTAATCAATATCGTTTCTTGTTTTGGTAACACTTCGTTACCATATCCTACAAATGGAAATGTGATTTTTGAATTATTATTACGCGCACTATCCATTGGTCTTCTGAAATCAGGCTTTGATTCTGTAACCGCAATCGCTCCAGTATAATATGCAGACCAGGTTGTTTTACTTCCCGAACCATCTGTTCCAACGCCGGACCAAGTATTACCTGAAATAATACCACTTAATCTTACTTGATCAGCACCTCGCCCTTTTTTAGTAGGGAAGTTTAATTTAATAACAGATTCACTAACTGTTACTTTTGATGTTATAGTATCAGTTCCAATAATAGTTGCAGTTAAATCTTTTTTAACTTCTACATTATAATCCGATGTTGTTCCGTTTTTATTAATCGTTAATTTATATTTTCCAGCGATGCTTGACCACTCGCTTTCGTTTACGCCATATTTATTTCCTTGAACCCAGTTTTCAATTATTTTTGAGTTCGTTGCAAAAACTGGCTCGGTAGTAATAATAAAATTAGCCCACTTGCCAGTTTCAATGGAGCCCACTTGATCATATACGCCCAATTGATTAGCTGGAGTTTTAGTTAATGCCTCTAATGCCTTTGACTCACTTAAACCGTTTTGAATTGCTTTTTTAACATTCGCTAAAAATTGTTTCGCATCTTTCATATCAGCAGATGTAATACTAAAAGGAATGTTTGCTTTTGAATAAGCTGCTAAATTCGTAGGAGCTAATTCCCAATGCTTCATATCCGCTAATGATACAAACCTTGCATCATTTGGATCTTCCACATCCATAGCCACAGGAAAATCGACACCTAAAATAAAAGATGCCTTGGTTTTAACCATTTCATCAATTCTTTGATATCCGTTATCACCACCCCTAATAATATATTGTACACCAAATTCATCGCCAACACGATCAGCGCGAACTGCGTTCCATTTATCATCGGTTGCAAATATTTGAGGAATTGCTTGATTATTGTTCCACGCTTCTAATGAAAGATTAACCCCTTCACTAACTGGTTTTGTTTGATACCATTTTGCATCTAAGTAAGTTTGACGCAAAACAGCAATACTACCCATTAAACTACTTGGATAAGATTGGGTTGATGTTCCTTTATCAAAAGAATAAACTGATGCTGCCTTTGATTTTAAAACTGCTTGATTATTATTTTCAGTAGCTAAGCTCACCACCGCTCCAGTTCCTCTTGCCAATCCATCTTTTAAATGAGTGAACACTGTACCAAAACCATTTGCACGGTAAGCGCTAGCGGTAGCATCATCCTTAGTAAATACATCAACCGCATTTAATTCAGGCTTAACAGCTTGGTTCCAGTTGTACGGTCCTGGTTTGTTTGAAACAAATTGTCCCGGTGCTCCAAAATTATAACCACCCAATGTACGTCTTGGCGTTGCAACACCATAATCACTTAGTGGATCGATAAATGAAGGGTAAATAAATTTACCAGCGCAATCAATTACAACTGCCTCTGCTGGTACAGTTAGGTTCGCACCAACCGCTACAATTTTACCCATTTTTATAATCAAAACACCTTTTTCAATTTTAGTGTTTTCGTTTTGAATAATGGTAGCATTTGTAAATGCATACAAACCACTACGAATATCCCTTACTCCGTTTATGGGAAATGATTCTTGTGCCTGAGCTATTATAGCCGTACACAAAAATACAAGCCCTGTTAAAATCCGCTTCATACGCGACTGTTTTAGTTGTTTAAAATTTTCTCAAAAGATGAGTTTTAAAGCTACTAAAAACTTATTGTGAAAACTCAAAAATTGAATTTTTTTTGATGAGGGGTATCGTTATATCAATGCTTAGTGTAATGTATGGAGAGTGGCATATCCTAAATGGATTAGCGCCCCATAAAAACCATTAAAATCTGCACATCACTCGGATTTACTCCGCTGATGCGACTGGCTTGTCCCAAAGTAATGGGCCTAATTTTCTTAAACTTTTGTCTCGCTTCTATGGATATAGCAGCGATTTTATCGTAATCAAAATTAGTAGGAATTAATTTATTTTCAAGTGTTGCCATGCGTTCCACAATTTCTTTTTCCTTTTCAATATAACGCTCGTACTTAATTTGTATTTCGGCTTGTTCTAAACACTCTGTATCAAACCCATTCATTTTTTCATTCAATAATTCATTATTGGATAAAATTTGTTGTAGGCTGATATTTGGTCGTAGCAAGAGTTTCGAAGCTTTTTGTTTTTCTGATATATTTGCAGAATCGATGTCAGTTAAAAATGCATTGATAAATTCAGGGGCAATGGATTCAGTATCTAATAAATTTTTTATTTCTGTAACCTGCTTCGTTTTTTCTTCCACTCGTCGCATACGCACTTCTTTTGCAAGGCCTAGTTTATAGCTCATTTCGGTCAAGCGCAGATCGGCATTATCTTGACGTAAGAGTGTTCTAAATTCTGCGCGTGAAGTAAACATACGATAGGGTTCTTCAGTACCCTTGCTGATGAGGTCATCAATCAACACTCCAATATACGCCTCGCTTCTTTGCAGAATTAAAGGTGGTTGGTTATTAATTTTCAAATGGGCATTCATACCCGCCATGATACCCTGACAAGCTGCTTCCTCGTAACCCGTTGTCCCGTTTATTTGTCCTGCGAAGTATAAATTTTCTAATGCTTTAGTTTCTAGCGTATAAGTAAGCTGTGTTGGTTGGAAATAATCATATTCAATCGCATATCCTGGACGGAACATGCGTGCCTTTTCAAAGCCGGGAACCATACGAAGAGCTTCGTATTGTACTTCTTCAGGTAAGCTGGTGCTAAATCCATTCACATATATTTCAACCGTATTCCATCCTTCTGGCTCAACAAATAGCTGATGTCTTTCTCTATCTGCAAATCGATTAATTTTATCCTCAATACTTGGACAATATCTAGGGCCAACCCCTTCAATTCGTCCTTGATACATTGGACTACGATCAAAACCCGTTTTAAGCATCTCGTGTACCCTTGCATCAGTATAGGTTATATGGCAAGAGCGCTGATTTTCAGGTTTCACCTTTTCAATATCTAAATAGGAGAAGCCGACTACTTCTTCGTCCCCCTTTTGTTCTTCCATTTTACTGTAATCTAGGCTACGACCATCCACTCTAGGCGGTGTGCCTGTTTTAAGTCGGTCTGATTCTAATCCAAAGGAAACCAATTGCTCGGTGATACCTGTAGCCGCCTTCTCAGCTACTCGTCCGCCGCCAATTTGTTTTTCACCAATATGCATGATCCCGTTTAAAAAGGTACCACTAGTAATAACCACTGCGTCCGCTTCAATCTTATGACCTAAACTTGTAATAACCCCACAAGCTTTATTGTTTTTTATAATTAGTTCGTTCACCGAATCCTGGTAAAAATCCACATTGGGTGTGTTTTCCAGCATCTCACGCCACTTACTAGCGAATAGATGTCTGTCATTCTGTGTTCTTGGACTCCACATTGCAGGTCCCTTGCTTTTATTCAACATTCTAAATTGAATAGTACTTAAGTCACTTACAATGCCACTATATCCACCAAGTGCATCAATTTCCCTTACAATTTGTCCCTTAGCGATTCCACCCATCGCCGGATTACAACTCATTTGGGCAATAGTTTGCATGTTCATGGTCACCAATAAAACCTTGGAGCCCATGTTGGCCGCCGCTGCCGCTGCTTCACAACCCGCATGGCCGGCACCTACTACTATGACATTGTATTTTGGAAACATATAAGGGTGCAAAGATAAGCCTGTATTGTATACCAAGCAATTCAATTAAACTTAAATTCTTTTATTATTAAGCGCTATTTTTAAAACGTTCTATGTAGAACCTTTTGAAATTAACTGCGGCATTTAGAAAACGTTCCATGTGGAACCTTTTTATACTCCCCGTGTGAAAACTATTTAAATGACCCTTTGAAAACCGTATTTTCCATTAGGAAGGTTCCATGTGGAACGTTTTTTGATCAACTCGGTTTAGGAAATAGATTTCAGGTAGGATTTTAGCCATTTATTCTCTTGAGCGCGCATTTCTTTGGCGTCAGCAGGCCTTTTATCCTTGTAACCACAAAAATGTAGGGCACCATGAAAAATTACCCTTAATAATTCTTCCGTATAGCTGGCTTTGTGGGTTTTTGCGTTGTCTTTCACTCGATCAACGCTAATATAAACCTCCCCAATGAGCGTACCCTTGGTTTCAGATAGGTCAAAGCTGATGATATCGGTGTAGTAATCGTGGTTTAAGAAGGACTTATTGATATTAAGTAAGAATATGTCCGAACAGAAAACATATTGAAGCGTATCAATGTCAATCCCCTCTTTTTTCAAACCCTTTTCAATAAACGCCTTTAATGCCAGACGATTGGTAAGTGTTGTATTTTTATCAGCCGTATTAAATGAAATGGGTATGCGCATAATATATTGTTATTCAATGCTCCAAATTTCGTAACTATTTATGTAAAACAGCAAGTATCTTTGTATTAATATTATGAGGAAGCTATCTGAATTAAAAATAGGGGAGTCGGGCGTTATTCATTCCTTCGAAAATGATGATATATTTTTGAAGCTAATGGAAATGGGCTGTATACCCGGAGACTTAATTATCGTTGAACAAATTGCACCCCTGGGTGATCCTATATCAATATCGGTAGCTGGATATCAATTAAGCCTAAGAATAAACGAGGCAGATAGTATTTTTATAGCCCCAAATACAATGTAAACAATTGATAATCAATTAATTAAACAAATGAAGATCGGTTTATTTTTTGGCTCATTCAATCCCGTTCATAACGGCCATTTAATGGTGGCCAGTTATGTTGCCAATCATTCCGACATGAATCAGGTGTGGTTAGTTGTTTCCCCTCAAAACCCCCTTAAGGCTCAGGGAAGCTTGTTAAATGAATATGATCGTTTGCATTTGACCAAGCTAGCCATTGAAGATGATACCCAATTAAAGGTATCTGATATTGAGTTTTCTTTACCTAAACCTTCCTATACCATTGATACCCTTACTTATTTACAAGAAAAATATCCGCAACATGAATTTTCGGTAATTATGGGTGCAGATAGCTTTCAAAACTTACCCAAGTGGAAAAACTTTGAAACACTCGTAAAAAATTATCAATTCATTGTTTATCGTCGGGATGGTTTTGATATCACCAATGATTATGGCGCGCGCGTTGAAATATTAGATGCACCGCTCTTGCAATTATCTGCAACACTAATTCGTAACAATCGTAAAGATGGAATAACAATTCGCTATCTGGTTCCAGAAAAAGTACGCGAAGAAATTGAACGTAGTAATTACTTTAAAGATTAATTAAAGACCGCAACGTTTGTGAAGAAAAAATTAACCTTGCTTATGTAAAATAATATAAATAAAAAGGCCTCACGATTATCGAGAGGCCTTTTTATTTTAAAAATCATACCAATTGTGGTATCATTGAAAAATTTATCTATTCATGCTTGCCAAAAACTCTTCATTGTCTTTGGTGCCACGCATTCTTTTTAATAATTCATTCATCGCTTCATCGTTATTCATATCATTGATAAATAATCTTAGGATATTCATTCTTCCTAACACTTCTTTATCTAATAATAAATCATCACGACGCGTACTAGAACCCACCAAATCAATCGCTGGGAATATACGCTTGTTCGCTAAGCGACGATCTAAAACTAATTCCATGTTACCTGTTCCCTTGAATTCTTCAAAAATAACCTCGTCCATTTTAGAACCAGTTTCAATTAATGCAGTTGCTAATATGGTAAGTGATCCACCATTTTCAATTTTACGTGCTGCACCAAAAAATTGTTTTGGACGCAATAACGCAGTTGCTTCAACACCACCTGATAATACCTTACCAGAACTTGGTGCCACTGTATTATGTGCACGTGCTAAACGAGTAATAGAATCAAGTAATATCACCACATCATGACCACACTCAACTAGACGCTTTGCTTTTTGTAAAGCCATGGATGAAACCTTAACATGTTTATCAGCGGGTTCATCAAAAGTACTCGCGATAACCTCACCCTTTACAGAGCGCTCTACATCGGTTACCTCTTCCGGTCTTTCATCTACTAATAAAATAATTAAATAACATTCCGGGTGATTCGCGGCAATTGCATTGGCCACTTCCTTTAACAACATGGTTTTACCCACCTTTGGTTGGGCAACAATTAATCCTCTTTGTCCTTTACCAATGGGTGTAAACAAATCCATGATACGCGTGCTATAATTATTCGCAGCCGTATATAAATTTAATTTTTGATAAGGGAAGATGGGCGTTAAATAATCGAATGGAATACGATCCCGAATTTCATCTGGATTTTTCCCATTCACTTGATGCACCTTAGTCAACGCAAAATATTTTTCACCCTCGCGTGGAACACGAACCGTTCCGTGAACCGTATCTCCTACTTTTAATCCAAATGATTTTATTTGAGAAGGTGAAACATATACATCATCAGGAGAAGATAAATAGTTGTAATCGGAAGATCGTAGAAAGCCAAAATTGTCTGGCATAATTTCCAAGACTCCCTCGGTTTCAATCACGCCATCAAACTCAACATTAAATACCGGCTCCTTTTTTGGTTGCGGGTACCTTTGCGCTGGATGGTTGGGTCCATTTTGACCGCCGCCATTCACTGGTGCTCCTTGTCCAGATTGGGAGGAAGGATTGGTTTGACCAGATTGCTCATTGTTTTCAGATACGGTGGAAGCTTGACTAGGCGCATCAGCACTTGCCGCACTTTCGTCGCCAAATAAAGCTTGCGCTATTTTTGAAGCCTTGTCGTCCTCGCTATTGTCTTTAACAGGCTCCGCCTTTTTGGAAGGAACTGCTTTTTTAGTAGCGGTCTTTTTTTCGGAACTAGCAGCTGGAGTAGCTTTTGCGGCTGGGGTGGCAACAACTTTGCGCCCCCTTTTTGGTTTGTCGTCTTTTTCTTGCACTGTGTAACTATGGTTTATTTAAAAATCGAATCAAGAGCTAGGGTAATTTGAGAACTTTTTTTGAAATGTTGGCCTTAATAATAGTGACCAAAAAAT
>CAXNDZ010000028.1:0-15930 GCA_964201225.1 Chitinophagales bacterium | reverse complement strand
CAACCTTATTTAACGCAGTAAGTAATAGTGCAAAAGCACAAGCAAGTAATTATCGTTTTTGCACCATTGAACCGAATGTAGGATTAGTGGATGTACCTGATAATAGAATGCAACAATTAGCAGATTTAATTATTCCCAATCGTATTGTACCTACCCAACTAGAAATAGTTGATATTGCTGGTTTGGTTAAAGGGGCAAGTAAAGGGGAAGGTTTGGGAAATAAGTTTTTAGCGAATATCCGTGAAGTAAGTGCAGTGATTCATGTAATTCGCTGTTTTGAAGATGAAAATGTATTAAGGGAAGAAGGCGTCATTAACCCTATTGGAGATAAAGAAATTATTGAAACTGAATTACAATTAAAGGATTTGGATAGTGTCGATAAAAAGATTCAACGTTGTGAAAAAATGGCCAAGACGGATCCAAAAGCCAAAGTAGAATTAGAGGTATTACAAAAATGTAAAACACATTTAGAGCAAGGAAAAAGCATCCGATCATTAAATTTATCAAAAGAAGACAGATTAGCCATTGCGGATAGTTTTTTACTGACAGAGAAACCAGTCATGTATGTTGCCAATGTAGATGAAGCTTCCATGCATACAGGAAATAAATTTTCAGCCATATTGGTGGAGATGGCAAAAAATGAAGGTGCCGAAGTTATTGTAATGTGCAATAATATTGAAGCACAAATCGCTGAACTAGAGGATCCGGCAGATAAAGCGGTGTTTATGGACGAATATCAAATGAAGGAGCCTGCATTGAATAGATTAATTCAGTCTGCTTACAAATTATTGAACTTAGAAACCTATTTTACAGCAGGTGTTCAGGAAGTAAGGGCATGGACAATTGAAAAAGGTTGGAAAGCACCGCAGGCAGCCAGTGTTATTCATACCGATTTTGAAAAAGGATTTATTAAAGCGGAAGTAATCGCGTTTGAGGACTTTATTAAATATAAGAGTGAAGCTGCATGCAGAGACAATGGGAAATTAAGAATTGAAGGAAAAGAATATATAGTAAAAGATGGGGATGTAATGCATTTTAGATTTAATGTATAAAATTTGAAATATTACCGCATGCTTCAATTCATCAAACACTTACTACTCATTACTTTTATTTTTGTAATTACTTCCTGTGGTAATAATATTGCCACCTCGGAAAATGAAGCAGAAAATGATAATGTAATAAAAGCCCCTACCCAATTACAATATGAGGTAGTAAAGATATACACACATGATACAAGTGCTTACACACAGGGTTTGGAATGGTATGGTGAAACATTATTTGAAAGCACCGGTAATTATGGTAAAAGCGTATTACATAAATTAGACGCCAATATGCAAGGCATCGGCAAAAAAATAAATTTGTCAAAGGAATTATTTGGAGAAGGGGTCACTATATTTAAGGATAAAATTTATCAATTAACTTGGAAAGAGCATAAAGTACTTGTATATGATGCAAATACTTTACAAAAAGAAAAAGAATTGTATTGGCAATATGAAGGATGGGGTATTACGCATAATGATTCTGCTTTAATTATATCAACAGGTGGCAGCGATATTTATGTTGTTGACCCCAATACTTTTGCTATTCAAAAAACCATTGGCGTGTATAATAATTATGGCTATGTCAGTGATATCAATGAATTAGAATATGTGGATGGCAAAATATACGCAAACCTATATGGTCAAAATGAAGTTGTGGTGATTGAACCGACAACAGGACAAATAGTAAACAGTATAAATTTTAGTAATTTATTAGCACAGGCTAATGTAAAATACAACCCCACAACAATTGATATTGGTTATGTATTAAATGGTATCGCTTACCAGCCAAAATCAAAAACATTTTTTATAACTGGAAAATGTTGGCCCGTAATGGTTGAAATAAAAATAAAATAAAAAAGGGGCACTCATCTTTTAGTCTTCCTTTATTTTTTTGATCTCATAAATAATCGAACTTGCTTTTGCATTTGTGTTTAAAGCAAGCAAGTTGGAGATACACCCAATCAAAAAAGCCCTTACAACTCCCAATAAGCCCGTTTGCTTATACTTTTCACTCAATAGACTAACGTAGTAGCTATCAAACCACATAGGCTTTAAATTTGCTAATTTAAATCCATTTGATTTCAGCAAATATTTCATGGAAGAAGGCGAAAAATGATATAAATGTCGAGGTACATCATAAGCAGCCCAATAATTTTTATAAAATTGAGCATCATAACTAGTATGATTGGGAACAGCAATGATTAAACGACCATTATGTTTTAATAACTTCTTAAATGTATGTATATAAACTTTTAAATCATGTACATGTTCAAGCACATGCCATAAAGTAATGACATCAAAAGTATTTTCAGGTAAATTTTCCAATGCTGCACTGGGTAGTAAATTAATGCCGTAGTTTTTTAATGCTATTTCACGACTATTCGCATCAGGTTCAAGCGCAGTTACCTTCCAGCTTTTCTTAGCCATTGCATCCGCAAATGCACCAGTGCCCGCTCCTACTTCTAATAAAGTCCCTTTATACCCTGTGAATAAGGATTGTACCCAGTCCGGTTTTTGTTTTAAAGTTCGTTGACGTACTTTATGGTATAGAGCGTTCATCCAACCTTTTTTGATATCGGTATGTGAAATATATTCAGGGAAATAATAATAAGGCGCAATATTATCCTTGTTAGGAATTGGATGCGTAAAATTTAAACTGCATTTTTCACACTGAACTATTTCAAATAAATCACCGGTTAAGGATAAATCGGTTACTGGCATTAAAGAAGTAACATTATTATCATCACAAACTGGACAAATGATATTAAGTTGATTTGTTAATGCCATAGATTATTGTTTTAATAATATTGCAAGTATTGCAATCACAGCGAAAGCAATTGCCCAAATTGCCCATTTATCATTTTTCTGTGCCGTCAATTCAGTTTCAAATATTTCCGAATTGGGTAAATTACCAACTTCAATATCACTATAAAACTGACTTGAGTTAAAATGTGATTCCCAAATATAACTGCCCTCCTTTTTTGAAATAACACCTAAATTACCAATCAATAGCTTTTGATCATTTTCAAATTTCCCTTCCCAACTTTGTTCATATTGAATAGCAGCCTGATCCGTTGAAATATCAAGGGCATTTCCTAAATATTGATAAAATTGTTTTGAAGGTGTTCCCGTATTTAACTCGAATTCAATAAATTCTGAAGGGGACTTTAAAACACCGTCAATTAATTCAGCTTCTTTTTTTGACAATTTTAACTGCCCAACAGATGGGATATCCAATTGACCAAAACGAACAAAATATTTAATAGCTAACTGAATCATACTTATTTATAGAACGAATATACAACACCTGCATTAATTTGAACACCTAAGGCCGGATAATCCGCCCATCTTTGGTATTGACTATTTAAAATATTCGTGGATTTAACCCAAACTTTCCATGGAATGGATAATTTGTAGGACAAACCAGCATTCAATAAGGTGATTGGACTTAAAGTTTTTGCAACATAACTATACCCCTCAGAAATGGCCTCGATACCTGACATAAAATTTAAAGATCCATCCAAAAGTAATTTTTTATTGGCCTGCCAATAAAAGGTAGAATTAAACTTGACTGGTACAAAGCCCCAAGGCTTTTCATTGTCCTTAATATAATTGAATTGGGTATATTTAAAATTATTGTCAATAGAGAACCGATCACTAAACTGGTAGTGTAAGCTAGCTTCTAAATCAATTGTGTTTGCCTTTGATTCAAATATATTATAATATTTCAATCCATTTGTAACACGATTGGTTCCGTATGATGGGAAACCAGGCAAATAATCTGAAATCGCTAAAGGCTCTTTGGTATAAAATGGCAAATTAACATAGCGGTTTAATGAAAATCCAAATCCATACTGCAAATGCTTAGAGGCATTTACCTCGAATTTCAAAAACTGTTTGTCTTGTGACATAATTTTTAAATTAACGGGTACTGAAATCCAAGGATTTTCATTTAATAAATCACCATATTGGGTATTGGTGGTAATATTCATCCAGCCTGCCTTGATAACCCAAGCGGTGTCCTTTAGATTATGTTGTAATTGTATATTTGGATATAATTTAAATCCGTCAGATTTATATACAGGTGAAACACCCACTAATATCTTTAACTTCCATTTATTTAAATTTAAAGATGGGTCAAAGCGTAATAAAGTGTTTGAACTAGACGTATAACTATTTAAATGACTATAACTAAAGTTGACATCAAAATTAAATAACATATCCCGATTCATTTGATAGGACATTGGACTAGTTATTCCGATATAAGTATTTGATTTGTTTTGTACATCAAATAAATGTGAAAATTCAAATTTTGGTCTATAACTAAATGAAGCACTAGGTTTGTATTTATTTAATAATGACATACTTACACCAATATTGGTGATCTTCTGCAAATAATTAGTATTGGGTAAACGTAAAGTATCAGGCACCAACCCATATCTATAATACTGGTTTTGATTGGCAAATACATGCGTTAATAAAGTATTAGAGTCGTTAAGCAATAAATTGCCTTGATAATCAAATTTGCTTATTCTATATTTTTGCAAATGATGCATACCCTCGGATGACTCCGTTGAAATACCCAAATTATTGATTGCCTTAGTGCCATTATTTATATAATTGATACTTAACAATTGGTATAAATAATTTCCGAAACCCACCTTGACATTGGTATTCCCTACTAGACTATCTGGACTTGCTAATACGATTGCCAAAGGATTTAATGCAATAGGTCTATACGAAAATGATAAATTTTGACTTGGTACTTGATAGGAATATTTTACTGACTGCGTATCCGATATTGGAGCAGCATTGGTGAAATTTATTTTAACTACACTTTTTAATTGTGGTTTAAAAGCTGATAAGATGCTTACCACCTTTGTTGGCGCAGTATCTCTCATTACAGGAACTTCCAATGGGACTTGTTTGACAATATCTTCTATTTTAACGGGCTTAATAATGGCTGTATTCGAATTTTTTGAACTACTTTTTTTTACTCCTTTCTTTTTAGCTGTATTACTTACTTTAGCTTTTGAGTTAGTTTTCTTTTTTTGCCATGCAAAAACCTGATGCGATGAAATCACAAGAAAAAAAGTAATGAATATATAGGTAAATAATTTGGACATGCTTTGTTTATTGATTTTCAACTTTATTTGAAATTTTCTCAGCCGTTTGCACTAAGTTATATTTTTGACTCGCCTCCTCCTTTAAAGAAGTAATCGTTGCATTATCAGTAACACTTTTATAAGTCGCTAATGCATTAAACCAATCCTTTTGTGCTACATAAATATCGCCTAATAAAATATAAGCACTGGTTACCCAAAATTCATGTGAAGCTTGTTTTTTTGTTACCTCAAAAGCTGTTTTTTCAGCCAATGCATAATTTTTCTGTAAAAATTGCAAGTGGGCTAATTCGTAATGCGCTTCAGCTGTATAAATGGAGGAATTATTTAAAATAATATTACTTAAGACCGCAATTGCCCCAGCAGTATCATTTTTCAATAATTGCTCATGATACAATACCATATTGGCCATTAAAATATCATCCGACGCAAATGTTTTTTCGTCAATAATTTGCTTTGCAATAGGTGCCGCTTCAAGCCATTTGCTATTTTTAAACTGACACCTTAGTACACCGCGTAATGCTTCCAATACATTTTCCTTTTGAACAGCAAATTCTTTCAATATTAAATAATACTTTTCAGCCAACACATAATTTTTGAAATTGAAATAATTTAACCTAGCCGTAAGTAAACTTGCGCGTTCGGCATATAGGTTGGGTGATTGATCCGCCACTTTTGAAAAATAATAGGCAGCAGAATCAAAAATTTGACTAGCATAATTCATTTCCCCAACCAAATAGTTAGATTCAATTTGATAATTACCATTAGGGAATAATGATAAATATTTAATTAAGCCGGACTTCGCATCTGTATAATTTTTTTCGTCATAGCGTAACATAGCAGAGCGATAAGTAAGTGAATCCTGTTCACTTATTGCTAACGGGTGGCCATTATCATTCATAAATGATACATATAATTCCGGCTTTTGATCTTCAATAAAAATATTTCTGACAAATTCTAATGCATTTTCCGTTTCTACTGAATTGGGATATGTTTTAATTAAGGTTTGAAAATTTTCTAACGCTGGCTCATTCTTATTCATGTTAAAATAAGTAACACCAAGTTTATATAATGCAACAGGGTAAAAAGAGGCCGCTTTTTTATCAATAACCACCGCACTTAAAGGTGCTATAGCTAATTTAAAATCTTCTTTAAAAATATAGGTTTCAGCCAATTCCATTCTAGCGTCATTCAAATAATTCGAATTCGCATATTGATTGTCGAATTGCTCCAATAATTTAATTTTATCGTTTGTTTTACCCATTCCACCTAGAATAATCGATTTTTGTAAAGTAGCATAGTCTTCCATTGTCCAATGCAAATCAATCACATTTTGATAAGCTTGGGTTGCTTGCTTAAATTGCTTCAACATCATTAAACAATCCGCAGATCTAACATAGGCATCTTGTTGATAATTTTGTTTTGCATTGGCTGGATTAACACTACTCACTGCATTAAAATTGTTCAATGCCTCTTGATAGGCTCCTTTTTTTAAATAGGCAAATCCTAATGTGTATTTGGCATGCTGTATCGTAATTTCCCCTTCATTGATGGGCGCATTTAAATATTCCGATAAGGCAGCAATCGTTTCGTCAATATGACCCAGTTTATACCCTAATTCTCCCAACCAAAAGTTAGTTTGACTAATGACATTTTGATTATTAGTGGTGTTTGTTATTTTATTTAATAGCTCATATGCCTTATCAATTTGACCATCATTGATATAAATAACACTCCTACCAAATAAGATAGTAGGGTAAATTTTTAAAAGTTCTTCATTGGGGTATTCGATAGATTCGTATGCCTCCAATGCTTGGACATAATTATTATTCAAAGCCAATGCTTTAATCCAAAGCTGTTTTGATTCTAATAAATAAGTTGAACTAGGGTAAGTATCCATAAACTGGTCTAATGAAACCACTGCTTGCGCATACTCTTTTAATTCTACCGATAATTTTGCATAATTAAACAAGGAAATTTCCTTTTGTAGTAAGTTTTGACTTTGGGTAGAGCAGAATAAAAATGCATTTTTAGCACCTTGCTTATCATCTATTTTAAGATATGAGGTTGCCAGTAAATACATGCTATTTTGAGCCAAAGAATCACTGCCATTGTTTAATTGTTTAAACCCGGAAATGGCCTTATCCCATTGCTTAGTTTGAAAATAACAAAAGGACAATTGATATAAATCCTGTGATTGTACTTTTTCTTGTTTTGAAACATACGTGGCTAAATAAGGTAATGCCTTTTCATATTCATTTTTGTCAAACCACAAGTGCCCTAATAATTGTCTTATTTGCACATCATAATATTGATCTTTCGATTGTAATGCATTGGTACAATATTCTATCGCTTTATTAACATCCCCAACGAAATAATATAACTGCCCAATATAAAAAGGGACAACGTTGGCATAATCGCTATTATTAGCAGCAATTTCAAAACAAGACAAAGCCAAATTATAGTCTTTATTTTTTAGTGCTAAAAATCCTGCATAGTAATTTGCGTCTGTATAATACAAACCTGTTTTAACTTGTCGTAAACTATTTAATAAATTATTCGCTTTTTCCCAATCACCTAATTTAAAATATAAATACCCTAAATGAAATTTCATTTTGATAATTTCATCATTATTTAAATCTTGGATCGGAACTTTCAAATAGGCAATAATTGCTTTATCTGTTTCTTTGACTTGGTAATAATATTCACCTAAAAAATATTGTAGTCTTGATTGATAAATAACATTATTAGTTTGGCTAATCCATTTGATTGCTAATTGCTCAGCAAAAGGTTTTTCCAGATGCAATGACAACATTAAATAGTAATAAATAATTTGATCATCATTCATTGAAAAACCATATGCTTGTTCAAATTGTTGAAAAGCAGTCAAGCTATCCCCAAGCGTAAGTGATTGTAATCCTTTATTAAAATACGTGGTGGACTTATCTGAGTTTGAAGCTATTTGTGCTCCCCCAGTAAATTGGAGAAAAATTGAAAAAAAACCGATCAATATAAATCGATAAAATGACGCCATGGATTCGTTTTATTAGTAACCTAGTAAAATTACACTACCCTATTAAAACGATGTGTTAAATGAGGTTATTGTGGAAAAACAGATTCTATTCGTAAATTTGTCAACAATTATAAAAATATGTACGAATTTAAAAATCAAATAAGGGTAAGATATGCTGACGCTGACCCCATGAATGTGGTATATTATGGCAATTATGCCCAATATTTTGAGGTAGGTCGTGTTGAAAGCTTAAGGGCTTTAGGCATCAGCTACAAGGTGATTGAGGATTTAGGGATCATGCTTCCGGTGGTCGAACTAAATGTTAAATATCTAAGACCTGCCAGATATGATGATTTATTGACCATAACCACCCAATTAAGAGATTTTCCTATTGATCACCGAATAACTTTTCATCAAGAAATTCATAACGAGGAAGGCAAACTGCTCACCATTGGAACTGTAAAACTATATTTTATGGATAAAAACCTTGGTAACAGAGCTGCGATGCCCCCATTTTTGGCTGAAAAACTAAGTTCCTATTTTAGTTAAAGCGCCTATTTTTGATTTACTTTGCAACCTAATTTAACCCTGACGCATGGATCAAAGTAAAGCCACTATTATCACTATCGGAGACGAGCTTTTAATTGGGCAAGTCATTGACACAAATAGTGCATTTATCGCGCAATCCTTAAATGCCATTGGCGTAATGGTCACCAGTAGAATAGCTGTAGGAGATGATAAATTAGCGATAACAAATGCGCTAGACAATGCCCTCAAGGAAAATAATATCATTATTCTAACAGGTGGTTTGGGTCCTACTTCAGACGATATCACCAAACCATTTTTGACTGCGTATTTTGGGGGTTCCATGGTGGTGCATCAACCTACTCTTGATCATATTACTTATATATTTGAACAGATACATAAGCGTCCCATGATTGATCGCAATCGCAAACAAGCCGAAGTGCCTGATTCTTGCGAAGTGTTATTCAACGAAACGGGTACAGCACCTGGAATGTTATTCAAAAAGAATGGCGCGTTTATTTTTTCACTTCCGGGTGTACCCCATGAAATGAAATGGTTGACAGATAATAAAGTAATCCCCTATTTACAAAGTAAAATTATTTCAAACCATGTTGGGCATAGAACCTTACTAACTGCAGGTATTGGAGAATCATTCCTTGCTGAAATAATTTTAGACTTTGAAAATAATTTACCTGCAACACTTAAATTAGCCTACCTACCCAATTTTGGTATGGTCAGATTAAGATTAACCGGACAAAGCAATGACAACAAGGAATTAAATATATTACTTGATCAACAATTCGAATTATTAAAAATAGCAGTAGCCGAATATTTAGTAACCGATTTGGATGAAACTATGGAAGTAGTGGTTGGAAAACTACTAAAATCAAGTGGTAAAACTGTAGCGACTGCCGAAAGTTGCACTGGCGGATTTATTGGGCATTTATTATCCAAGCACGCCGGATCATCTCAGTTTTATACAGGCGGAATAATTAGTTATGATAACAGAATAAAAACTGAGTTTTTAGATGTTCCAACCAACATTTTACAAACCGTAGGTGCCGTAAGTAAGGAAGCAGTTGAACAAATGGCAAAAGCCGTTAGGGAAAAGATGAATACCGATTACGCGGTGTCCGTTAGTGGTATCATGGGGCCAACAGGAAAGACGGACGAAAAACCATTGGGCATGGTCTGGATTGGGGTTGCAGATAAAGAAAGGGTGTTTTCGAAGGTATTGTACTTGAGATTTGACAGACAAAGGAATATTGAAATAACAGCTACCCAGGCTATAAATTTACTTAGGTTATTAATAATCAATAAAATTTAGTCTTATTTTTACTAAAATTTACCCTTATGCCAATAGTTGATTTGGTTTTGCCTAAGTTGGGTGAAAGTATCATGGAAGCGACCATTTTAAAGTGGCACAAAGGCGTTGGTGATACTATCCAGTTAGATGAAACTTTATTGGACATTGCTACTGATAAAGTAGATAGCGAAATACCTTCAACGGTTGCAGGGAAAGTAATTGAAATATTATACGAACCCAATACAGTGGTTCCCATTGGCACGGTCATAGCACGAATTGAATGCGATGAAAATAATACAGCAAGCACCAATTTTGAAATTACAATTCCAGTTATAGCGCCCTTAGTTGAAATAGCAACAACGGATAGTGTAGCTTCAGAAAATAAGGTATCTACCTCAAATGATACCCTACCCGAGGTTCCATTTATCCCCTCTCCTACAATAATATCGAACGATAATCAAAGCATACAAGAAGGTAAATTTTATTCCCCATTGGTCATGAATATTGCGCAAAATGAGGGAATCAGTATGCAGGAATTGCAGCAAATAAAAGGCACAGGCAATCAAGGACGTGTATCAAAAAAGGATATTTTAAATTATATTGCTGATAAAAAAACTTCAAATAACAATTATAAAAATACTGTAAATCAACCTTTTACTGAATCAAATTTAATTGTTACTGAAAATAGCAATGTCGCAGGTATTAATCAAGAAATCATCCTACAGGAGGAGCAATTACATACTACTGCGCTTACCGGTAAATTAGCACAACCTGAGGATGTAATCATTACTGGCCATACTGAAATCATTGAAATGGATCGTATGCGCAAGGTAATTGCAAAACATATGATTGATAGTGCTAATACTAGCGCCCATGTAACTTCATTTGTGGAAGCCGATGTGACCAATATGGTGGTTTGGAGAGAGAAAGTAAAACAACTATTTGAAAAAAGAGAAGGGGTAAAATTAACTTTCACCCCCATGTTCATAGAATGTATTGCTAGTATAATGGAAAAATACCCCATCATCAATAGTAGTTTACAAGGGGATAATATTATTTATAAAAAAGACATCAATATTGGAATGGCGACCGCCCTACCTTCTGGCAATTTAATTGTACCAGTAATAAAGGGTGCCAATCAATTAAGTATTGTTGGATTAAGCAAGGCGGTAAACTCATTAGCTAACAATGCAAGATTAAATCAGTTAAAGCCATCAGATACACAAGGCGGTACATTCACCGTAACCAATGTGGGCACTTTTGGTAGCATTATGGGAACACCATTGATCAATCAACCGCAAGTAGCCATAATCGCATTAGGTGCAATTAAAAAGCGCCCAGTTGTTATTGAAACACCTTCTGGTGATGCTATCTTAGTTAGGCACATGATGTATTTATCCATGAGCTATGATCATCGTATTGTGGATGGCGCTATTGGATCACAATTTTTAGCAGCGGTTGCTAAAGCATTTGAATCGTGGGATCCCAATCGTCAATGGTTTCAATATCTATAAATAGTACTTTATTTCAATCCTAAACTGCGCCCTTTCATCATTGCAGGCACCCCTGAATTTAACCATGTTGGCATTGGCGCTCCTTTTAAGAAGGAATCAAAAAACTGCTGTTCTCTAATTTGAATATCCTTCCTATTTTTTCTTTCAACTAAATTATGGGCTTCATTGTTATATACTAGTAGCCATACTTTTTTATCTAGTCTACGCATTGCTGTAAACATTTCAATTCCTTGATACCAAGGCACCGCATCATCTGCATCATTACTCATAATCACCAATGGAGTGGTAACTTTAGGTAAATCAAATAAAGGTGAGTTTTTTATATATAAATCTGGACGCTCCCATAAACTTGCCCCGATTCTGCTTTGTGTTTTTTCATATTGAAATTGTCTATTCAAACCCGAGCCCCATCGAATACCTCCATAAGCACTGGTCATATTAACTACTGGCGCACCAGCCCATGCAGCAGCAAAGAGTTTGGTTTTTGTAATTAAGTAAGCAATTTGATAACCACCCCAACTTTGACCTTGTAAACCAATTTTTGTACTATCCACAAATCCTTTTTGCACCATGGCTCTTGCGCCACTTAAAATATAATCATAGGCGCCTTGTCCAGGATAACCTTTGGTGTACCAAATATCTGGTACAAAAACCACATAACCCCTACTCGCAAAAAACGGAATATTTAAACGTGAAGGCGTTGGTGCTGGTGGTAAGTAATTATGTAAGGTTTGATTGCTACGTTCGTAAAAATAAACAATCATTGGATATTTCTTTTTTGCATCAAAATTTTCTGGCAAATACAATACACCTTCTGCTGTTTTGCCAGTATAGGACTTCCATTTAACCAACTGCGAAGTCATCCAATTATAATTATTTTGTTGTGGATTTATTTGCGTCAGTGCCATTGGATTTTGCTTCAGTGTATCAAAAGTGTAATGGAACAAATTGGGAGATTGTTTTTCATCTTCTTGCATCACCAATAAATCATTCGACTTTTTTGCAGCTACGATAGAGGTCAAATGCATTGGCAACTGATTTATTGTAAATAACTTTCTGGTGCCCAATGATAAGGAAACCAATCCTTCTGATTTGTCTCCCTCATTAAATGCTTTTAACAAAATAACTGCATCCGAATTTAAAAATTGGCGATTATTATCTGTTTCAACAAAACGATAACTAATCTTATTTTGACGACCGTTGGTTAATTTAATGGAAGGTGATTTACCCTCCGCATCCCCTAGCCAAATATCATATCTATCATACACTAAAAAATGCTTATCGTCCTTCATCCACTTTGCAATACCATAGGCATTAGGATCATCAGGTACATCATTTTCTTCATCATATAAAGCCACAGAAATATCTGTTAAAATATTTTTTGAAACACCCGATGCAACATCATAAGATTTATATTTTTTTTGATCCTCAACATAATATACCAACCGACGCCCATCATAGGAAGGCGCTAACTGACTCAGTTTACTATTTTTTTGAACTAAGCTATTTTTCCCAGTATTATTATCTATAATATATAAATCCCTTTGTGAAAAACCTTGCCATTGAGAAGCTATAGTATAATTTGAATCAATTAAAGCATAGGTATAGCGACCATCTCCTTCGCTTGTTTTTAATAAATCACGATCTTTAATTTTTCCAAGATAAGTAACTGAATTGTCAGCTGGACGATACAACACAGTTTCGGTGCTTTTAAGTAAAGCATCTAAGTTTTTTAATTGCACTGTTTGTAAAGTGGGATCCGCATAATGCCATATATCAACACTCACTCGATCAAATTCTGGCAAACTAGTGTCTTTAATAGGAAGTATAGGCTGTACTCCTAAGGAAAGTGCCAACCCAGATTTACTAAATGTAATTTTACGATCGCCTCCAATGGTATATTGTTTTGGAATTTGATCATGATTTCGGTTTATAACAAAATGTGCCGAATCCAAATCGTGGTTATAATAAGCTAAGGTATAGTTTTTTTGTAAAGCTTTGTCAGTGCTGTCTCGCTCAACTAAATAGGCCAATTGCTTTCCTTGTTCATCCCAGGTAAAATTGGTTGCAGTATAAAAATGACTACTCAAGGTAATCGTATTAGAATCTGCGATGGAACACAAAAATATTTTTGCCTCCTTTTGTTTGGTTCTAACCTGATACATCATAACACCCTCCCCTTTTGGATGAATTAAATATTGGGAAATATTATTAAATATTCTTTCTTGTCCAGAACTTAAATCTCTAAAATAAAGCTGCGCTCCTTCCTTGTTGAAGTCACCCTTTGACTCCTTTAAATACGCCATTAATCCATTTCCAAATTCAGGTACTTGAAAACTTTTCACTCCAGAAATTTTATTCATTTTCCCAGTAGCTAATACTAAAATTACCAAACTATCTTTGGGCATTTCATCTGGCTTTTTTTTATCAATTTTAGCCTTCCTCGTTTCGTTGAAAGTGGGTTTTATTTTTGCAATTAAATAATTTCCATCTTCTGTAAAAACAGGTTGCGCTCCCCTTGGAATAATGATTTCAATTTTAGATACAATATTTTTAACAATCAGAACTGCATCCCCTTCCTGTGGGTTAATGCTATAGCAAATAAACTTTCCTTGCGGTTGCCATATTGACTCACGAATCGATTCCCATTGATCATATACAGAATGATCCAATGCTATTTTTTGGGAAAACGAAAAAAGCGATATAAATAAAGAAAAAATGGTAAAAAATTGCTTCATATTAATTTATTTGAATTTCTAAGATACACCAACATTTTGGAAATTTTATATAATAAATTAACACCTAGATGAGTCATAATATGAAATGCAACTTATTATTCATTATGCCATTTATAGAACTCCTACTATTGACGTTATAAGATTTTTAAGCTGGGGTTTTCAATTTATGCTGTTTTACTATTCGATACATTTGAATGAGTACAGATAATGCGATTAAGCTGAGACCAATGTAAAAGCTGCCGCCTAATTGCTTCTGTTCCTTAAACAAAACAAAAGCAAGAATGATACCATAAACTGGCTCTAAATTTAAAGTGACATTTAAAGTAAAGGCACTAATATGTTTTAAGGAGGATAACATTAAATGATTGGCCCAAACAGTACAAGCGATTGCTAAAAAAAATAACCAAATCCAATCATTCCAGCGGGGTAAAACAAATTGATTTTGGTTCAATCCAACAGATCCTAAAATAATTAAGCTTAAAAAAAATACCCCTCCCATCATTTCATAAAATTGTATGGTAAACGTATCCACTTTATTGGTGACTCCTTTATTGATAACTGAAAAAATAGAAGCTAAAAGTGCCGACACTAATCCAACAATTATTCCAGTTCTGAATTTGGTGTCAAAATGAAATATTAAAAGTATGCCAATAAAGCTGAGTGCTCCAATCAATAAATCACGCCACTTTATTTTTATTTTTGTGGCCATTGGTTCAATGAGGGAAGTAAACATACTTGTACTTGAAAAACAAACAAGGGCAATTGATACATTGGCTAATTTAATACTCCCATAAAAGCAAACCCAATGAAGCGCAATGATCGCACCAATACCTATTAATTTAAATTTTGTTGTAAACTTATGATGAACCTTTTGCTGTGTAAATAAATAAAAAAATAATAAAACTATCGAGGCAAGTAACATTCTATAAAAAACCAACATCAGACCATTTAATTGTATTAAATAACCGAGCGGCCCTGTTAAACCTGCTAAAAAAACAAAAACATGTAATTGTAATAAAGCCTTCTTAAAAGTTGACACGAATGCGCTTTATAATTTTGATGAATTTACCTGTGCTGGATTGCCATTGCATATTTAAAACGCCCAATATTGCTTCTTTAATAATCCCCTTGGTCATTTTACTTGCTCCAATTTTTCGATCTATAAATTTGATGGGCACTTCCTTTATGATAAATCCTAATTTCCAAGCTGCAAACTTCATTTCAATTTGAAATGCGTAGCCAATAAAATTAATGGTGCTCAGATTAATTGAATCTAACACTTTACGCTTATAGCAAACAAAACCAGCAGTTGGATCCTTTACTGGTATCCCTGTTATTAACCTGGTATAAGCGGATCCTCCAATGGAGTAAATTTGACGATCCAATGGCCAGTTTTCGGTACTACCTCCATTCACATACCGGCTTCCTACTGCAACATCAGCACCATTCATACAGGCTTCCGCTAATCTATCTAAATCATAGGGACTATGTGAAAAGTCGGCATCCATTTCGAAGATTAATTCATAGTCGCGCTTCAAGGCCCATAAAAAACCATGGATATAAGCGGTGCCTAAACCTAATTTACCGGATCTTTTTTCAATAAAAATGCGGCCAAAATGTTTTGGCATTAATCCTTCAACTATTTCTGCAGTGCCATCTGGAGAACCATC
>CAXNDZ010000027.1:0-15936 GCA_964201225.1 Chitinophagales bacterium | reverse complement strand
GTACGTTTCATAGTATGTCTTAAATTTTTTTCTTTTCTGTACTTTAATTTTCGTTTTCGTCCTGTTCCTAATAGCAGTCACCATACCACTACCTGTGAAAGGACGGCAAAAATAGGGTATTTTTTTATTTTTTAAGCTAAATCTGTATGTTTTGCAGCAATTTTTTGTCCAAAAAAGCTGCTGGCCTGCAATTCAAAGGCTTGCGGGTTGTCCGTAGTGTAAAAACTGAGTTGCCCAGATTGACTACATTTTTGGGCTAAATCAGGATGGCTTTCAAGGTATCTAGCAAGGCTTTTAGCCACAATTGCTCCTTGGCTTACTATGTTTACCCCCTTAGGCATAAAGGCCCTTATTTTGTCCGCTAATAAGGGGTAATGGGTGCATGCTAGTAAAAGCGTATCAATATCCGCGGATTGAGCAAAAAGTTGATTCAGGTAGGACTTGACAAAATAGTCTGCTCCGGGTTGATCATGTTCCCCATTTTCAATCAATGGTACCCATAAAGGACAGGCCTGTTGAAAAACTTTAAGATCAGGGAAAAATTTAGCCAATTCAATAGGATAACTGTCACTTTGTATGGTGCCCAATGTTCCTAAAATACCTACTTGATGGGTGGTTGAAAAATTACCTAAAATTTCAGTGGTGGGTCTGATCACCCCTAACACCCTTTTGTCAGGGGCCATGTTGGGTAAATCTTTTTGTTGAATAGTACGAAGTGCTTTTGCAGATGCCGTATTGCAAGCCAAAATAACCAAAGAGCACCCTTGGTTAAAAAACCAATTCACTGCTTCTAGGGTATACTGATATACCGTGTCATAAGAGCGAGGGCCATAAGGTGCGCGCGCATTATCACCTAAATAGATATAATCATACTGAGGTAAAGTATGCTTGAGCTCCTTTAAGATAGTGAGCCCACCATAACCGCTATCAAAAACACCAATTGGCGCAGTAGACATATATTTATTTTATTGGGTAAAACTAAAGAACCTCGTTGTAAACAACGAGGTTCTAAGTAAAATATATTTAAAATATTATCCTTTTTTAGCTGCCGCTGCTGGCTTTGCTGCTGGAGCACCGCCTGTAGCTGCCTTGAATGCATCTTCAATTTCCTTTGGCAATGGCAATTTTAACTTCATCGCAACGCGAATGGTTAAATTGTCAACAATCGAAGGTTGTGTATAAGGAGACAATGATTCAGCTTTTAATACCACTGTATATTTTTGCTCAGCCACTACTTCTCCTAATGCTGTAGCAATTTTTTGTCTGAAAGGCAATAACAATGATTCTTGTTTTTGCTCCATAGATTGTTGTTGGTATTGTTGCCAATTAATCAACTTGTATTTTAAACGATTTAAATCGTCAGTTGCCATTTGTAAAGCTTTTGGACGCTTAGACAAATCAACAGAATCTCTTTTGTAGATACTATCTTTTACTTGATAATCCTTTAAAGTATAGTTGTACTCATCCTGTAAAGAATCTTGTGCGTAAGATTTGAGAACGGTATCTAATTTTTCTTGGATACCTGGGAATAAAGCAATGACGCTTTGATCATCAAAATAACCAATTTTAACCTGTGCAGATGCTGTGTTGTTAAATGAGGCTGCAACTAATAAAATGGCTGCAAATAAAAAACCTTTTTTCATATCTAATTGTTTTTTTAAAAAATCTATTTGTTTGTTTTACTAAATATTGATACCCAATTCCTTCAAAATATCGTCGCTTTTGTCCAGTTTCGGGTCTGCAAATATAATGGTAATTCCTTCACTTTTATCTAAAATGAAGTCATATCCCCTAGCAGTAGCTAATTTTTGGACGGCATTATATACTTTGTCTTGGATAGGTTTAACCATTTTTTGGCGTTCCTTGAACAAATCGCCCTCATAACCAAAGCGTTTCTTTTGAAGGTCCCTAAGCTCCTTTTCCTTCACAAAAAGCTCGTCTTCTCTTTTTTTCTTAAGGTCATCAGAAAGCATAAACTGCTCCGCCTCATAATTTTTATACATCTTATCGAGGGTCATTTGCTTTTGATCAATTTCTTGTTGCCATTGATCACCTAAAGCCTTTAATTTTTTATCCGCTTCCTTATATTCTGGAATTTTATCCAAAATATACTTTGTATTGATGATCGCATATTTTGTTTGTGCATTTGATGAAAATGCCGTCAAAATAGAGATGACTAAAACAAAAAAAACTTTATTGAATTTCATAAGCTATAATTTAAATAACAAAATTAAAAATTACTTGACTACTTTATTTAGTTACTATTCTGGCTCAAAACCTAACATAAAGGTAAACCTTCCTGCATCTTTTAAGGTATTAGTGCCATTTAATCGATCTAAACCAATACCATAATCAAATCCCAAAAGTCCAAACATAGGAAGATAAAAACGCATACCTAAACCCACGGAACGACGCAACTTAAATGGATTGTATTCCTTCATGCTATACCATCCATTCGCTGCTTCAAAAAAGCCCAGAGCAAAAATAGTACTACTTGCAGCTAAACTTAATGGATATCTAATTTCAACTGCATATTTATTAAAAATGGTAAATTGTTGGCGAGATTGTTGTTGGTCAGGGTTCACTTTTGGATTGGATGATTCATACACAGGATAACCTCTATGTGCAATAATATCATATCCTAATAATGCGAATTGGTTAGTTAATCCTGCATCCCCTACTTGGAATCTTTCAAATGGAGAAATCCCAAGATTCGAGTTATAACGTCCTAAAAATCCATATTTAGCAGCAAAGCGTAATACAAATTGTTTGTTATGTTCTTCGCCTGCTGGTTTACCTAATGGCACAAACCATTCCCCATTAAAACGCCATTTATGGTATTCTAATAATTGATACGGGTTTCCTCTTTTTCCAAAGTTGGGATCAAATAAAGAAAAAGGTGGTGTTAATTGCGCACTCAATAAAAAAGTGGAACCTGTTCTTGGAAAGGTAGGTTGATCAATGGAGGTTCTTTGTAAAGCAATCCTAAAGTTGACATTGTTTACATTACCATTTGAAAAATTGGGTAAATTAATCGGATCAATTGGATATTCCTTTAATGTATAGCGCGTATAGTTAATGCCGGTGCTTAAGGAGAAATAATCATCAGGCCATTGCAACTGACGTCCAAAGGAAACAGTAGCACCAGTGGTAGATATATAACGATCATCTGCAGCATTTGGATTATACATGCCCGTTTGCAGATCATAAGTTTGACCATACTTTGTATTATAAACACTTACCGTTAAAGTATTTCTCTTGATACCCCCAAACCAAGGTTCCGTAAACGAAAAATTCGTTGAACGGAATGCCTTACCATTACTTTGAATCCGCAAACTTAACTTTTGCCCATCTCCCATGGGTAATGGATCCCAAGCAGATTTTTTAAAGAAGTTTTTAGAAGAAAAATTATTAAAGGTGATACCTAAGGTACCCGTAAGTCCTATAAAGCCTCCCCATCCAGCACTTAATTCTAATTGGTCACTTGATTTCTCTTCCACACCATAATTAATATCTACCGTACCATCTTCTGGATTTGGAACAGGATCAATTTTAATTTTTTCTTGGTCAAAATAATTTAACTGTGAAATTTCTCTTTGGGAACGTATCAATAATGTACGACTAAATTTATCACCTGGTATGGTTCTAATTTCACGACGAATGACAAAGTCTTTTGTTTTTTCATTACCTGCAATACGAATTGTTTTGATGGTCGCTTGCGGTCCTTCTCTCATTCTTATTTCAAAATCGATGGTATCGTTATAAACAGCAGTTTCAATGGGATCAACATTAAAAAACAAATAACCATCATCTTGGTATAAGCCACTGATATCTCCACCTTCCGCTGTTTGTGTTTTGCCTAATTTATTATATAATATTTCTCTATTATAAATTTCCCCTTTTTTAATATTTAAAATACTGCTCAATAAGGAGTCCGGGTATTTTGTATTTCCTCTCCAAGTAATATTTCCAAAAAAATACTTGCGTCCTTCCTTTAATTGAATATCAATATTTAAATTGCCTACAGCATTGTGATAAAGCGTATCCTTTTCAATTACAGCGTCACGAAAACCTAATGAATTATAATAATTCAATAAATTATCACGACTCTCTTCAAATTTTTTCTCACTATATTTTGAAGAGGACAATTTAAAACGTACGTAAGGATTTAAAATTTTTCTAGTTTTAGTAAAAGTTAAATACCCTTTTTCGGACATGTATTGTTCAAAAGTATAGGGTGTTGTTTTTACAATCACTGGTTTGTCATACACAGGAAACAGCGTCATTCTAGATTTTTCATGCAACTCCTTTAAACTTTTCTTGAGTTTTACTTCGTCCACTAAGTTGCCACCAAAATTGATATTATTAATACGCACTTTAGGACCACGATCCACTTTAAAATCCAACAATAAACTATTCTTTTTAGTGGCATCCTTTTTTTCGATGATCGCCACTTTTGCATCCTGAAAACCTTTTTCAGCATAAAACTTTTTAATCCCTTCTACTGCAGTGATCTTCATATTTTCAGTAATCACACGATTAGGGGTTAAACCAGTTTTGCCAGACAATTCATCGGTTTCTGACTTTTTAACACCTAAAAAACTAAACTTAGATAGCCTTGGTCTTTCAACCACATCAATTTCAACATCAATTTCATTATTGACCAAGTCCGTTATATAAACACTTACATCACTAAAGTAGTTTTGATCCATTAATTTATGAATCGCTTTAGCAAAATTATCACCCCCAGGAATGGCTACTTCATCCCCAATATTCAAGGTAGAAAGCGACAATAATAAGTTCTCGTCAAAATTTTCATTTCCCACCACTTTAATGTCCCGAATTTTGTATTTGGCAGGGGCTTTTTGATTGAAAATGTTCATCAGTTTGACATTAATCTGTGAAACTGAATCCTTCACGGGTGCCACCTGGGCAAAAGAAGTCGAGGATAAAAAAAGAACCAATAAAGATCCTATATAAAATGAAAAGAATTTCTGCATCTGCAAAGGGGCTACATTTATTATTTTAAAAGTGTCGCAAATTACTCGTAATATTTCAAAGTCTTTGTTAAAACCTCAAAATAGTTATATTAATTTTTTTACTCATTTGTTTGAATCTGCAGGCTGGTTTTCCCAAATCTGCGCTCCCTAGATTGAAAATCAAGGATAGCCTCGATCAAATCTTTCTTGCGAAAATCGGGCCAACGGGTCTCTGTAAAGTACAATTCAGCGTATGCTAGCTGGTATAATAAAAAGTTGCTTATTCGATATTCTCCGCTGGTACGAATCATGAGCTCTGGGTCCGGAAATGCACTGGTAGAAAGGGCTGCCTCCAAGGTTGCCTCGGCAATATCATCGGGCTGCATTTGCCCAATTTTTACCTTCTCGGCGATGTTTTTTATCGCTTGTATAAGCTCCCACCTGCTGCTATAGCTAAGTGCAATGATAAGTTCTAGTCCGGTATTATTGGCGGTGGTTTGCGTGGCATTTTCTAGGGCTGCTTTGGCATCATCTGGTAACAAAGAAAGATTGCCAATAAAGTGCAATTTGATGTTGTTTTTATGCAAGTCAGGCACTTCCTTGGCAATGGTGTCCACAAATAGACTCATTAGGCCAGCAACCTCGGCTGCTGGGCGATCCCAATTTTCGGTACTAAACGCATATAAAGTGAGGTATTTTATGCCAATTTCTGATGCAGCTTCCACAATATTACGTACGCTTTGTACCCCATGGAAGTGCCCATAAAGTCGGTCCTGTCCTTTTTCTTGCGCCCATCGACCATTACCATCCATAATGATGGCGATATGTTTAGGGAGTCTATTTAAATCCAAGTTGTCCATACTGCAAAATTAATCGAATCCAAGGTTATTTTCGTTTAAACCTATTGAATAACCCGATGCTTTTCTTGGGCTTGTATTGCGCAATCCCGTATATATTATTGAAAGAATAAGAAATACCCAGTTTCGCTGAAAAAAAACGGTCATTCCCACTAGCACTACCTTGATAGCCAAAAGGGGCAGCTAATGTCACAGGAGTTGCATTGCCATCTATAAAATCAAGCTTATCTGTGGTAGAATATCTGTAAGTAGCTTCGGCTAAAATATTAAATCTGCGGTAAACATTAAATTTAAAACCTAGGTTCAACGGGAAAGTTAAGTTCAGCGCCGATTGCTTTTGTTCGCCATTTAATAAAGCCGCCGTGCTCAAAATAACAACACTGGTATTATTATTGCGAATGGTATCCAATGTATACAAATAACCAACCCCAAAACCAACATAGGGCGTAAACTTTTTATTACGGGAACCTGAAATATAATTTAAAAAATAAAATTCACCCATCGCACTTGCCTCTATCGTATTAATTTGAAAATTTGCATTTCGTAATTTTGCATAAGGGTCTAAGGATAGCATGTCATGGGATGCCAATTTTTGCATTTCCACATTTAATCTTACCCCTACATAACTATTTAATTGTTTTTTTACAAACGCACCATAATTTCTGTAAAACACCTGCACATCAGGTGCAATATCCCCTTGGTAGGAAGCCACCCCCATTAGTAAGCCAACTTCTCCTTTATTCTCAGACAACTCAGTATGTTGCGCCATCACAAATTGTGAACAGCATAAAAAAACAAATAAAAATAAAACGCTTTTAAACATATGCTAACTAATTTCTTTTATCCAAGCCCCAAGTCAATTTTGTTCTTAATGTGGTTAAATAACTGTTTTCATTCAGTCGTATAAAGCTAACGGAAAATAATTCTTGTTTTAAGGCTAATTCAATTGTTTTTGGAACAATTTCCTTACGCGCATCTAAAGCACAAATTAATTCTTCAGTCCTACCTTCAATTTCAAAGGAAATTACGGAAGTGTTGGGAACCACGATAGAACGCACATTTAAATTATGCGGGGCCACTGGCGTAATGACAAAACTAGCAGAATCAGGAAATAAAATAGGCCCATTACAACTCATATTGTACCCAGTAGACCCAGTGGGCGTGGATACAATTATACCATCCGCCCAATAGGAATTTAAAAACTCCCCATTCAAATAAGTATGAATCTTAATCATGGGGGAAGTATCTCTCTTATGTAATACAAATTCATTAAGCCCATAGGGTGTAGTACCAAAAACAGGAATATTTGCATCCAAGTGAATCAATGCGCGTTTTTCAATGACATAAGTGCGATTCATAAGCGCATCCACCATTAATGATAATTCGTCTTTTGAAATAGAAGCTAAAAAACCCAATCGGCCGTAATTAATTCCTAAGATGGGGATATTTGAATCTCCCACTAATGTAACAGCATCTAAAACAGTACCATCGCCGCCCAAACTAATTAAACAATCAATGTTTTCAGGTAAATCATAAGCGGATGTAAATGGAATATATGGCTCATTGCCACTAGGCGCACAAAGTTCAAATTTCTGTAATAAGTCATGAAAAATGCATATGGCTACATTATGCTTATGCAATTCCAACAACAATGCATTTAAAGATTGTCGCTGATCCAAATCAAACCCCCTACTATATATTGCTACTTTCATCTAAATTAAAAATTAATTCCGCCGTGTAAATATACTCCTTTGTCTCCAAGCTGATTCACACTATAGTCAATTTTTAACACAAAATCATAAATACTGATCACATCTAAACCAATGCCAGCGGTTCTAATCAGGGTATTAGATAATTTATTGTTATTTAAAGGACGGTCACTATACACATACCCTAAATTGGTAAAAACGCGAATCCAAAAATCATATTTCACTTCAGGTAAAAACTTTTGAGTGATCGGATTTTTAACAGTAAAGCTGCCTAAGGAATGATGAAAGGCCGTTTTCAAAATGGTCGCCGCATTTCCATCAACTACATAATATTCTAATCCATTCATTTGCAAACTGCCATAGCCCAATAATCGACGATCTAAATAGTTATCATTAGCTAAAAATTTCACTTGTGAATTTGATTCAAAGAAAATGAAATTATGTTTCGAAAATGAATGTGCTTTTAATTTTCTGAACTGAATAGAAGTAAATGGCGCCGATTTGGAAAAACGTTGAAATAAAAATAATTCAGTTCCAGCCCCCTTGGTGGGATAAGCGTTATAATCAAATGCAATTTTGTTATACCCTAAAGTGAGGTCGCCATAAGTCATCCCCTTTTTTTGAGTCGCCAAAAAATTGGGCTGTATTAAAAATCCAGAATCAGATAATTCGTCTTTACCATATCCCAACTGTAATGAGTATCGCTCAAATAAATTAGGACGATAAGATAAGTTGATATTGGCACGGTAACCTTTTCTAATAAAATCATTGGTTTTGGCAAATACCTGCTTATCATTCTCGGTGTTGTAATTAAACTCTTTTTGGTTATAATTTTGCCAACCTCCCCCCATACCAAATTTCAATTTTTTATCAAAAAAAGGCAATTGGTATTGAATAATATTTTGTTGTGTGTACCCGCCAATAAACCCAATGACCAATTTGTCATTATTACCAGTGGCATTTTTTTGACTCAAAGTGATACCGTAATTTACCCGATCCAAACTTCGGTTTTGCTCATTCCACCATTGATTAAAATTACGATCCACCCACTTGAAATACGGTTTGGGTATAAAATACCATCTTTCCTTTACTTGAATTTGTATGTCAACAATACTACTATCATATTTCAATGGATAAACAGGCGTTACTTTAACAGATAAAAATAATGAAGTATTAAAAAGTTGCTGTTGTGATAAGGTATTTAAAATAGATAATGAGTCCTTGTTAATTTGATCGCCCACATGATAAGGTAACTCTCTTAATAAAATATAATTTTTTGTTCGATTATTTCCTTCTACCTGAATGGTGTTAATACGCACCTGCGCTTTCAGGTTAGCAGAAACACATATAATAGAAAATAAAAAAAGAAATGAGCATCTAGAAATCTTAAACATCTAAGTAGTTCATTAAGTGGTGGTAGTGATCTTCAATATCATTATGCATAATGGTGTTACCAAAATAATGAAGTACTTGATAATTATATCTTTGAAGCGTTGCTATAATTGCATCCGCTTCTTCCTTATTTAACTTTATAGTAATAATAAGTGAGCCATTTGCCTCGTCGAAATGAGTGTTTAACTGGGATATTTGCGCATTATTTGTTTCAACGAGACGGCTTAACTCGGCTAGCGAATATTGATAAGGCGAAACTGATACAACAATGATAGCACCTGGATAATCCACACCTAAAAATTTAGCCAACAAATCATTTAAATTTTTTTGAAGTATCACCCCAGTACATTCCTGTTGCTCATTTAATACTGGTAAAAGTGATAACTCATTTTTAGCAAATAAATTTAAGGCTGCTGTAAAATGCATGGAACCTAAAATACCAAGGCGTGGAAGCTCGTCAGCTAAATGAATTAATGTTTGATCAGTAGCAAGATTTAAAAGATCCTCCTTGTTGACCAATCCTACAAAATATTCCTCCTTCACTAATGGCAGATGCTGTATATCGTAATCCTCCATACATTGTAATGCAAAGGAAACCGTATCTTCAAAATGAAGCAACGGAAAACTGGATATAGCAATAGAGGAAGCTAACATTTCAAATTATTTATTTAGGTAGTTCAGTTAAAAACTTCTCTAAGATTGTATTGAATTCGTCTGGCACTTCCATCATAGGTGCGTGACCACATTTATCAATAAAGTGTAACTGACTATTCGGAATTAATTTATTAAACTCCTCCCCCACCAATGGTGGTGTCACACAATCATTTTTACCCCAAATTAATAAAGTGGGCTGTTTTATTTCGTTTAATTCTGCACCCAAATTACTTCGAATTGCACTTTTTGCCAATGCAAGTACTTTAATCACTTTAATACGATTACGTGTAATTTCAAAAACCTCATCCACCAATTCCTTCGTAGCTACATTAGGATCATAAAATGTTTGTGCTGTTTTATTTTTAATGTATTCGTAATCGCCACGTTTAGGATAGGTATCTCCCATTGCGTTTTCATACAACCCACTACTACCAGTTAAAATAAGTGACTTTACTTTTTCAGGATGTTTTAAAATATAAACTAACCCTACATGCCCTCCAAGGGAATTGCCTAATAAATGAACATTTTGATATCCCCTTGCTTCAATGAACTGTTCCACATGTTTCGCCAATCCGGTAACAGAGGTATGTAATAAATCTAAATCGAACAATGGCAGAATTGGGACCACCACTTTATGGGTGTGCCTGAATTTTTCAATTAAACCAGAAAAATTACTTAGCGCACCGAAAAGTCCATGCAAAAGCATGAGCGTTTCCCCTTCGCCTACCTCCAGGTAATTAAATTTTCCGTCCTTTTGTATTTCGTATTCCATCATATCTTAAATTGAACACCTAAATTACCTACTGTTATTAAACAAGTAATTTACTCATTGACAATGCGGTTAAAGATACTTAAATCATTGTAAATAATGCCAAAATGGGGCAATTATAACCCGATTTGACAATGTAAAATTAACGAAATTATAACGGCCAAAAAGCTGCATAAGCAATGATAAAGTGCGAAACCGGCAATCAATAGTAAATGCTTACTTAAATGGATTGGGGAAGGAAGCAATGGTTGTTTTTATAAAGGGTAACCATTGGCTCATTTTTTCAGTAAAATAGGGCCACCACTTTTGCAAGTAGGAATAACTATATGCATCTTTCATTTTAACCGCCTCCAACACCCCTAAAATTTGTAAAAAATAGACCAAGGCGCTCCAAATGGTAAAGTAAATAAAGCCATATAGTACAATTCCCAATAATTTATTCAACCAGCCTAACATTAACACTTCTGCGGTTTGTTGCAATAAACCAGAAACCCATCTGATTAAAAATAACACCACTAACAAAACAATTAGAAAGGAGATAAAAGGCAACCAATGGCTTTCGATTTTTGTATATTGTTTTAATAATCTCGCTACCCAACCTGCAAATTGATAAGCAACAATGAGCCCTATGAAAAAAGAAAAAAAGGAAAGGAGGGCTTTGATTAAACCTTTACGTAAGCCTTGCAAAATTGCAACAATAAGCAGGGTACCTGTTAAAATATCTAACCACATAATTAAGCAGTAAGTAGTGACTTCGCAATTGCCGAAATTATTTTACCATCTGCTTGTCCTGCAAGTTGTTTGGTGGCAACGCCCATTACCTTACCTAAATCCTGAGGGCCTGATGCGCCTATTTCAGTTATAATAGCTTGCACAGCGGCTTTCACGTCCTCCTCACTCATTTGCGCTGGTAAAAATTTTTCAATAATGGCAATTTCTTCTGATTCCTTCACTGCCAAATCTGGTCTACTTTGTTGTTCATAAATAGCCAATGAGTCCTTACGTTGCTTTACTAATTTTTGCAACAACTTTAATTCGGTGTCGGGGGATATTTCACCATTGGCACCCGGGTCAGTTTTTGCTTTTATAATTTCAGCTTTGATGGCTCTCAAGCCTCTTAACATTGCTTCATCCTTATTTTTCATTGCATCCTTCATTAAGGACATCACTTCGGTTTCTAAACTCATAATTTTAATTATTTATTTGTTTTCTGCGATTTGACTTGCGCTAAACTTTTTATAAAATGAATAGGCAAATTCTTTAAAATCATTTGCGATTGCTTGATCCTGTGTTGCTCTTAAATAGGTTTCACCCATACCCATTAAATTTTGATAGAAAAAGTCGGCCATTTCATCCACCATCATATCCTTCGTCCATAAATCAATACGCAAAGCAGTTTTATCGGTAGGATCCCATAAAGTAAGCATCATTGCTCTGGCCTCTTGCGTTTCATTTGCAGTGCTATCGGAAGCAGACCACTTAATATTTTGTGGAATTTTTTGTTCGTCTAAATCTATCAGAACATTAATTGTAGATTGATGCATAATGTAATTTTTGTACCGCAAAAATACTATTTTATTACATAAGATACGCCTTAAGCTTTTAAGTCAGCGGGGATTTTAACACTCCCATCAGCTGGGGCAATCATTTCTAAATTGGACAGCCACTCCGACCCCATATTGGCGCGCGCTTGACGATACACTTCATCTCTATAATATAATTTAAAATGATCCGACAAAGACTGGGATAGATCAAATGAAAAAACTTCGCCAGCCCTTAGCCAAGATTCAGGAATATTATTTTTTTGATCAATCAAGTGGGGAACATCATAATGAATGGCCCATTGTATCCAAGAAGTTTTATTAAAATTAATATGCCCCCAAAAAATAGCATAGGATGCAGCAATCCACTCCATTTTTACTTCATGAATACATTTAATATAAATAGACTCTTTATATTTATAGCCTTTTAATAAATCTTTTGCAATAGCACATTGCTTAAGCGTTTCAAAAACAAAAACCATGGCCATTGTAGTTTGTTGCCATTTTTTAAAATGCGAGAATTCTTTTAAAGTGGCGACAAAATTAGCTGGCTGCATAAAACACAAAAAATAATTTGAACCCTGCGTCAAATCTGATTTGGTTTCAGATAAGATAAGCCAATCAAATACTGGTGGGACAGCAGTAGGCAAAACAGCATGTTGAAAATGCGAACCCTCTTTTTTATATTTATTGTTTAACGCATCTTCTCCCCATTGATTTATATAAAAAATGCCCGCCGCTTTTTTTATATACTTATTGAATTGACGTTGTTGACGAAATTGATTGAAGAAAGAGGCTGTTTTGTCAATGTTTGGATAAGTTAAGGGTATGAAATAATGCGGAAAAGATTCACTTCCTTTTAAGATAGACCCAAAATGCAACACCATGGCATTGGTTACTTGACCAACCAATTGTTGCGCCTCCCGTGTTTTAATGATAGTAACATTGCTTTCATTGGTCGTATATGCCTGCTGAAAATGAGATGGAATGTGGTCACCAACAATGTAAAAATGCAATTGTGCCGAATCATTGCCAGCAATAATGATGTCAACTATTTTTTGATAGATAACCAGTGCAGGAATCTCAAAATCAGATGCAGTAAGGATAAACAGGCGCATATACAAAAGTACAGATTACTTAACAATTTATCCACCAATCATTTATAAGGACTAGTTCAATTAAATAGAACCCTAACTTTGAACTATGGCTAAAGATTTACAACAATTGGACTTATTTGGAAATGATATGAGCAGCCCTGTTCATATTGCTGCTCCTAAGTCCATTAAATCAAACAAGCATACAAAGCCAATCGCAAAGCAAGCCGCCCATACTTCCTATACAGAACCAGTTGTAAATCAAGTAGCCGAAGAAGAATTACCAGTGGTTTCAAGGTCGGCACAACATTTAAATACAAGTGCAACAATTCAAAAAAGAGGCCGTAAATCATTTGCATCTATGGATGCAGAGATGGGAAAAGTAAACATCCCATCGGCGGAAATATTGGAAAAAAAATTATACTACCCTATCGGCGAAGTGGCGCATTGGTTTAATGTAAACACCTCCTTAATTCGATATTGGGAAAAAGAATTCAAACAAATTCAACCGCGCAAAACGCGCAAAGGAGATCGCTTATTCCGCGTACAGGATATTGAATTATTAAAACAAATTTACTTCCTACTGCGTGAAAAAAAATATTCCATTGATGGCGCAAAAACTTATTTAAAAAATAATAAGGAAAAGGCGGAAAAAAATATTGCGGTTCTAAATAGTTTAAAAAACTTAAAAAGTTTTTTAATTACACTAAAAGAAAATTTATAACTACCCTTTTTCGGAAAAACTAATTTGATGCGCATTGGCATATTCCACCGCTTTCAAATTTAAGGTTTCACGCAATTGCTGAAAAACATCGAAATCAGTATCTATTGAAATAAAACATTCAATATGAATGGTATGAAATTGTTTCCCTGCATCTGACACAAAAACTGAACTGTTAATAATCGCATGATGTTTTGCAATTTCAGAACGCATATAAGATGCGAGATGAGTTAATGCATCTGCAGAAGTATGTACACTTAATTGTAAATCCATTTCAATTTTACGCTCTGTTCTGCAGCTAATATTATCAACAATATTATCTACCATTTGCTTGTTAGGAACCGTAATATAAGTTTTTTCCTGTGTGCGAATGCGCGTACTTCTTAATCCAATTTTCTCAATGGTACCCGTAAAATTATTTACTTTCACTAAGTCGCCAACCGAAAAGGGTTTGTCGAAAAATATGATGAAGGAGGCAATGATGTTTTCCAAACTTTCACGCATAGACAAGGCCACAGCAGCACCTACGATACTTAAGCTGGTAACCAGATTGCCGATATTTTCATTGAACACATAGCGCAAAATTAACAAGGCGCCAATGATGTATAATATGACTTTAAAAAAATCACGAAAAAATAAAACCAACTGATCATCTGAAAGCGACTTAGTTAATTTTGATTTTTCTTCCAAAATAATTGACACAAATTCAAGCGTTCGAATAGATACCCTAATTAATAAAATAATAAAAACTAATTTAATAACAGACTCGATCACCTGCTGCAAACTCACTTTAAATAAATGCACATCCCATAATACAGGAAACTTTAATTCATACAATACAATTACTGCTACTAAAAAAAGTAAAAATTGTTCAATAGGCACTACTAAACGATGTACATGGCTTTTACGTAATTCAGAATGATTTTTTTTATCAACCCAGGTATAAATTAAGCTTGCAAAAAAACGGGAGATAAATCTTTTAAAAATAAAAGTGCCTAATAGAATAGCAACTACGTATAAATAGCTGCGAATTGGATTGCTTAATAAGTCTTGGTCTAGTTGCATAACATTGAAATTAATTATAATTTTTTCCACTCCAACAATTGCATCGTAGTTCCGTCAAAAACACCAAAGGTGTAAAGGCGAATCCAATCCCCTAAATTAATATACCTTGTTGTTTCATTTATTTTAAAATCAATAGCATAATGACGATGTCCAAAAATAAAATAATCCACATTCATCTCCTTTGCTTTTTGTTTGGTATAAATAATTAACCATTCCTTATCCTCCCCCAAAAATTGCTCATCACCACTTCCTGTTTTAGCCCTACTCTTTCTACTAAAATAATTAGCTAAGGGAATACCCAGATCAGGGTGCAAACAACCAAACAACCATTGACAAATCGGATTGGTAAATATTTTTTTAATGAATTTGTATCCTTGATCGCCGGGGCCCAAACCATCTCCATGTCCTATAAAAAATTTCTTACCAGCAAATTCAAATTGCTTGGGTTCAAAATAAACTTTAGCATTTAGCTCCTGCGTCAAATAATCACGCATCCATAAATCATGATTGCCTGTAAAAATATGTAATGGAATTCCGGCGTCGCTTATTTCAGCCAAGCAGCCTAATAAACGAACAAAGCCCTTAGGAACGACTGTTTTGTATTCAAACCAAAAATCAAAAATATCACCAACAATAAAAATAGCTGCTGCGTCTGCTTTGGCCTGTTTAAGAAATTGCACCAACTGTTGTTCTCTCTCCAGGCTAGCGATTGCATTCGGTGCTCCTAAATGGAAATCAGAAAGGAAATATAATTTTTTACCGTGTGCTAATTCCATGTAAATGGGCTTTAAAAACCAATTTTTATAATACGAATTGCCTAATCCATTAATTTGTCAACCAAAAAACAATACACTTCTTTTGGACCATGTACCCCCACTACCAAGGTTTTTTCAATATCTGCTGTACGACTAGGGCCCGTGGCATAACTAATCATACTCGGGATTACATCTGCTTCCTTTTTGAACTGCGCCAAACTATCTGAAACATCAAATAACAATTGATGCGAGTAAGCGATACAAATATGAATAGGTGCGTAAACACTGGTGGTTCGCCCACTTAATTGCTGGCTACTCAATACAATCGTTCCAGTTCTTGCAATCAAATGATCACATAAGGTAATGGCAGCATCGCAGCCAGCCAAATCATCTGTATTCA